>NZ_BACU01000001.1 GCF_000333275.1 Azospirillum sp. B4 | reverse complement strand
GGGGATTTCCATCATTGCCGCCCTACCAAACGCACTTTGGTCGGCTACCGGGTCGTAAACCCGTAAGCCAGTTCCGGTTCCTGAGAATTCCATCCTCACCGGGTCCATCTGGAATAGGTTCTTCAGAAGCAACTGGTCTACCGTCTTTCTGCTGTCATATTGATTGGGCAAGACGCCGAGGACGCGGAGGGTTGGATTGAGGCGTCGTTGAATGAGCTCGATCTCTTCCAAGATCAGTTCTAAGCCGCTGGAATCCATCGGCTCAGTTCGAACAGGTACGATCATCCCTGTGGCCGCGGTAAGAGCCCAGCTAAGAGGAAGTCCAGGGTTAGGTGGCGAGTCAAGAATGATCCAGTCGTAGACTGACCGAAGCGGCACCAACATTTCCTTCAATAGGTGTTCAGCCCCACTCTCCCTGAATTCAACGCGGGCCAGTCTCAGCGAGGCGGCAACGATATCGACACCATGACCGGTTGAGATCATGGAGCTGAGCACTGCATCCGGTTTGGAACCGGAATTGACTTTGCGCACTGCTTCAGTAAGCGTCTTTGCGCTATCAACTGCGGCCAGATGGCCCTCCTCCCCAAGCAGATATTTGCTTGCCGAGGCTTGAGCGTCGCAGTCGATTAATAGCACTTTATGACCGCGTTGAGCCAGCACCACAGCGATATTAGTCGAGGTGGTTGTCTTACCGACGCCGCCTTTGAAATTGCTCACGGCGATGATTTCGGCCCGCCCGTTGATCGAAAGCGGACGCCGATCCATCTGGCAACGTACCAAGTTCTGTACATCTGCCGGGGGTCTTTCTCCTCCCCCTTCCCATCGGCTGATTCTAGAGCGGTCGTATTTTCGGCCAAACACACCATTTAGATGCTCAGCGAATCCCTGTTGTGTAAGACCCAAATGCTCACGGAACCTCTTGACCAAATCCCCAGCCTCAACCGGAATGTGTCCCATAGCAAACCCCCAAGGTGATTGTGATGTTGACGCAACTTAATGTGACTTGCGTCAACAGGTCAATCATGGAGTTGCATCTTTAGCCGGCTAAAGAACTCGGCACGTCTATTGAATCGTCCTCCCCCCCCTGGTCGTCGGCGCGGCCGCCAGGATCAGGGTGTGGGGGCCAACGGAGCCGGGAGCTGGCAGCAGCACTGCCTCGCCATGGAAGCCTAATTCCAGCAGCCGCTGCTGGACGACAGCCACCCGGTTGGCGGTGAGGGCGGCATCGGGATAGGCCGCTTCGACAACGAGCACCTTGTTCCTCGGGTCAGCGCCAAGCGCCCCCAGCGCCACGCCGACGGCATTTCGCGCGCTGTAGTTCAGGGCCGCGCTGACCGGGTCGAAATCGACTTGCGCCAGGAATTGCGGAGGGAGGTCTTCAAGCGGCGGCTCCGGGCGTGCCGGCGCGGTCGCGACCGAGGTGCCCGAGCCCGGCGTGGCGCCGCCCTTTCCTTTACCTGACCGGTGCCTGGGCCGCGCCGGCGGTTCTTCCGCCTTAGGTCCTGGTGCAACGGCGATCTTGCTGGGGGACGTGTTCTCATGGGCGGTCTCCGGCTGCTGTTCAGGCTTTCTTTTTGAACCCCGATGGGCGGATCGAGCGGAGAGGTGATCCTGGACTGCCCCGGCGCTTGTCACTCTCCCCGCTGGCTGGCTGGGTTTGGCATCGGTGCCCGGTTTGGCGTCGCCGGTAGGCGGGAGGATCGGGGGGAGGGGGACGGCCTCAACGGCTGTCGTGACGCGCCGATGCTCATCGACGCTGGCACCGAGGTTGTCCAGGATGCTGTCGATCGCCGATCCGTCAGGTGAAGCGGCCGCGCCGGATGTGGACTTGGAGGGAGTTCCCCCGGCCGCCAGCGGAGCAGGCGCGGGAGCGGTGGCGCTTGCCGCGCCTCCCGCATCCGTGCCAGGCAACAAGGGCTGGGCTGCCTTGGGCGAAACCTCCGACGCGGTTGGTGGTGGCGGCGAGGCTGCCAGCACCGGCGGAGCCTCAACCAGGCCAGGCGAGGACCCCTGGGGCAGGGTCACCTCAGGCGAGGACGCCAGGGGCGGGGCCAGCGGCGGTTTGGGCCGCCCTTTCGAGCCGTCTCCCATTGGCGTTCTTGGAGGCGGGGGCTGGAGATCATCGAAGGGCCGGCCCATGGCGCTCTCAGGCAGCTTGGGCAGCTGTGCCTCCTCGGTGCTCATCGGCCATTCCGCCTGGCTAACCTCTTCCCTCGCTGGCACGTCTCCGGTCAGCAGGAGATAGACCAGAGAGCAGGCTGCGAGAGAGGGCAGGGTCAATCCCATCGCGTCGTCATCCGCCCTGTATGGCGGGCCCCCGGCCGATGTGCGTGACTTGGGCATTTCTCTGGGTCCCGAAATGAGCTACCACGAGTTATTTAGCACTGGACGGGGAGCATGTCATGGGTGGTCCTGTGGGGGCGGCCGTTGCACGCCACGCTGCGGCGGTCACCAAGACGATTGGGAAGCTGCTGGGGCAACTCCTCGCCTGGGCGGCTGCTGTCGGCACCTGGTGGGGGGCCATGTGTCTGCTCATGGGAGAGGCATTCGAGTTTTCAGCCTGGAGGCCTGATCAATGGCGCCAGCTCGGGAATGCCCTCATGGCGGGGCAGCCCATCTGGTTCGATTCCCATCTGGGGGCCGCCAGGGTGGACCTCCTATGGCTGGCTTCCTGGGTCACCGGCTTGCTCGTCCTACCCATCCTGCTGGGCAATGCCACCAAGCTGAAGCGCCTGGTCCTGGAAGGTGTGTCAAGAATCACCCTGACCCGCTCACCGCGGCGGCATGGACGGAAGGCGGCTTCTGAGCTGAGGTTGAGGGCCCTTCTGCAGCGCTTCAGCTCTCCGGTCAGCGTTCAACTTCCCAGCGGAGCCGGCAAGGAGGGGCTTGAAAGCCAACAGCATGGGACGGTTCCACCCGCCGCCGTACCGCCTATCCCGTCACCCCCGCCTGCGGCAAGCGGGGAGGGGGCGTCCGGCGGACTCCCCTCAGGGCACACGCTCGCGGAAGAGGAGGCGATGCTGAGAAGCCTGGAGGCTTTGGAAGCCGCGGCCGCCAGGGTCGGCAGAGGGGGCCAGGTAGGGGAAGGGGTAGGCAGCGGCGAAGCGGCGCCGGCGGCCGCCCAACCGACATCAGGTCAGCCTCATGATGCGGGGGCGGTCGCAGATCTCCTTGCCGAGGATGTCGTCCGCAGGCATGGATCGGCCGGGCCGACAACAACCCCAGAGCCCTCGCCAGAGAGAGAGATCTCACCGGAGGGCGAGACTGGCGGAACACGCAATAGTGACGAGGAGGCCGATCCCCCGGACATACCGGATGAAGTCGGGCACCTGCTTGAGGAACTTGCCGAAGACGAAGGTGAGGATCTCAATGAGGAAGAGGGCTGGGAAAACGTGAGGCTCGTGGCCCCCTTCCAGCCGATCGGGACCTTGGACGCGGAGGCCCGCGACCTGGTACTGGGCGTGGTCGAGAGTCTGCGGCGCCGGGAATG
>NZ_BACU01000002.1 GCF_000333275.1 Azospirillum sp. B4 | reverse complement strand
CTCCACATTCCCCGGCGCCTGGGCCGCGGCCTGGGCCATGTTCAGGGCCCGGAACAACGCGACCTGGTCATGAGAGGGGGGCGACAGGCCAAAGCGCTGTTGCCATCGGTTCAGCAGCGCGTCCAATAAAGGCCGATCCACCATCTGTCCCGTTATGAGCATGGGCGCAAAGCCGGGGAGCACCTGAGGCTTCAGTTCTTCCACCAGAGGGTGGTGACCGTGCTGGGCCATGCTGCGCATGAGGAGGACCTCGTAAGCCTGGTCCGTCATCCATGGATAGAAATTGAACCAATTGGCGTAGCGAATGCCGAGGGGCGCACCATGGCGCAGGGTCAGCGCCCAGGCATAGGGGACGACAGACAAGGCCACGGCGTCGCGGAAGCCGGCGAGCGCTTCGACGCTGCGGTAGGTCTCGGGCGACGTGCTGTGCCGAATGAGCACACTGGGTGTCACGGCTTGGCCGAACTCGGTGGTGAAAGCCCCAAGGTAGGTGGCGAAGCGCGGATGCCGCTGGGCCAAATCCCGCACGCGGGCATCGTCGGCCGACACCAAGGCCAGTCCTGGAACCTCGATGACGACTTTGGGATCGAGATCGACCAGCGGCAGGGTGAACATGGGGATCCACGCGCCCTCACTTTCCGCATCCGATGCCGTTCGCTCGCCCATCTGGCCCTGTCTCCCATCCCGCTGGCGACGGGTTTCGCCCGCTCGGCGCGCTGCCTCCTTATAAGGTACTGCCTTCCTTCTCTGGCGATAAGTATCAATTATCACCAACAGCGGCTCCCCAATATTCCTTGACGCATGTTAAATGCCATTTAACTTTCGTTCCGGTCCATTATATGGGCTGTTACCTTGAAGCGACTTGAGGGCAATATATGACAGGGGCAATCGGTTGAAATTTCAACGCTATGAATCTTTAGCCGGCTAAAGATTTCCGATCGTTAGCGATGCTCGCAACCAAGGTTGTCTAGTTTTTGGAACGGACTAAATTCTGCTTCCATGGGCTCAATGACAAAGCCCCGCCAACCGATGGTCTGCGGGGCTCGTCCTAATGTAATCTTTAGCCGGCTAAAGATTCAGTCTTTGCTAAGCAGCTCATTAAGTCTGTCGCGAAGCTCCATGAGCTGAGAGCGCTCCGCCTCTTCCAGCGGTCGACCTGCTGAACGGATGCCTTCCAGGCTTTTGCTGAATGCGGAAATGCCACGAAATATGGGAGCGGTTCGATTTGAAGAGCTCTCCGTAGCGGATCCCTGCCCTTTTTTTGCCAACCTAAGGCCGGTGCGCTTTATGGAGCCATCTTTCACAGACGGCCATAAGGCAATCTGGTCAGGTTCAGGAAAGCGGCTCAGCTCGTATAGCAAAGAGGTGGCGACATCAGTTCCATGCGCCTCGACATCAGCGACAATGAATTCCGAAAGATCAGAGAGCATGGTGAGTAACTGGCTTACAGCACCTTCGGACAGCCCGAGGACGGAACAGGCCGTGACTTGAGTCAAGCCTTCTTCGTTGATGAGATCTCGTACCCCGCGGGCTTGTTCAATTGGCGTGATATCGGACCGCTGGAGGTTCTCAATAAGCTGGATAGCCCGAGTACTGGTCCCCTCCGGTTGCCTTATGCACAATATCTGCGGCTTCCCAAGCGCTACGCACGCGCGCCAACGGCGTTCACCGGCAACCAGGGTCCAATGGCCTGCACGCCCGTCATCGTCATCTTTGACGATNACAGGAACAAGCTGTCCGACAACGCCGATACTCTCAGTAAGAGCCCTTTGTTTTTCGTCGTCAAAGTATCTACGGGC
>NZ_BACU01000003.1 GCF_000333275.1 Azospirillum sp. B4 | reverse complement strand
GACCAGACCTTGCCGACCTCGGAACCGGCAGCCGGCACCGCTGGGCGCGTTGCCGCATCATAGCGGAGCAGGCCATACCCTGTCCCTACGAGCGCGTCGCCGCCCGCCAGGACCTCGAAGGACCAGACCCAGCCTTTCCCGGCGCCTCCGACCATCACTACCTTGTGCGAGGCCGCGTCGTAGCGGAACAGGCCATTCATTGACCCAACGAGCACGTCGCCGCCTGCCAAGGCCAGGAGGGACCAGACCCAGCCGGTCCCGGCGCCGCCGGCCGGCACCGTCTGCCGTCCTGCCGCGTCGTAGCGGAACAGGCCCTTCTTCGACCCGACGAGCAACTCGCCGCCTTCCAGGGACTGGATTTCTTCGACTTGGTCGGTCTCTGCGCCACCTGCCGGCACCGCCTGGCGCGACGCCGCGTCGTAGATGAACAGGCCGTTCTCTCCCCCGACTAATACGTCGCCGCCCACCAGGGATTTGATGATGTTGACCAGGCCGGTCACTGCGCCGCCAGCTGGCACCGCCTGGCGCGACGCCGCGTCGTAGCTGAACAGGCCGTTCTCTCCCCCGACTAATACGTCGCCGCCCACCAGGGATTTGATGATGTTGACCCGGCCGGTCACTGCGCCGCCAGCTGGCACCGCCTGGCGCGACGCTGCGTCGTAGCGGAACAGGCCCCTCTTCGCCCCGACCAGCACGTCGCCACCCGCTAGGGTAACAAGGGACATGACCATGCCGGTTTCGGCCCCGCCGGCCGGCATCGCCTGGTGTATGGTCGCGTCGTAGCGGAACAGGCCCTGTTCCGCCCCGACCAGCACGTCACCCCCCGTTAGGGCCCGGAAGGAGGTGACCCCGACGGTGTCGGCGCCGCCGGCCGTCACCACCTGGTGCGAGGCCGCGTCGTAGCGGAATAGGCCCTGTTTCGCCCCCAAGAGCATGTCGCCGCCCGCCAAGCCCTGGAGGTAGCCGACCCGGCCGGTCTCAGCACCCGGGACTGGCACCACGCAGGCAAGGTTGGCGCCGGCGACGGGATCGGCACAACCGATCGGGCTCAGGGCGAGCACTAGCGGCACGAAGCACCAGATCCGCATCGACACACGCCTACTCTTGCTCTTCCCGGTGCCGCGCTCTCGCGGCGGGAGTGGCGCATCCGGCCCTCCCGCCCGGGCGTCGACGTCGAGCGCGACGCGGTCGCGTTCCGCCTGCCAGCGCGGCGGCCGGGCCTGCACCTCATCCTGGTCCTGTCGCCGCTGCTGGACGAGAGTCCCAAGCCGGGTTGGAGAATAGGATAGGGGTGCGCCAATGGTTTGAGGGTTCATGGTGCGCCACCACATCCCATGAGTGAGCGATATGGGCCATGCTAGCGCGAAAGTGACAGTTGAGTAGGCCTTTTCATCGGCCGATCTGTTACGGCCCCCCTCCCCTGCCCTGGCGCTTGGCCAACTGGGCCATGGCGCCGTCGCCGGCCTGGATGCGTTCGCCGTAGCGGGCGGGCATGGTGGGGGAGGCCCAGCCACCGGCGGCCTGCAGGGCCGGCAGACCGAAGCCGGCCACCAGCAGGTCCTGCGCCGCGCCGACGCGCAGGCTGTGGCCGGAGACCCCGCCCTCGTCCGGCGCCCCGCCGCCGGCGAAGCCTGCGGCGGCGGCCCGGGCCTTGAATATCTCCCCTACCCGCTTGCCGGGATCGGCCCCCGCGCAGGCCAGGGGGCCCAGCACCTGGTTCTCCAGACGCAGCAGGGGTTCATAGCCCAGCTGCAGCCAGACGGCCTCCCGGGCGGCCGCCAGGCGCTCCAGGCGACGTTCCAGCCCCTGGCGACGGGTCGCCTGGGCATCGCGACCGCGCAGGGCCTGGCGCAGGCGGGCTTCAGTATCGGCCAGCAGTTCGGCGCGCACGGTCAGCCAGGTCCGCAGGCGGGCCAAGGTGTCAGGCCCCAGCCAGGTCCAACGGCCACGGCCATCGTCACCTTTCAACCGGCGGAACAGGGCGCGGCCGCTGCCATCGATCTCGGTGACGACATCGCCGAGACGCAGGCTCACCAACTCAGAGCGGCGGCGCAGGGTGTCGTAACCCACGGCCAGGAGGGCGGCGTCGCGCAGATCGATGGGGTGGCCGCCGGCGGCGGTGACGGCCAGGATCTCGTCCAACGCCTCCCGGCGCAGGGGGGCGGCCTGTTGTGGCCGGCGGCCCAGGCGGGTTGCCAGGCCGCGCAGTTCCAGGCGGACCCGGGGGTGCCGGGTGGGATCGGGCAGCTCCAGGGCCTGGTGCAGGGTGGCGATGCTGGCCCGGCGGCGTTGGAGGGTGGCGTAGCTGTAAGGCCCCTGCCCGTCCCCCCGATCGGCGCCATGCACGGCCAGATAATCGACCACGGTGTCGACGCTGGCGGGGAACGCCTCCCGCCCCTGGCGCCAGCGCCAGGCCAGGAAGTGGGCCCCGTCGGCGCGCAGCGCGCGCACGCTGTGCCGGC
>NZ_BACU01000004.1 GCF_000333275.1 Azospirillum sp. B4 | reverse complement strand
GCAATTCGCCGCCAGTGCCGGGCGGCGCCCAAACCAGCTACGTTAGCTCAATCAATATGTCAATCGATTTGCATCAATATTGTTATTGATCGAGTTGAGCCAGCTGGAAAAGTCGTTAAGATGCGCGCATGGGATGGGGAGCGTCGGTGGTGGCTGTGGATGACCTGAGCCGTTTGCGGGATTTGATCGAGGCGACCGGCCGATCCGGTGAACCGCGGCTGCCGCCCGAGCCCAAGCTGAGCGACCTGCTGGGCGTTTCGCGCGGCAAGCTGCGCACCCTGTTGAAGCGGGTGGAAGAGGAAGGGTTGATCTGGCGCCACGTGGGCAAGGGCACCTTCGTCGGTCCGCGCGACCTGACGGCCGAGGCGCAATCGCCGCTGCCGATCAGCCTGGGCGACATCATGGACGCGCGCCTGGTGCTGGAACCCCAGTTGGCCGCCCAGGCGGCCATCCATTCAACGGCGGCCGACCTTCAGGCCATGGACGCGTGCCTGGCCGAAATGTCCGCCGTTCAATCCCTGACGCTGTGGCGGCGCCTGGATGAGCGGCTGCACCGCGCCATCGCGGAAGCCAGCCATAACATGCTGTTATTATTGCTGTACGACACCTTGCGCACCCAAGGCCGCCCCAGCCTGGACAGCCGCATCGACGCGGTGTTCGGCGCCGCCATGGCCACCGCCACCGCGGCTTCCGATGGGGAGCATCGCGTGCTGGTGGACTCCATCCGGGCCCATGATCCCGAGCGCGCGGAACAATGCATGCGCGACCACCTCCGCTCCGTCCGAACGAAGCTGTTCGGCCTGCGCTGACGCGCGCCCTCTATCCTCCAAATCCGTCACCGGCCATCCGCGCACGGGCGGCCGGCGCGCGTCCGCGTCGCCTATTGGAAACGGCGCATCAATAAACAAATCAAGTCACATATTGACACGCATCAATTTTCCCCTGTAGAACCGGCAAAAATCATAACCGGGAGGGAAGAATGAAGGCGTTGTCTCTGGTGGTGGCATCCACATTGCCCCTGCTTGCGTACACGGCGATGGCCCAGGAAAACGCGCCCGAGGCGCTGGACGAGATCATCGTGACCGCGACCAAGCGATCGGCATCCCTGCAGCGCGTCCCCATGGCCATCAGCGCCATCAGTGGCGACACTCTGGCCTCGTCCGGCATCACCGAGGCGCGGGCCCTGCCCCAGATCGCCCCGTCGCTGTTCATCTCCACCTCCACCTCCGAAAGCTCCGGCACGCAGGTGCGCCTGCGCGGCGTCGGCACGTCCAGCCAGAACGTGGGCTTCGAGCCATCGGTCGGCATTTTCGAGGATGGCGTCTACCTCAACCGTCCGGGCGAGGCGCTGTCCGACCTGATGGACGTGAAGCGGGTGGAAGTGCTGCGCGGGCCCCAGGGCACGCTGTACGGCAAGAACACCACCACCGGCGTCATCAACGTGATCACCAAGGAACCGACCTTCGACTGGTCAGGCGACGGGTCCATCACCTACGGCAACTACAATACCCTGCGCCTGGGCAGCGACGTGTCCGGCCCCATCGTGGCCGACAAGCTGGCCTTCCGCCTGTCGGGCCTGTACAGCCGTCGCGATGGCTACATCCACGACGTCACCGACGGCCGCGACCTGAACGACCGCGACCGCTACCAGTTTCGCGCCCAGCTGTTGCTTAAGGCCACCGAGACCTTCAGCCTGCGGCTGATTGGGGAGGTGCAGCGCAAGGACGAGGCCTGCTGCGCCGCGCCCTACCTGACGCTGGGCTCCGGCTCCACGACGATGGCCAAGGCCGGCGGCACCGTCCTCAACCCTGCGGACGAGGACAACCGCTACAAGGTCGCCCTGAACGGACCCCTGGAATCCAAGGTCAACGCCCACGCCCTGACCGCCATCGCCAATTGGGACCTGGAGGACTTCCAAACCAAGGTGACCTATGGCCACCGCTATTTCGGCTCGTCCGACAGCTATGACAGCGACAACAGCTCGGCCAACGTCCTGAACGTTTATGGCCAGCAACTGCGCGACCGGATGGATACGCTGGAGGCGCAACTGACCACCACCCAAGGGCCGGCCGACCTGCTGTTCGGCGTGTTCGGCTATGACAACACCATCGGCGCCAACCAGAGCAGCGTCTTCGGCACCGACGCCGGCCGCTTCTACAACCTGCTGTCCGGCGGTATCGCCCCGGCCTCCTACTACCCGGCCGGCGGCGGCGACACGCTGCAGACCTTCTCCCAGTCCGGGCGTGGGCTGTCGCTGTTCACCCACGACGTCATCGAGATCGCGCCCAAGCTGAAGGCCACCGTGGGTCTGCGCTGGCTGACGGAGGAAAAGACCGGCAGCGGCCAAGTCTACACCGACGGCGTGGCGGATTATTACGGCATGCCGCTGCCGGCGCGCTGCAAGGCGCCGGTGCCCAGCGCCGCCCGCGCCTTCTGTCCCGACAATCCCATCGGCGGCAAATACTCCGCCAGCCACTGGACCTATGCCCTGGGCCTGTCCTATGAGCTGACCCCAGACGACATGATCTTCGCCAACTACAGCACCGGCTACAAGGGCGGCGGCATCAACGCGGCCAAGGACGCGCGGGGGCCCACCACCGTCAACCCGGCGACCGTCAGCGGCACCTTCGCGGCGGAGACCGTGAAGTCTTACGAGGTCGGCCTGAAAAGCCATGCCTTCGATCGCATGTTGACGTTCAACGCCACCGCCTTCCTGATGGATTTCGACAACTTCCAGTTCCAGACCCGCGACCAGACCACGCTGTCGACCCAGGTGCAGACGGCCGCCAGCGTGCGCTCCAAGGGCGTGGAACTGGAACTGTCGATCAACCCCGCCAAGGGGCTGACCTTGGGCGGTAACGCCGCCTTCATCATCGCCCAGTACGGCAAGGACACGGCCGACGTCACCCTGGCCGGCAACCGCCTGGGCAATTCGCCCAAATGGACGCTACAACCCTTCGTCACCTATTCGGTACCGCTGACGCCGGACTGGACGCTGAACAGCACCATCAACGCACGCTATGTGACGGACTACATCGCCAACACCACGCTGCTGGCCGGCAACCGCCAGCCCGGTTACGCCATCGTCAACGCCTCCTTCACGGTCGAAAGCCGGGACGACCTGTCGATCTCGCTTTACGCCAACAACCTGTTCGACCGCTACTACGCGACCTTGCGCACCCAGGCGCCGCTGCAGGCCAACACCTTCATCATCTTCCCGGGTGAGCCGCGCACCTTCGGCGTCACGGTGCGGAGGTCCTTCTGATGAGCGCTGATCCGCGTTCGGAAGGTTGGTCCGCCCTGTCCCCGGAGGGCGCGCGGTACCCAGCCCCCGCCTACGCCTGGTACGTGGTGGTGGTGCTGCTGATCGTCGGCATCACCTCCTACCTCGACCGCTACCTGATCGCCTTGCTGGTGGAGCCCATCAAGGCCGATCTGGCGATCACCGACACGCAGATCAGCTTCCTTCAGGGTAGCGCCTTCGCCCTGTTCTATGTGGCCTTCGGCCTGCCCTTCGGCGCCATCGTGGACCGCGCCAGCCGCCGCACCATCCTGGTGGTCGGCATCGCGCTGTGGAGCGTCATGACCTTCGCCTGTGGGCTGGCCACCAGCTACTGGCAGCTGTTCATCGCCCGCGCCGGCGTGGGCATCGGGGAGGCCTGCCTGGCGCCGGCCGCCTATTCCCTGATCGCGGACTATTTCCCGCCGCGCCAGCGCGGCCGGGCGATGAGCACCTACAACATGTCGAACTACCTGGGCGTCGGTGCCTCCCTGCTGCTGGGCGGAATCGTGTTGCGTCTACTGGGCGACGCGCCCCAGGTGTCGCTACCCGGCCTGGGGCCCACCATCACCTGGAAGGCGGTGTTCTTCATCGTCGGCCTGCCCGGCCTGTTGCTGGCCGGCCTGATGGCCACGGTGCGGGAAGAGACCCGCAAGGGCGCGCAGGTGGCGGCCAAGCCCACGTTCGGACAATTCTTCGCCCACCTGGCTGCCGCCAAGGGCGCGTACACCGCCGTCTATGTCGTCTCCGCCCTGACAGCCTTCGTCGGACTGACCTTCGCCACCTGGGGCGCCAGCTTCTTCATCCGCACCTATGGCATGAAACCGGCCCAGGTGGGTTTGACGCTGGGTCCGGTGAACGCCCTGGCCGGCGTGCTGGGCTGCCTGGCCAGCGGCGCCATCAGTGACCGGCTGGTGGCGTCGAACCGCGCCGGCGGCCGCTTCCTCGTGCCGCTGATCTGGTGGCCCATCGCGCTGGTGGGCCTGCTGGCCCTGGCCGTGGCCCCCACCAAGGAAACGGCGCTGATGGCCGTGGCCTTCCTGACCTTCGGCAGCGGCCTGGGGCTGGCCAGCGTGCCGCCGACCATCCAGGACATCACCCCCAACCGCCTGCGCGGCCGGGCCATCTCCCTACATTTCATCTTTTCCGGCCTCCTGGGCATGGGTCTGGCACCGACCTTGATCGCGCTGGTCACCGACCATGTGCTGCACGATCCGGGCGCCCTGCGCGCGTCGCTGCTGATCGTCCTGGTGCCGGTGATCATCGCCGGATTCCTGGCCGGCCTGGCCGGCCGGCGTGCGTACGAACGCGCCCGCCGGCCGCAATAGGGGAGCGCCTGCCGTGCGCTTCCGCCGCTTCGATATGAATCTATTGGTTGCATTGGACGTGCTGCTGGAAGAGCGCAACGTCTCCCGCGCCGCCCATCGCCTGCATCTCAGCCAATCCGCCACCAGTGGCGCGCTGGCCCGCCTCCGTGACTATTTTGATGACGAAATAATGGTGATGGTCGGCCGCACCATGACACCCACGCCACTGGCCTCGGCCTTGGCTGGGCCGGTGCGCGCCATCCTGCTGCAGGTCCAGACGGCCATCGAGGCGCGGCCGACCTTCGACCCCGCCACCGCGCGGCGCACCTTCCGCATCGCCGCGTCCGACTACGTGACCGAGGTGGTGCTGTCCCGCGCCCTCCGCCGCCTGCGCGCTGAGGCCCCCGACATCCGCCTGGACATCAGCACCATGACCGATGACGCGGGAAGCCGGCTGAACTGCGGCGACATGGACCTGCTGGTCCGCCCAGACGGCTATCTGGTCAGTGACCAGCCCCGGGAAATCCTGCTGGAGGAAACGCACAGTTGTGTCGTCTGGGCGGGTAATGCGTCCGTCGGCGACACGCTGACCCTTGCGGAATACCTGGACATGACGCACGTCGCGGTGGCGCTGGGCGGCAAGCGCACCGGCGCGTTCGAGCAATGGTGCCTGGGCCGCTTCGGCCCCATCCGCAAGATCGCGGCGGTCGCACCAGACTTCTCCTCCGTCGCGTCGCTCATCCTGGGCACCGACCTGATCAGCACCATGCACACCCGCCTCGCCCGCCTTTACGCCAGCTACATGCCCCTGCGTATCCTGCCGGCACCGGTCGAGTTCCCTGCCCTGATCGAGATGATGCAGTGGCATGGCCAGTTCTCACACGATCCGGGAATGATATGGCTGCGTCGCTTCCTGCGGGAATGCGCAATTCCAGTGGACCCGCCACCGCCTTGATATCAATCCACCCGTGGCGGGCCACCCGTGGCGGGGGAACGGCATTGATCAGTGTGGCCCCAGGCCACCGGTCCGGACGCCCAGACGCGCCAGCGCCTGCTCGATCGACTGGGCCTGAGCCTGGGCATACAAGTCCAACTCATCGTGGACCTTGGCGCCCAGGGCCTCCTCAAAGGCCTGACGGTGGGAACGGGCATCGTAGTTGCGCTGCTCGTCCGTGCCCAGGTTGGATTGGAATATCCCCGCGGCGCTGACCGGCAGGAAGTCTTCATACGTGATGGGATCGAAACGCAGATGACCTCGGGCGACCAACTCGCCCAGTGAAGCCGCCAAGGTCTGGCCGGCGGCGGCGGCATCGAGGCCCGCCCGCGTCGGCGTATAACGGAAGAAGGCCAGGTCCTGGTCGCGAAGTTCCGCCCAGCTGTCAGGGAATAACCGGAAACGCACCGCCAACTCCCCGCCGTAATCTTCGGCCTGGGACCCGCCCGCCCCGACTTGGACGTCGCGCCGGACGGAGGCCAACAGGTCGTCGTACAGCATCCGCCCCTTCGCCGTCAGGGCCACGCCGCGCTGTTCAATCTCGCCGAAGCGCGCGGTGTGGGTGCCGCTGGCGGCGGCACCGTCCTCCGCCTTGAACGCGATGGGTTCCTCCAGCGCCTTGAAGCTGGTCTGGCGCAGCAGGATGGCGCAATCGCGCCGGGGCGGACCTTCGATGACGGCCTTGGCCGCCATTCCGCGCCGCCGCATCTCCGCCTGGACCAGGTCAAGATCCAGGGTGCGCGGCGTCAGGTGGTTGATGTGCGGGCCCTTGAAGCTGACGACATCGGCGATCAGGCGATGGGCTTTCAGCAGGGCCTGGTAGGCGGGCAGTGTCACCGTCGCCTGGCTGTGCCAGCGGAAAGTCTCCAGCGCCTCCCGCACGAATTCCTCGGCCTGCCCGCGGTGCAGGCCGCCGGCCGTCTCCGACACGGCGATCAATTCCAGGGCGCGCGGGGTGAAGATTTGGCGCCCGGCGAGAATGCGCGCCGCCTCGGCCCGCAAGGCCGCGTCCTCGATCAGCTCAAGCCGCAGCAGCGAGGTGAAGACGCGGAAGGGATTGCGGCGCAAGGCCGCGTCGCTTGTGGGCCTGAATGCCGTGGAATGGACCGGCACCCCCGCCACCGACAGGTCGTAATAACCCACCGGGTGCATGCCCATGACGGCGAACAGCCGGCGGATAGTGCACAACTCCCCCCCTGTGCCCAGCCGGATGGCGCCGTGACGCTCCACATCCAGGCGATTCAGGTCGTCGTCGCGTTCCAGCGCCGCCCGCAGCGCCGGATCCTTCGCCAGGGTGGCGGCGTTCACGTCGGCCACCAACTCCAGAAGCGTGCCGTACTGAGGCACCTCCGCCCGGTACATGTCCGACAGGGCGCGGGAGAACAAATCCCGGATCTCATCGGGCGGGACAGGGGCAGTCGGCATCTGGGGCTCCTTCAACGACAGGGATGCACATCATTCTGCCGCATCATGACGAGGCCGCAGCTTGAGCCTTTGCAGAGGCGACTGACATCAATTAATTGTCAAAATGTCATTCGGGGCGGGAATGATCTAGCGATCCCCTTGGGTTTCGGTCAGCAACCAGTCGCGGAATGCCGCCAGGGGCGGATGGCTGGCGCGCTCCGTCGGCCAGGCCAGGTAGTAGGACTCCGCACTTTTCATCGGCAGGTCCAGCGCCCGGACCAACTGCCCGGCGGCCAGTTCGTCGTGGATCAGGAAGTCGGGCAGCAGGGCGACACCCAGGCCGGCGATGGCCGCCTGCGCGGCGGTCGCGAACTGATCGAACAACATGCCGTGGACGGCATGGGCGTCGACGCCGTTGCCCATGAACCACCGTTTCCAGGCGTCAGGCCGGCTGGTGAGATGCAGCAGTGGCGCCCGCCGGATGTCCGCCGCCGTTTCGAAATTGAAACGATCCCGGAGTTGGGGGCTGCAGGCCGGCACAACCGTTTCCGGCCGCAGCAGCGCCAGATCGCCGCCAGGCCATTCGGCGGGACCGAAATGGATGGCGGCGTCGATTGCCTCCAGCTTGAAATCAAAGCGGGTGAGCCGCGTCACCAGGTTGATGGTGATGCCGGGATTGGCGGCCAGGAACTTCGGCAGCCGGGGCGCCAGCCACCGCGTGCCGAAGGTCGGCAGGATGGCCAGGCTGAGTGTGCCGCCGAAGGGATTGGCCCGGAGATTCAGCGACGCGGTGCTGATCTTGCGCAGAGCGTCGCGGATTTCGCGAACATAGGCATCCCCCGCCGCCGTCAGGCGGATGGTCTGCCGTTCACGATGGAACAGCACGACCTCCAGCTGATCCTCCAAGGCCTTGATCTGGCGGCTAACGGCGCTCTGGGTCAGGGCCAGCTCCTTGGCCGCCGCAGTGATGCTTCCGGTCCGGGCGGCGGCTTCGAACGCGCACAGCAGCGGTAGCGAAGGCAGAAAGCGGCGTGACGTCTGCACGTCATTCCCCCCGGAATAAGCTGTTGCGCAATCATTGTTATGCGGTTCCAGGACCGTCATCCAACCCCTCGTGCAGATGAATGTCCACAGGCCCTAGAGCGGAACGCGATCAGGTGGACTCACCTGATCGCGTTCCGCTCTATCATGAACAGGGTATGAGCGGGATGCGATCCCACATGATCGCATCCCGCTCTAGGGCATTTTCAGCAAAAAGCCGCCGCCCTGTTGGGGCGACGGCTTTGATTTCATTGGGAGATTTGGTTGCGGGGGCAGGATTTGAACCTGCGGCCTTCAGGTTATGAGCCTGACGAGCTACCGGGCTGCTCCACCCCGCGGGAATGCGTGCTGGGAGTGGAGGACATTGTGGTGAGGGTCTGGGGAGCGGCGTTGAGCGGGTGTATGTGCGACTGATGGACCTGGCGGCGACCTACTCTCCCACGTCTTAAGACGCAGTACCATTGGCGCTGGGGGTTTTCACGGCCGAGTTCGGGATGGGATCGGGTGTATTGACCCCCGCTATGACCACCAGATCGATCAGGCGCACATGCGTATGTGCTCATCGCTGCTGTTGTCTCGTGTAACCCGTGCGGTCTGTTGTTTCGCTGATGCGCTGGGCGATGGGTTTGCCGCTGCGCGGGGGAGGCGGTGTTTCAAGCCGGACGAGCGATTAGTATGGCTTAGCTTCACGCGTTGCCGCGCTTCCACATGCCACCTATTGACGTGCTGGTCTAGCACGGCTCTTCAGGGAGCACTGGTTTTGAGGGGGGTTTCCCGCTTAGATGCTTTCAGCGGTTATCCCTTCCGCACTTAGCTACCCGGCGGTGCCGCTGGCGCGACAACCGGTACACCAGAGGTGCGTCCATCCCGGTCCTCTCGTACTAGGGACAGATCCTCTCAATACTCCTACACCCACGGCAGATAGGGACCGAACTGTCTCACGACGTTCTGAACCCAGCTCACGTACCACTTTAATCGGCGAACAGCCGAAACCTTTGGGACCTGCTCCAGCCCCAAGATGTGATGAGCCGACATCGAGGTGCCAACAACCCCGTCGAAATGGACTCTTGGGGGGTATCAGCCTGTTATCCCCG
>NZ_BACU01000005.1 GCF_000333275.1 Azospirillum sp. B4 | reverse complement strand
GGGTGCAGCTGCCAGTAGATGGCCGTAGCCTCGTTGAACCTGCCCTCGCGCAGCAATTTGAAAACCTGCGGGATCAGGGGGCCGTAGTATTCATGGTCACTGTGGGCCGACAGCTGGATGGGCATGATTTGGCTGAGCGGATCAAACTCGCCCTCGATGGGCATGGAGATCACCACCTCCTTGCCGAACAGGCGGTCGCACTCGATCACGCTCTGGATGGAGGGGAAGCCGCCCTCCGCCTTGATGGCGGCGATGTTGGGGCAATCATCGATCAGGCGGCGGATCAGGCTGGCCGGAATGTCCGACGGGTGGATGCGGCTGGAAAAGCCCCACAGGAACATGGGGAACAGCATGACGGCCAGGTTGGTCGCGTCACACACCGCCTTGGTGTAGTCGTAGATGTCCTGCTCGCTCTCCGGATAGAAGTTGGGCGGGTAGGACAGCAGCACGAACTCCGCCCCCGCCGCCTCCGCCCCGCGCACCGCCTCGATGTTCTGTCCCAGGTTGTTCCAGCTGGCGTGATGGGTCACCACCAGGCGCTCGCCGGCCTCATCCTTGATGATGCGCAGGAAATCCAGATACTCCGGCAGGGTGATCGACACCTCCGACACGCCCAGCGTACCCATGAAGCCATGCTCGATGGCCAGGCGGGTGTCGTGGCGGACGGCCGCCTCGTTGATGCGGGTCAGGTCGGAGGTGAAGGATGGGATGGTGCAATTGACCACGCCCACCAGCTTCTCGCGCGCCCACTCGCGCGCCTCATTACGGCGATAGCCGGCCATGGTTCTCTTCCTTTTTCTCACGTGTTGTCGCGGGCGCCTTCCCAGGCGAGGTATTTCAGTTCCAGATACTCATCGATGCCGTAGATGGAGCCTTCGCGGCCCAGGCCGGACTGCTTGACTCCGCCGAAGGGTGCCACCTCGTTGGAGATCAGGCCGGTGTTGATGCCGACCATGCCGTTCTCAAGCGCCGCCGCCACCCGCCAGATGCGCTGGGCGTCCGACGCGAACAGATAGGCGGCCAAGCCATATTCGGTATCGTTGGCCAGGCGGATGGCCTCCGCCTCATCGTGGAAGCGGATCAGCGGCGCCACCGGCCCGAAGGTTTCCTCCTTGCAAATGCGCATGCCGGCGGTCACGCCCGTCAGCACGGTGGGCTGGAAGAAGCGGCCACCCCGGGCATGGCGCCCACCGCCCTGCGTCACCCTCGCGCCCTGGGCCACGGCGTCGGCGATGTGCGCCTCCACCTTCGCCACGGCATCGTCGTCGATCAGGGGGCCTTGCTGCACGCCCGCCTCGAAGCCGTCACCCACCCGCAGGGCGCCGACGGCCTGGGCCAGCTTGGCGGCGAGGGCGTCATGGATGCCGTCCTGCACATAGACGCGGTTGGCGCTGATGCAGGCCTGGCCGGTGTTGCGGTATTTGGTGGCGATCAGGCCGGCCACCGCCTGGTCGACATCGGCGTCGTCGAACACCAGGAAGGGGGCGTTGCCGCCCAGTTCCATGGATATCTTCTTGATGGTCGCCGCCGACTGGGCGATCAGCACGCGGCCGACCTCGGTCGATCCGGTGAAGGTGATCTTGCGCACCAGCGGGTTGGCCGTCAGTTCCGCCCCCACGACACGCGCCGGGCCGGTGACCACGTTCAGCACCCCTGCCGGCACCCCTGCCCGGGCAGCCAGTTCGGCCAAGGCGAAGGCGGTCAGCGGCGTCTGCTCCGCCGGTTTCACCACCATGGTGCAGCCGGCCGCCAGCGCCGGCGCCGCCTTGCGCGTGATCATGGCCGCCGGAAAGTTCCACGGCGTGATGGCGGCGCAAACGCCCACCGGTTCCTTCAGGGTGACGATGCGGCGCGTGCCCTCCGGCGCCGCCATGACGTCCCCCTTCACCCGCTTGCCCTCCTCCGCGAACCATTCAACGAAGGACGCGGCGTAGGCGACCTCCCCCTTGGCTTCGGCGAAGGGCTTGCCTTCCTCCAGCACGATCAGGCGGGCCAGGTCGTCGGCATGGGTGACCATCAGGTCGAACCAGCGGCGCAGGATGACGGCGCGCGCCTTGGCCGGCAGCGCCCGCCAGCCGAGGAAGGCGCGATGGGCGGCATCGATGGCCGACGCCACCTCCTGGCGGCTGAACTGGGGGATCAGGGCCAGTTGCTCACCCGTCGACGGGTTCAGGAGGGGGCGCCCCTCACCCGGCCGGGCCTCGATCCAAACGCCGTCGACATGGGCGGCGGACTTGAACAGGGTGGGATCATCGAATGGGGGGAAGGTCATTTCTTGCCTTTCCGCACCGGCGCGATGCTGACAGGCAGCACGGTGCCGATGCCTGATTGCCGCGCCCGGCCGGCGCACAGGGCGGCGACGGTCAGGTCCTGGATGGCGGCGCCGACCGATTTGTAGAGCAGGATCTGATCCGGGCTGGTGCGGCCGGGATGGCGCCCGCCGATCACGTCGGCCAGCGCCACCAGCTTGTCCCCCCAGCCCACGCCGGCCTGGGCGGCCGCGATCATGTCGCCGGTGTCGTGCGCCACCTCTTCCACCATGTCGGCGACGATCAGGTCGGCGCGGCGGATGGCCTCCGGGTCCAACTCGCGTTGTTCCGGAAGGGTCGAGCCGATGGAGATCACCGTCATGCCGGGGCGCAGCCAGCCGCCCAGCAAGGTCGGGCTCTCGTCACGGGACCGCGCGGCGCAGATCACCACGTCGGCGCCGTCCAGCGTGGCCCGCGCGCTATCGACGTCGCGCAGGGGGACACCCAGGTCCGCCAGGTCCGCGATGAAACGGGCGCGGCTGTCCGGGTTGGGGCTGAAAACGGTCACCTGGCTCAGAGGCCGCAACGCCGCCAGCGCGCGGACATGGTTCTTGGCCTCGAAGCCCGATCCGATCACCCCGACCCGAAGGGCGCCCGCCGGCGCCAGCGCGTCCGCCGCCATGGCGGAGGTGGCGGCGGTGCGGAATCCGGTGATGGAATTGCCGTCCAGCAGCGCCACCAGTTCCGCCGTCCCCTGGTCCAGCAGGGGAATGAGGTAGGAGGCGACACCCTGACGGACGTTCGCCGTGATCAGCTTCGCCCCCAGCAAGCCGCCGTCCGGGGCGATGCCACTCAGCGTGCGCAGCCACAGGCCCGGCCCCCCGCGCATGGTGCGCG
>NZ_BACU01000006.1 GCF_000333275.1 Azospirillum sp. B4 | reverse complement strand
TTATTGCGCGCGCCGTGCTCTCCATGGCCAGGTCGCGCAGGCCATCGCCGGTGCGCTGGAAATCCAGGAAGCGCAGCACGCCGCCGGGGGCCAGCAAGCGCGACGCCTCCGTGAACACCGCCGGCAGCACATCGTCCGGCACCTCATGCACGAACATGGTGGAGGTGACGAGGTCGGCGCTCCCCTCCTCCAGCCCCGTGGCCACCGCGTCGGCCTGGCGGAAGCGAACGGCCAGCTTGCGCTCGCTGGCGCGCCGGGCGGCCAGCTCCACGCAGGGCAGCGCCAGGTCCACGCCGATGACCTCGGCCTCCGGGTGGGCCTGCTTCAGCGGCCAGGCGGACTTGCCGAAACCGCAGCCGAAATCGACCATGCGGCGGTAGGACCGTTTGGGCAGCGCCGTGTCGACGAACAGGCGATGAAAGGCGTAGTCGTCATTCTCCCCCAGCATCACCAGCCGGGCGCCCATCTCATAAATCCGGCCGGCCAGGTCGTGGGACCACACGCCACCCGGCTGCACGTGGATATCCCAGTCGGTGTACCAGTCCGGCAGGACCAGGTTGGGGTCCACCTCAACCGTCGCCGGCCCGTCCGGCGCCGGCTTCAGCGCGCCTTCCCTGACCACCGCGTCGGACACCGCCCGCCACAGCATCTTCTGCGATCCGCGTTCCAGCCACGAGAACCACGGATAAGTTGGCAGCCCGTGCACCAGCGGCGTCAGGCTTTCGGGGTCGTTCACTGGCGCCGGGGTTGGCGCCACGGCGTCGAAATCGGCCCGCAGGCGGGGATAGACCGTTCCGGCCCAATGCCGCCGCAGGCTCAGCACAAAATCCAGAGCAGCCCTGTCCTCAATGGCCAAAGCCATGATACTGCCTCCATATTTATCGTTATTTTCTTATCGCCGGCCCGCTTACGGTGGGCCGACCAACTCTATCCATTCGCCGGCCGCCCCCCGGAAACAGGCGCTGGTGCCGCCGCCAGGCAGCAAGGCCGGGTAGGTCGCCAGCCCCGCGAGGGCGCTGGCGTCATCCACCGTGAAACTGACCATCGCCATGCCGGGCGGCAGTTCGCCGGGGGCGGTGTCGCGCGGCCGGGTCACGGCCGGATAGGCATCCAACTCGATCAGGGTGCCCAAGGGCAGCTTGACCAGCCCGTGTGCGTGCTCCGTCTCCGGCGGCAGGCCGTTGGACCAGGAGATCACCTGCACCCGCGTCGACACCGACGGGTCGATGGCGTTGGCGAAACCGGCGTAGGTGGCGAACAGCGCATCCAGGTCGGGCCCGCCGGCGACGACGATGAAGACATGGCCGACGAAAGCGGCGGCCTGCGCCAGGTCCAGCCCGCTGCCCGCGCCCACCTGGGTGAGGTACAGGCACTCCCCCGCCGGCCCCAGGACCTGCATGGCGCGGATCATGGGGAAGCGCTGCAGGCTCTTGGGCGGGACGATGACGCGGAAGGTGGTTCCCTCCAGCCGGGTGGTCAGCGTGTCAACGTCCTGCACCAGGATCTCCGTGGCGTTCCAGCCATGGGTGGTCAGAGCCTGCCACCCGGCCGCCGCCGGGCTTTCCACGAAGCGCAGCCAAGCCGGCGTGCCGCAGGCCGGGGCCAGGGTCAGGTAGCGCCGCCCGGCCATGGCCGGCGCCCCCCACGCCGCCGCCGTGTCCACCGGCAGGGTGCCTTCCGCCACCGGCTGATAGCCCAGCACGGTGCCATAGGCCGCCCGGATCGCGTCCAGGTCGGGCACCACATGGGTGACGGCCCGGATGGTACCCAGTTTCGGAGCCGCTCCCTCACTCATGCTCATCCCCTTTCGCGATCATCTTTTCCACCGCCACCACACCGGCGCGGTAGGCGGGCATGCCCAGGGACAGGACGGCCAGCGCCGTCAGGCCGATCACCAGGGCCTCGATGCTCATGGCCCAGCCCAGCCGCGCCGGGTCGCCGAACAGGTCGGTCATCCATCCCACCGGCGGCGGGCCGATCAGCTGGCCGGAGACGCTGATCACCAGGTAATAGACGGCGGTGGCCTGCGACTTGATCTGCCCGGGGGCGATCAGGGTCAGGGACGCCGGGCCCGCGGCGGCGGCCATGGCTTGGCCGACGAAGGCGAAGAACAGGGCGGCGATGGCCAGCGGGGCTGACGGCATCATGGGATAGGCCGCGAACCCCGGCACCGCGATCAGCAACCCCACCAACAGGGCCCGCAGGGTCGCGTCCTTGCGGCCCAGGCGGATCCAGCGGTTGGTCAGCCAGATCCCAAGGCCGGTGCCCAGCGGGCCACCGGTCAGGAACAGGATGCCGGTGGCGATGCCCATGTCCCGGACGTTCCAGCCGAAACTGCGCTGGAACAGTGTGGCGTTCCAGAAGGCCAGCGACCCCATGGTGACGCAGGCCGCGGAACCGACGAACAGCACGCCGAAGGTGCGCCACCGCTTCAGGATGAAGCGCAACGCCTGGGCGATGGACGCCTGGCCGCCGCGCAGGCCGCTGTCGGCGTCCACCGCCCGATCCTGGCGCTCAGGCTCGGCGAAGGTGAACATCAGCAGGGCCAGCATCAGGCCTGGCAGGCCGACGATCAGGAAACTCAACTGCCAGGCATGCAGCTCACCCAGCAGGGGCACGGTCGTCACCGGCAGGCCGGCGATGGCGTGCACCAGGGGGCCGCCCAGCAGGAAGGCGATGCCCGCCCCCAGGAAGGTCCCCGACATGAAGACGCTGAGCGCCCGGGCCCGCCGCTGGCGGGGGAAGCGGTCGCTGACCAGCGACACGGCGCAGGGGGCGATCGCCGCCTCCCCCAGCCCGACGCCCAGACGGGCGGCGAACAGGGCCGGGAAACCCCGGGCAAGGCTGGCGGCGGCCGTCATGCAGCACCAGATGGTGATGCCGGCGGCCAGGATGCCGCGCCGGCTGAACCGATCCGCCATCCAGCCCATGGGGCACCCCATGAGAACGTAGAACACGCCGAACGCCGGCCCCAGCAACAACCCCACTGGAAATCGCTCAACCCCAGATCGGTCTTGATCGAGTCGATCAGCAGGCTGGGCAAAAAGCGGTCAATGTAGGAGACGACCTGGGCTGCTGTGAGCAGGATTACCATGTACCAGCCCGATGGAAGCGCTGTGCGAACCTTGCCAGCACAGGACCCAACTGCCTTCCCGTTTATGAAAGCACTGTTCATTCCCCGTGCTCCCCATTTGTTAGCCCTAAGGTTATGGAAATATCGCATGATGACAAACGATATGATCTGACCCTATATGTGAATAGTTTTCACAGTATGAATCAGGGACCGCGCCCATGCCGACGCTCCCCTCCATCCAGACCCTGCGGGCGCTGGACTCCGCCGCCACCCACGGCAGCTATTCCGCCGCGGCGGATGAGCTGGGCCTGACGCATGGCGCCATCAGCCACCGCATCCGCGAGTTGGAGGAGCGGCTGGGCATCCCGCTGTTCCGCCGGGTCGGTCGCGGCATGGCCCCCACCCGTGAGGCCGTGACCATCATCGCCCATGTGCGCCAGGCCCTGGCGATCCTGGAGCGCGCCTTTCCCGACCGGCGCCATGCCGATGGCGGCCGCCTGGTCATCAGCATCCATCCCGCCCTGGCCACCCGCTGGCTGCTGCCCCGGCTGCGGGGCTTCACCCGGATCATGCCGCAGGTGTCGGTGGAAATCCGTTCCACCGCCGACCTGGAGGAATTCCTGGTGCCGGGCATCGACCTGGCCATCCGCTATGGCGCCGGCGACTGGCCCAATTCCGTCAGCCAGCGCCTGGGGGGAGAGGTGCTGTTCCCCGTCTGCTCCCCCGAGTATCGCGACCGCCTGGGTCTGGAGACGCCGGAGGACCTGGCGCGCTGCACCATCCTGCGCCACGGCTGGCAAAGCTGGTCCGCCTGGCTGCGCGTGGCGGGCTTGCGCCTGCAGGAACCGACGGCCGGGCTGACCTTGTCCGACAGCTCCATGCTGATCGAGGTGGCGAGCAGCGGCCAGGGCGTGGCGCTGGCCGGCAGCCTGATGGTGCAGGAGGAGATCAGCCGGGGCCGCCTGGTGCGCCTGTTCGACGTCCAGGCGGAGGACATCTACGGCTACTACCTGGTATGGCAGGCCGGCACAGCCCTGAGCGCCAGCGCCCTCGCCTTCCGGTCATGGGTCACCGACTGCTTCAACGACACCCAGGCGGAGATCGCCGCCCCGGTGGGGGGGGAGGCCATAGACCGCCCTTGAGATGGGTCAATGTGCCGCCGGGGCCGGCGCGGCACACTCAGGACAGCTGGCGACCCGGCTCCATGCCCCCGGCGTGGACAGGCCGCTTCATGGAAGAGGGCCGGCACGATGATCAAGGAAATTCTGGTCCATCTGGATGGCAGCGACGACGACGAGAGCCGGATCCTCCATGCCGATCGCCTGGCGATCATGCACGGGGCCCACATCCGCGGCCTGCATTTCAACATCCAGCCGGAGGCGCCGGTAAGCGTCTCCCACTACACGGTCCGGCGTGACCGCCTGGCCGAGCACCTGCGCGAAGCCAAGCTGCAGCGCCACCTGGTTGAACATGCGCTGGAACTGCGGCTTGAGCGGCTGGCCGGCCCCCATGCCTTTTACCGTTTCGACTGCACGGCGGCGGAGGTGCCCGCCATCGTCGCCACGCAGACACGGACGGCCGACCTGCTGGTGGTGCGCACGCCCTATCGCGTGGCGGAGCCCGACCGCGCCAGCGAGATCGTGGAGGCGGCGTTGTTCGGCTCGGGCCGCGGCGTCTTCGTCATCCCCGAGAAGGCCCCCACCAACCTGCCGCCGCTGGATACCATCCTGGTCGCCTGGACCGACAGCCGCGAGGCGGCGAACGCCGTCACCCAGGCCATGCCCTTCCTACGCCGGGCGTCGCGCGTAATTATCGCCGTCGTCGACAAGGGCACACCGGTGGACGATGGCCAGTCGGTCAGCGAGTTGGAGCGGTACCTGGCCCAGCACGGCATCACGGCGGGCATCCGCCGCCTGGGCAAGACCGACGATATCGCCGCCGCCCTGTTCACGGAGACGGAGAAGACCCGCGCCGGCATGATCGTCGCCGGCGCCTACGGCCATTCGCGGCTGCGGGAATGGGTGCTGGGTGGCGTCACGCGCGACATCCTGACCAAGACGCCCGTCCCGGCCCTGCTGGCGCACTGACGCCAACCCGGCCATCCGACCAACCTCTCGAAGGAAGACCATCATGAAGGCGCTTGTCTATCAGGGTCCCGGCCGCAAGGCGTTGGAACAGCGGCCCAAACCTGAAATCAAGGATCCCGGCGACGCCATCGTCCGGATCACCAAGACCACCATTTGCGGCACCGACCTGCACATCCTGAAGGGCGACGTGGCGACCTGCGCGCCCGGCCGCATCCTGGGTCACGAGGGCGTGGGGGTGATCGATGCCGTCGGCCCCGGCGTCACGGTGTTCAAGCCCGGCGACCGGGTGCTGATCTCTTGCATCACCGCCTGCGGCACCTGCGACTATTGCCGCCGGGGCATGTATTCCCATTGCCGCACCGGCGGCTGGATCCTGGGCAACACCATCGACGGCACCCAGGCGGAATACGTGCGCATCCCCCACGCCGCCACCAGCCTGTACCCCATCCCCGAGGGCGCGGATGAGGAAGCGCTGGCCATGCTGAGCGACATCCTGCCCACCGGCTTCGAGTGCGGGGTGCTGAATGGCAAGGTGGCGCCGGGCGCCACCGTCGCCATCGTCGGATCCGGCCCCATCGGCCTGGCGGCGCTGCTGACCGCCCAGTTCTATTCCCCGGCGGAAATCATCATGATCGACGTCGACGACAACCGGCTGGAGGTCGCCCGCCGCTTCGGCGCCACCCGCACCCTGAACAGCGCCGAGACCAACGTGGCCGAGGCGGTGAAGGCGTGGACCGACGGCATCGGCGTGGACACGGTGATCGAGGCCGTGGGCATCCCCGCCACCTTCGAGCTGTGCCAGGACCTGGTGGCGCCCGGCGGCACCATCGCCAACGTGGGCGTGCACGGCCACAAGGCCGACCTGCACCTGGACCGGCTGTGGGCCCAGAACATCGCCATCACCACCCGGCTGGTGGACACCGTCAGCACGCCGATGCTGTTGAAGACGGTGCAGTCGCGAAAGCTGGATCCCGCTGTGTTGATCACCCACCGCTTCACGCTGGACGGAATCCTGTCGGCCTACGACACCTTCGGCCATGCCGCCGACAACCGCGCCCTGAAGGTGATCATCACCTCCTGACACCGGAGCCAAGGCCTCGCGGCCGGCGCGGGTGTCAGGGGACGAGAACGGCGGCCCCCCGCACCCGCCCGGCCCGCAGGTCGGCCACCGCCTGGTTGGCCTGGGTCAGGGGATAGGTCGTCACCGCCGGATGGACGCCGGCCAGGGCGGCGGCGTGCAGGAAGTCCAGCGCGTCGGCCCGGGTCAAGTTGGCGACGGACACCAGTTGCCGCTCCCCCCACAGCCATTCATAGGGGAAGGACGGGATGTCGCTCATGTGGATGCCGGCGCACACCACCCGCCCCCCTTTGCGCACCGCGCGCAGCGCCGCCGGCACCAGGGCGCCAACAGGGGCGTAAAGGATGGCGGCGTCCAGCGGCTCCGGCCCCGGCGCGTCGGACGGACCGGCCCAGGTCGCCCCCAGGGACAGGGCGAATTCCTGCGCCGCCAGGTCATCGGGGCGGGTAAAGACGAACACCTCCGCCCCCTGCCACCGCGCCACCTGCAGGATGATGTGACCGGCGGCGCCGAAGCCGTAGATGCCCAGCTTGCGATGCGGACCCGCCATGACCAGCGAACGCCAGCCGATGAGGCCGGCGCACAGCAGCGGGGCGGCGGCGGCATCGTCCAGGTCGATGCCGTCCAAGGGGTAGACGTAGCGCGCCTCCGCCACCGCGTGGGTGGCGAAGCCGCCGTCGCGGGTGTAGCCGGTGAAGCCAGGATGGTCGCACAGGTTCTCATGCCCGGACAGGCAATAGGGGCAATGCTGGCAGCTGTGTCCCAGCCAGCCCACCCCCACCCGCTGCCCCAGGCTCAGCCCCAACACCTCCGCCCCCAGGCGATCGATCACACCCACGATCTCATGCCCGGGTATACGCGGCAGGCCGCCCGGTGGCAGTTCCCCATCGATCAGGTGAAGGTCGGTGCGGCACACCCCGCACGCCCGGACGGCGATGCGCACCTCCCCGGGACCGGGTTCGGGATCAGGCCGTTCCACCTCGTCCAGGGTGCCGGACGCACCCAACACCATGGCGCGCATGAGGTCAGCTCCGCTTGGGTTCACTGGTGATTGTCCAGCAGACACCCACCGCCACGGCCCCGCATTGATCCGCCGCAAACCCCGACCCTTCCCTCCATTTCTTGATTCATCCCAGGGCGTCCAGCCGGTGCTCACGACCTCATGGGGGCCTGACTGAAACCCATGGGATGGAGGTTCTGATGGCACGCGTCGCTTTGGTCACGGGTGGGATCACCGGCATAGGGGCGGCGATCAGCCTGGCCCTGCGGGCCGCCGGCCATACGGTTGTGGCGACATATCTCCCGACGGAAGAAGCCACGGCGGTGGCTTTCCACCAAGCCACGGGACTGCCCACGGCCGCCTGGGACGTCGCCGACTTCGCCGCCTGCGCGGATGGTGTCGCCCAGGTCACGGCCAACCATGGGCCGATCGACATCCTGGTCAACAACGCCGGCATCACCCGCGACGCCATGCTGCACAAGATGACGCTGGAACAGTGGCGGGCCGTCATCGACGTGGACCTCGGCGGCTGCTTCAACATGTGCCGGGCGGTCATCGAAGGCATGCGGGAACGCCGCTTCGGCCGCATCATCAACATCAGCTCCGTCAACGGCCTGTCGGGCCAGGCCGGCCAGACCAACTATGCCGCCGCCAAGGCCGGCTTGATCGGCTTCAGCAAGGCGCTGGCGCTGGAGGGGGCGTCGCGCAACATCGCGGTGAACGTGGTGGCGCCGGGCTACACCAAGACCAGCATGGTCGACGCCGTTCCCGCCGACATCCTGCAGGGCATCGTCAACGGCATCCCCGCCAAACGCCTGGCCCAGCCGGAGGAGATCGCCCGCGCCGTGGTGTTCCTGGCGGCCGAGGAGGCCGGCTTCATCACCGGCGAGACCCTGTCCGTCAATGGGGGTAAGTACATGCAATGACCGGTAATCGACCGGCCGCGACACCCCCGCCGGCCTAACGCCGACGGGGGGATCGGCAGGATCAGACGGGATTCCGCCCGATGAAGAACTCACGGAACGGATCCATGCTGGGCTTCAGGCCGGCATCGACCAGGCCCTTGCGCAGGGCGGCCATCTGCGGGTCGTGGATGCGCTGGGTGGGCATGCGCAGCGGACCGCCGTTGTAGCCCTGCAGCCAGCCCTGGAACTTNCCAGGCTGGGCGNTGATGAAGTTGCCGCCGTGCATCTGGGCCGCCAGCGCGCCCTTGATCTTGCGGGCGGGGTGCAGCTGCCAGTAGATGGCCGTAGCCTCGTCGAACCTGCCCTCGCGCAGCAATTTGAAAACCTGCGGGATCAGGGGGCCGTAGTATTCATGGTCACTGGGCCTTCCATCGCGTCCGGCAGCCAAGTATGCAGGCCCAGCTGGGCCGACTTGCCCATGGCGCCGACGAACAGCAGCAGGCAGGCGCAATCCAGCGCGGACACGTGCCAGCCCAGGAAGTTGAAGGTGGCGTGCGCCTTGGAGGCGGCGGCCGGGAAGATAGCGCTGAACTCGACGCTGCCGAAGATGATGAAGATGGAGAAGATGCCCAGGGCGAAGCCGAAGTCGCCCACGCGGTTCACCAGGAACGCCTTCATGGAGGCGTCGTTGGCACTCTTCTTCTCGAACCAGAAGTTGATCAGCAGGTAGGAGGCGACACCGACGCCCTCCCAGCCGAAGAACATCTGCAGCAGGTTGTCGGCCGTCACAAGCATCAGCATCATGAAGGTGAACAGGCTGAGATAGGACATGAACCGGGGCTTGTCCGGGTCATGGCTCATGTAGCCGACGGAGTAGATGTGCACCATGGTCGACACGCCGTTGACCACGATCAGCATGACCGCCGTCAGGGTGTCGACGCGCAGGGCCCAATCGACATGGAAGGCGCCGCTGGCCACCCAGTTGGCCAGGGTGACGACCTGCGCGTGGCCGTTGATGGCCACGTCGACGAACAGGTGGATGGACAGACCCAGCGCCACCAGCATCGCGGCGCAGGTGACGAGCTGCGAGCCCCGGTCCCCGATGCGGCGACCGAAGAAGCCGGCGATGAAAGACGCCAGAAGCGGCAGGAAGATTTGCTGCGATACGGCCATGGCGCTCAACCCCTTCATCAGTTGATGTCCTCAAC
>NZ_BACU01000007.1 GCF_000333275.1 Azospirillum sp. B4 | reverse complement strand
GGCGGACGTGCGGGAGTTCACCTCCGCCCAGCTGGCGACGCTGACCACCGACCAGCTGTCCACCCTCACCTCCGACAACCTGTCGGCGCTGGCCAGCAACCAGATCATCGGTCTGTCCAGCGCCCAGGTGCAGGCGCTGACCACCGACCAGCTGAACGCGCTGGCGACATCGGACATGCGGGAGTTCACGTCGACGCAGGTCGCCGCCCTGACGACGGACCAGCTGTCCGCCCTGACCGCCGGCAACTTCAGCGCCCTATCGACCACGCAGTTGACCGGCCTCACCACTGATCAGGCCGCCGCCCTGACCACCGACCAGGTGGGCGCCCTCAACACGCTGCAGGTGGCCAAGCTCTCCACCATCCAGGTGCGGGCGCTGAACAGCGACCAGCTGAGCGCCCTGCCCACCGCCGACGTGCGCGCGCTGACCACCGTGCAACTGGCGGCGCTGACCACCGGCCAGGTGTCGACGCTCAGCACCGACACCGTGGCGGCACTCAGCACCCTGCAGGTGACCAGGCTGTCCACGGCCCAGGTCCAGGCCCTGACCAGTGACCAGCTGAACGCGCTGAACACCGCCGACATCCGCGCCCTGACCTCCGCCCAGGTCCAGGCTCTGACCACGGATCAGCTGTCCACCCTGGGCTCGGACAACCTGTCGGCGCTCACCAGCGCCCAGGTCAACAAGCTGTCCGCCGCCCAGGTGCGGTCCTTGACCAGCGACCAGCTGAACAGCCTGACCACGGCGGATGTGCGGGAGTTCACCTCCGCCCAGCTGGCGACGCTGACCACCGACCAGCTGTCCAGCCTCAGCTCCGACAACCTGTCGGCACTGGCCAGCAACCAGATCATCGGTCTGTCCAGCGCCCAGGTGCAGGCGCTGACCACCGACCAGCTGAACGCGCTGGCGACATCGGACATGCGGGAGTTCACGTCGGCACAGGTCGCCGCCCTGACGACCGACCAGCTGTCCGCCCTGACCGCCGGCAACTTCAGTGCCCTATCGACCATGCAGTTGACCGGCCTCACCACCGATCAGGCCGCCGCCCTGACCACCGACCAGGTGGGCGCGCTCAGCACCCTGCAGGTGGCCAAGCTCTCCACCGCCCAGGTGCGGGCGCTGAACAGCGACCAATTGAATGCGCTCAACACCGCCGACGTGCGCGCACTGACCACCGCGCAGCTCACAGCGCTGACCACCGACCAAGTCGGCATACTCGGCACCAACGCTGTGTCGGCGCTGACCAGCGCGCAGGTGGCCAGGCTGACCACCAGCCAGATCCAGGCGTTCACCAGTGACCAGTTGAACGCCCTGACCACCGTCGATATCGGCGCCCTGACCTCAACCCAGGTGCAGGCCCTGACCAGCGGCCAGTTGTCCACCCTGACGGCCAACGCCCTGTCCGCCTTGACCAGTGCCCAGATCGCCCAGCTGACCACCGACCAGGTGCAGGCGTTGACCAGCGACCAGCTGAACAGTTTGACCTCGGCGGACATGCGGGAGTTCACGTCGGCACAGGTCGGGGCCTTGACGACGGACCAGCTATCGACGCTGGGCACCGGCGCCTTCACCGCCTTGTCGACCGTCCAGCTCGGCGGCCTGACAAGCACCCAGGTGGCGGCGCTCACCACCGATCAGACATCCGCCCTCAGCACGCTGCAGGTGGCCAAGCTTAGCAGTGCCCAGGTCCAGTCCCTGACCACCGATCAGCTGAACACGCTCACAAGTGCGGAGGTGCGCGCCCTCACCACGGCGCAGCTGTCGGTTCTGACCACCGACCAGCTGGTCAACCTCAGCACCGATGCCATCGCCGCCCTTTCCACCCTGCAGGTGGCGAAGCTGTCAACCAGCCAGGTTTCCCTGCTGACGACCGATCAGTTGAACGCGCTCAACACCGCCGACATCCGCGCGCTTGGCACCGCGCAAGTGCTGGCGCTCAGCACCGATCAGCTGTCGGCGCTCAACACCGACAACACCGCCGCGCTCAGCAGCGCACAGGTGGCCAAGTTGAGCACCGGCCAAGTGTACGCCCTGACCAGCGACCAATTGAACGCGCTCAGCACCGTGGATGTCCGCGCCCTGACCACGACGCAGCTGGCCGCGCTGTCGACGGACCAGCTGTCCACCTTGGGCTCGGACAACCTGTCAGCGCTTTCCAGCGGGCAGATCTCCAGCCTGTCGGCCGGCCAGTTGCAATCGCTGACCAGCGACCAGCTGAATGCCTTGACCACCGCCGACATGCGGGAGTTCACGTCGGCCCAGCTGACCACGCTCGGCACCGACCAGATCGCCAGCCTGGGGAGCGCCAATTTGGCGGCGCTGACCACCGTGCAGTTGAATGGGCTGAGCACCGACCAGGTCGTGGCGCTGACCACGGACCAGGTTCCGGCGCTGACCACGACCCAGGTGGCCAAGCTGTCCACCGCGCAGTTCCAGGTTCTGAACAGCGACCAGCTCAACGCGCTCAATACCGCCGACATCCGCGCGCTGTCCACGGCCCAACTGGCCGTTCTCAGCACCGCGCAGTTGTCGGCGCTCAGCACCGACAACACCGCCGCCCTGACCACCGCCCACGTGGTCAAGCTCAGCACCGATCAAGTCCAGGCGCTGACCACCGACCAGTTGAACGCCCTCAACACCGCCGACATCCGCGTGCTGTCCACCAGCCAGGTGGTGGCGCTGACCACCAATCAGCTGGCGGCACTCGGCACCGGCAACACCGCCGCCCTGACCACGGCCCAGGTGGCCAAGCTCAGCACCGACCAGGTCCAGGCGCTGACCACCGACCAGCTGAACGCCCTCAACACCGCCGACATCCGCGCCCTGACCACCGCGCAAGTGGCGGCGCTCAGCACCAGTCAGCTGGCCAACCTGGGCACCGCCAATCTGGCGGCCCTGACCACCGCGCAGCTCAACGTGCTGACCACCGACGAGGTGGCGGCGCTGACCACCGACCAGCTGCCGGCCTTGACCACGGCCCAGGTGGCGGGCCTCGCCACCGCGCTGGTCCAGGCCCTGAACAGCGACCAGCTCAACGCGCTGAGCACCACCGATGTCCGTGCTCTGACCAGCGCGCAACTGGCCGTGCTGTCCACCGCCCAGGTGTCGGCGCTGGACACCGACGCGGTGGCCGCCCTGACCACGGCCCAGGTCGCGAAGCTGGGCACCGCCCAGGTGCAGGCGCTGACCACCTCCCAACTGAACGCCTTGACCACCGGTGACGTCCGCGTCCTGTCGACGGCGCAGTTGACGGCGCTGGGCACCGCCCAGCTGTCGGCACTGGATACGGCGCACGTCGCCGCCCTGACCACCGTCCAGGTGGCAAGGCTGACCACCGACCAGGTCGGCGCGCTGTCCAGTGATCAGTTGGTGGCCCTGCCCACGGCCGACATCCGCAGCCTGACGTCCGCCCAGATCGGAGCGCTCAGCAGCGCCCAATTGTCCAACCTGGGCACCGCCAACCTGGCGGCCTTCACCACCGGCCAGCTGGTGGGGCTGACCAGCGACCAGCTGGCGGCGCTGACCACCGATCAACTGGGCGCGCTGACGACCGCCCAGGTGGTGGCCCTGACCACCGGCCAGATCCAGACCCTGGCGACAGACCAGTTGAACGCGCTGTCCTCCACCGACGTCCGCGTCCTGACCACGGCGCAGGTGGCGGCCCTGACCACCGACCAGGTCGCGGCCCTCAGCACCGACACGCTGGCGGCGCTGACCACGACCCAGGTGGCCAGGCTGTCAACGAACCAGGTGCAGGCGCTGACCACCGACCAGCTGGTCTCCCTCACCACCAATCAGGTGACGGGGCTCACCACCACACAGGTGAAGGCCCTGACCACCGACCAGTTGGACAGCCTGGTCACCGACACGGTGCAGCAGCTGACCACGGCGCAGGTGGCGGCCCTGACCACAACCCAACTGTCGGCGCTGACCACCGACATCCTGTCGGCCCTGACCATCACACAAGTGCGCCAGCTGTCGACCACCCAAGTGCAGTCGCTGGTCACCGATCAACTGGTGGCCCTGACCACGGACGACATCCGGGAATTCACCACCGCCCAGGTGGCGAACCTGACCACGGCCCAAATCGCCAGCCTGACGACCGACCAGCTATCCGGCATGGGCCAGGCCCTGGCGCTGGCCGTGACCGGCGCGCAGGTCGCCACCTTCTCCACCGATCAGATCAACGCCTGGATGAACAGCATCCTGGGCGTGACCGGCTGAGCCCTGGCAGGGCCAGCATCATTTCGCAAAAGAAACAATGCCCGTCCCAGTAGGGGCGCCATTGGCCTTTGCCGCGCCCGTCCCGCACCGATCGCGAAAAAAGAAACGGCCGCCCCGGGATGGAGCGGCCGTTCTTCTACTGAGCGTCCTGAAACCAGGGCTTAGGCGGCCTTGCCGCTCTTCGCGATGATTTCGTCAGCCACGTTCTTCGGCACCGGATCGTAGTGCGAGAACTCCATGGTGTAGGAGCCACGACCCGAGGTCATGCCGCGCAGCTGGCCGATGTAACCGAACATTTCGGACAGCGGAACGTGGGATTCAACAGCGATGTTGTGGCCACGCTCCAGCTGACCCAGCACCGTGCCGCGACGACGGTTGATGTCGCCGATCACGTCACCCAGGTAGTCGTCGGGAACCACCACCTCGACCTTCATCACCGGCTCCAGCAGGATCGGACCGGCGGTCCGGATGCCTTCGCGGAAGCAGGCCTTGGCGGCGATTTCGAACGTCAGGGCGTTCGAGTCCACTTCGTGGTACTTGCCGTCCAGCAGGGTGGCTTCGAAGTCCACGGTCGGGTAGCTGGCGAGGACGCCGTCTTCCTTCTGGACTTCCAGGCCCTTGCCCACCGACGGGATGTATTCGCGCGGCACGGTGCCGCCGACGACCTTGTCCACGAAGGTGAAGCCGGCGCCGCGTTCCTTCGGCTCGAAGCGGATCTTCACTTCGGCGAACTGGCCCGAACCACCGGTCTGCTTCTTGTGGGTGTAGGTGTATTCGACGGTCTTGGTGATCGTCTCACGATAGGCCACCTGCGGACGGCCCATCACACCTTCCACGCCGAACTCGGTGCGCATACGGTCGAGCGTCACTTCCAGGTGCAGCTCGCCCATGCCGCGCAGCAGGGTCTGGCCGGTGTCGCGGTCCGTTTCCAGACGCAGCGACGGATCCGCGCGGACCATCTTACCAATGGCGGCGCCGAACTTGTCCTGGTCGGCACGGTTCTTCGGCTCCACCGACACGCTGATGACGGGGTCGGGGAAGCGCATGCGCTCCAGCACCACCGGGGCGGTGGCATCGCACAGGGTGTCACCGGTATCCGTCTCGGCCAGCGAGACGAAGGCCACGATGTCGCCCGCGCGGGCTTCTTCCAGGTCGTTCGCTTCCTTGGCGAACATTTCCACGATACGGCCGATGCGCTCACGCTTGCCGCGGGTGGTGTTCAGCAGGGAGGTGCCCTTGGCGACGACGCCCGAGTAGACGCGCACGAAGGTCAGCGAACCGTACTTGTCGTTGATGACCTTGAAGGCCAAGCCGGCGAAGGGCTCGTCGTCCGACGACTTGCGTTCGCCGTTCGGGTTGCCGTCCGGATCCACGGTCTTGATGGCCTCAACGTCCGTCGGGGACGGCAGGAAGGCGACCACGGCGTCCAGCAGCTGCTGCACGCCCTTGTTCTTGTACGAGGAACCGCACAGGACCGGGGTGAAGTCGCCCTTCAGGGTGCCAAGACGCAGGCATTCCTTCAGCACGTCGGCGGACGGCTCTTCACCGCTCTCCAGGTACTGTTCCATCGCCGCGTCGTCCTGCATCAGGCAGGTGTCGATCAGCTCGGCGCGGAAGTCCGCGACCTTGCTCAGCAGCTCACGGTCGTAGGCGTTGGTGATCTTCAGCTTGTCGGCCAGGTCGTCGGTGACGTCCCAGATCTCCCACTGGCTGTCCTTTTCCTCGGAGAACCAGACGTAAGCCTTCATCTCGACGAGGTCGATCATGCCCTGGAAGTTGTCTTCCGAGCCCAGCGGCAGCTGGATGACGGCCGGGGTGGCGCCCAAGCGCTTGCGGATCATGTCCACGCAGCGGCTGAAGCTGGCGCCCGAACGGTCCATCTTGTTGACGTAGCACATACGCGGAACGTTGTAGTTGTCCGCCAGGCGCCAGTTGGTCTCGGTCTGGGGCTCCACACCGGCCACGCCGTCGAACACCACCACGGCGCCGTCGAGCACGCGCAGGGAACGGTTCACCTCAATGGTGAAGTCCACGTGGCCTGGGGTGTCGATCAGGTTGATCTTCTTGTCCTTCCAGAAGCAGGACACGGCAGCGGACTGAATGGTGATGCCGCGCTTCTGTTCCTGTTCCAGATAGTCGGTCGTGGTCGACGACTTCAGGTCCTTGGTGTCATGGATGTCGACGATCGTGTGCTTGCGACCCGTGTAGTACAGGATGCGCTCGGTGGTGGTCGTCTTGCCGGCATCGACGTGGGCGATGATGCCGATGTTGCGAATGTCGTCCAGCGGTGTGCTGCGGGGCATTAGGGGGCTCCGTCGTCCAACGTCCGGTGCAAAGAAATGAAGCCGGCGCGGGGGAAGTTCAAAAACGAGCGCGGGCCCGAAAGGACCCGCACGAAAAAAGTCCGGGGGTTCAACGGCACGCCGCACAACCTCCCGGGCGGGCGGATATCTAGCGCGTTCCGCCGCCTTTTCCAAGGGCTCATGCGGCATGTCACCCCTGAGCAGGGGAGATTCCCGCGCATGGCCGCCTTTTCCCCACGCACGCCTCTCCATCCAGGGGTGGTTACCCGTCGCCAGCCTCGGCACAGGATCAAAGCGGCCCTCCCGGGCGGCATCACCTGGCCGAAGATAAGGACTCCATTTGCGCCCGTCCCCCCCGGCGGCTACCCTGCTGCTGCGGCAGGAGCGCCCGGGTCCCCCCCAATTTCCGCCCGAGCATCGCGAGACAGCATGGCCGAGACACTGAACCGTATCCTCTACGTCGACGACGAACCCGATATCCGGGCCATCGTCGAGCTTAGCCTGCGCCACGTCGGCGGCTTCGATATCCGGATGGCCGAGTCCGGCGCCCGGGCGCTGGAGATTCTGGATGGCTGGACGCCGCAGATGATCCTGCTGGACGCCATGATGCCCACCATGGATGGTCCGGCCACCCTGGCGGCGATCCGTGAGCGCGCCGACCTTTCCGCAATTCCCATCGCCTTCATGACGGCCAAGGCCCAACCCTCGGAGGTGGCGCGTTTCAAGGCGCTGGGCGCGATCGGCGTCATCGCCAAGCCCTTCGACCCCATGGGCCTGCCCGGCACCGTGCGCGCGCTATGGGGTGGCACCGGCCCGACATGACCACCGACGCCAACAACACCGACTTCCCGGCCCTGATGGCATCCCTGCCTGCGGAACTACTGGCGCGGATGCAGGAAATTCGCCAAGACTTCCTGGCGAGCCTGCCTGGCCGCCTGACGCAAATCCGCCACGCGGTGTCAGCGTTGGAAGGATTGGATGGCGAAGCCGCCCAGGCGGCCCGCACCGACCTGGCGCGCCACGCCCATTCCCTGGTCGGGTCCGGCGCCACCTTCGGCCTGCCCGACCTCAGCGTCGCCGCCCGCACCCTGGAAGAGATGGTGAGCCAGCCAGGCGCCATCGCCTCCACCGCCCTGAGGACTGCCGTCGCGGCGCTGGAACGGTCCGCGGCCACCACCGCGCCACCCGCCCCGGTGGAAGCGCTGCCCGTCGCCCCCGCCCCCGCGGCCGAAGGGCCCTTGCGGCCAGTCTATCTCATGATGGGGAACGATGACGGTGCCGGCGACCTGGGCGACGTCCTGGCCGCCTATGGGTACCAACTGTCGGTCTTTCCCGATGCTGCAGGCCTGGCCCAGGCCGTGGGCGGGTCGGCGCCAGAGGCGGTCATCCTGGACGTCAATCCGCACGACCTGGCGCCGGGGGCCGCCCAGATTGCCGACGCCCGGGGACGCAGGATTCCGACCGTGGCCCTGTCCGTGGCCACGGGCTTTGCCGCCCGGCTGGCGGCGGCCCGCGCCGGCTGCGATGCCTATGTGGTGAAACCGCCCGACGCCAACGCCCTGGTGGACCATCTGGACCGTCTGACGGAACGCGACCCGGACCAGCCGCTGCGCATCCTGATCGTGGACGACGACGCCACCCTGGGCGCCTATTATGAAATGGCGTTGCGATCCGCCGGCATGCACACCCGGCTGGTGACCGACCCCCTGCAGGCGGTGGAGGCGCTGTATGACCATAACGCCGACCTGATGGTCACCGACCTGATCATGCCACAGTGTACGGGGTTCGAGCTGGCGGCGGTGCTGCGCCAATACGACGGTCTGCTGGCCCTGCCGATCGTCTTCCTGACAGCGGACCACGACGCTGAAACCCACCGCTCCGCCGTGCGCACGGGCATCGACGCCTACCTGACCAAGCCCGTGGATCTGGGCGACCTGACGGAAATCGTGCGTGCCCGTGCCCGCCGCGCCCGACAGCTGAAGGCGCTGATGGTGCGGGACGGGCTGACGGGCGCCTACAACCATCCCATGATCCAGGATCTGCTGGTGAGCGAGGTGGCCCGCGCCCAGCGTGACGGGACGGCACTGTCCTTTGCCATGCTGGACATCGATCACTTCAAGAAGGTCAACGATCACTACGGCCACGGCGCCGGCGACCGTGTCATCAAGGGCTTGTCCCGCCTGTTGCAACAGCGGCTGCGACGCAGCGACATGATCGGGCGCTACGGCGGCGAGGAATTCGCCGTGCTGATGCCACACACAGGACCCGAAGACGCGGCGGAGCGGCTGGACCAGCTGCGCCGGCAGTTCAGCGAAATCCCCTATGTCCACGGCGACACCCAGTTCCAGGTGACGTTCTCGGGTGGCGTGGTGGGACTGAGGCCTGGGCTGGATGCCAAAGCCCTGAACCTGACGGCCGACGCGGCGCTCTACCGCGCCAAGAACGCCGGCCGCAACCGCATCGAAATGGGATAACGGCGCGACCGCCGCTGGTCAGCGTACAGGCGCCGTGACCACCTTGGCCGTGGTGCTGACGGCGGTGCCGGCCACATCGGCGGCCGTACCCACGGCGGTGCCGGCGGCGTCGACCACCACGCAGCCACTCAAGGCCCCCAGCGCCAAGCCGGCGACCAGCACGGTCTTGCCCACCCGGCAAATCTTTCCCTGGAAGAACGACACCCCCGTCATGACGGAACCCCTTGGCTTTGCCCGCGTCCTGAAGGATCCGGGCGGCAGTGGGGACCGGCCACCGGCCCCCTTCGCTTTATACGAAAGCAAGGGCCGGGCCAGGGTGGTCTCAGTCAGGCTATGCCATCGGGAGCGGTCATGTCGAAGCCGATGGGGGTGATGGACACCAGGCCGTGCTTCAGGGCGCCGGCATCGGTGTCCGGCCCCAGGATGGGCATATGGCGGCGGAAGGCCATCCAGTAATAGGTCCCGCCGCGCATGTCGGTGCGGGGCTCGACATCAATGCGGTCCAGGGTGCCCCGGCTCTGCCGCGTCACCACCACGTCGCTCACATCCGACGCGTCCAGGTCGGGAAAGTTCACATTCAGAACCACGTTGCTGGCCGTGCGCAGGCTGAGCGCGTGGTCCAGCGCCCGGGGCAGCAGGGTACGCGCCGTATCCCAGCGCACCTGGCCGCCCCGGGTGAACGCCTGGCTGAAGGCGATGGCGGGCACGCCCAGCAGCCGGGCGGTCAGGGCCGCCGCCACCGTGCCGGAATACGGCACCTCGTCGCCCACGTTGGCGCCGCGGTTGATGCCCGACAGCACGATGTCGGGCGGATTGTCCTTCAGCAGGTGGCGCAGGGCGAAGATGGCGCAGTCGCTGGGTGTGCCGGTCAGGGCGTAGCGGCGCGGCCCTCTCTCCTCCACCCGCAGGGGAGTGGTCAGGGTGACGGCGCGCGACATGCCGCTCTGGTCCTTCTCTGGGGCCACCACCCAGACCTCGTCCGCGATATCGGCCGCCAGTTCCGCCAGCAGCTCAAGGCCAGGGGCGTTGATGCCGTCGTCGTTGGTGAGCAGGACGCGGCCGAAGCGGCGGGACAGATGGGGGGTGGACGGCATGGCGCTGGCCTCGGGAACGGGGGAAACCTATAGATACCGGCGCACCTTCCCGGGCGGCGGCGCGGATGGCAAGCCGCAATGCCGTCCTTGAAGATTTTTGCGGGTCGATTTTTCAGGAACTTGCACGCATGGCCGACGACCGCCTATCCACCGCCCTGTGGGTCCAGCTGCACCTGCGCCGCTGCGCCGCCGACAGCATCCCCGTCTACGTCCTGCGCAAGGGTGAGGCGGAGAGCGGCCTGATCGTGCTGAAGGTCGTCATCCCCTTCCAGGGCGCCAAGGTCTACACCCAGAGCCGCGACCTGGACGGCAAGCTGGGCTGGTTCCCCGGCCTGAACGGCACCCAGGTCCCGGAATCGGAAGCCGACGCCTTCATCGAGCGCGCCACCAAACGCGACCCCGACCTGTGGGTGATCGAGGTGGAAAGCCGCGACGGCAGCCACCCGTTCGAGGGTAAGGTGATCTGAAGTCCTGGCGCGTCGACGGCACCAATCTACTCCGCCGCGTCGGCCCGGCCATCGGTGTTGGCCGGCACCAGGCGGCGGGCGGCGCGGCGGGTCTTGCGGTGGTGCAGTTGCCGGTCGATCCAGCGGCTGAAATCCTCCATGTAGAGGTACAGCACCGGGGTGATGTAGAGCGTCAGCAACTGCGACACCACCAGGCCGCCGACGACGGCCACACCCAGGGGCTGACGCAGTTCGGCGCTGGCGCCGGACGCGAGGGCTATGGGCAGCGTGCCCATGAGGGCCGCCATGGTGGTCATCATGATGGGGCGGAAGCGCAGCAGGCAGGCCTCGACGATTGAGTCGTGCGCCGACTTGCCTTCCACCCCGTCCCGCCTGGATGGCGAAGTCGATCATCATGATGGCGTTCTTCTTGACGATACCCATCAGCAGCACGATGCCGATCAGGGCCACCAGCGACAGGTCGTTGCCGGTCAGCCACAGGGCCAGCAGGGCGCCGATGCCGGCCGATGGCAGGGTCGACAGGATGGTCACCGGGTGGATGATGCTTTCGTACAGCACACCCAGCACGATGTAGATGGTGACCACGGCGGCGGCGATCAGCCACGGCTCGCTCTCGATCGATGTCTGGAACTCCGCCGCCTCGCCGGCGAAGGATCCGGTCACCGTGTCCGGCATGCCGATGTCCTTCTCCGCCTGGCTGACGGCGTCCACGGCGTCGCCCAAGGACTGGCCCTCGGCCAGGTTGAAGGTCACCGTCAGGGCCGGGAACTGCGCCTGGTGGTTCACGGTCAGCGGCGCGGCGGTGGTGGTGATCTGCACCAGGGAACTCAGCGGCACCTGGGTGTTGGTGGTGGTCTGCGTGCTTTGCGCCACCGCGTTCACCGACACCGGCCCGCCCGTGCTGGGCACGTACAGGCGGCCCAGCGCCTCCGGATTGGCCTGCAGCTTCTCCGGCACCTCGAGCACCACGCGGTACTGGTTCATCTGGGCATAGATGGTGGAGATCTGGCGCCGCAGAACGCCGTCCTGGGCATGATCGCCAGCGAGAGGACACGCACCAACGTGTCGGCCTTGCGCTTCGTCGGTGCCGGCCTGGCCACCCTGTCCATCGCGGTGATCGCGCCTGTGCTGCTGGCCGGCAGCGCCATGGACAAGGCGCGGGCCTTCACCGTCTTCGCCCTGGTGTTGTGGAGCCTGGGCATGGTCAGCGCCGGCTGGTTCTGGCGCGCGTCGCGGGATGGCGCGGCGGGCGATGGGATGCCGCCATCACCCGCGCGCGCGACGCGGGCACCGTCCTTTCGGGGCGTCCCC
>NZ_BACU01000008.1 GCF_000333275.1 Azospirillum sp. B4 | reverse complement strand
CCCCCGCTTTTGGGGGCGGCACCCAAATCAAGGCGACAGGCGCTTACGCGGCGCCCAGCTGGCCTTGCAACTGCGCCATGAAGGCCAGGGCGGAGCCGCTGAGCATGGTGCTGGTGTCGATGGTGACGCCATCGATGGTCACGCTGCTGCCGGTGGCACCGCTGCTGCTGGACGCCGTGGCCGTGGTGGCGCTGGTGGTGCCCGTGCTGGCCGTGGCGGTGGTGCCGGAGGACGCGGTGGTGCCGTCCAGGGCGCCCAGCAGGCTGGCGGCCGAGGTCGGGTCGGTGTCGTCCGTGCCGCTGTCGCTCAGCAGGGTGGAGGACTGGCTGGACGACGCGCCGCCGATGCCGCCACCGCCGCCGTGGTGGTGATGCCCACCACCGTGGTGGCCGCCGCCCGCCGACTTCAGCGCCGTCTGCGCCTCCGACTGGCTGATGGTGCCGTCGCCATCGCTGTCCAGCTGCGCGAACACCTTGTCCGCCAGCTCCGTGGCGCCAGTGCCGCTGCCGAAGGCTGACTCGAACGCCGACTTGGAGATGCCGCTGGTGGTGCCGGTGGACGTGCCATCCGCCGAGGTGCCATCCGTGGACGTGCCGTCGGTAGTGGTGCCCGAGGTGCCGAAGGCGGTCTGCAGCATCAGGCTCATCAGCGGATCGGTGGTGGTGCCGTCCGTGCCGTCGGTGCCGCCGTTGTCGCTGGGCGGGGGGCCGGGCGGCGGCCCCGGGGGCGGACCACCCATGCCGCCGGTCGAACCGCTGGCGGAGGTGTCTTGAGAGTCGCTGTTGCCGATGTCCTGGATGGTCACCAGCAGGCTGCCCATCTGGAAACTGTAAGGGCTGCCGGAGACGCCAGCCCCGGAAGTACCGGACGATGACCCGCCCAGCAGGGCGGCGGCATCGTCGGTGGCGGTACCGGTTGACGTTGTGGAGGTGGAACTGGCGTCGTCGGCGCTGGCCGTAGCCTGCATCTGCGACGCCCAGCGGGCCTGCCAGGCGCTGTATAGCGACTGGGAGGATCCGGAGGCGGAGACGGAAGTCATGGCATTGGGTGCTCCCCTTTTGAAGGAACCCTGAAGCCAGGCCGTCGAAGTGCCCCCCGACCCGTCCCAGGGCGTGCGCAACCGCACGGGGCCACAGCATCGCAACCGGGGGACCAACAGTTACCGATCTGTAATCATTAGGCTTTGATTAAGATCAGCGAAATCACTGAACACCCATGCAAATGAATCGGCAAAATCTCCCCGGCAATTTCTGCCCACGGGCGGGCCATTCCTGCCCACTTCCTTGCAAATTTATTCCGTGCAAATTCGCAAACGTCTGTTTTTATTGAATTCCTTAACTGGCACACCCATTGCCCAGGCGCGCCCCCCCGAAATGCGAAACGCCGCGGGAGGAGCCCCCGCGGCGTTCGGCATTAGAGCGGAACGCGATCAGGTGGAATCACCTGATCGTGTAAATCCGCTCTATCATGAACAGGTTACGAGCGGGATGCGATCACGCATGATCGCATCCCGCTCTGGGCGTCAGCCTTGGACGCCGGTCTTATTCCGCGGGCTTGGCCGCAGCGGCGCCATCGGCCGGCGTGGGCCGGCGCAGGCTCTTCTCCCCCAGGAACAGCAGGATGGGGGCGGCGATGAAGATGGACGAGGACGTCGCCAGCACGATGCCGAACAGCAGCACCCAGGCGAATTCGCGCAGCTGCTCCCCCGCCAGCAGGGCCAGCGGCACGGTCACCAGGAAGATGGCCAGGGAGGTGCCGATGGTCCGGCTCAGCGTCTCGTTGATGCTGCGGTCGATCAGCTCCCGCAGCGGCATCTTGCGGTAAAGGCGCAGGTTCTCACGCACACGGTCGTAGACCACGACCTTGTCGTTGATCGAGTAGCCCATGATGGTGAGGATGGCGGCGATGGAGGTCAGGTTGAACTGCATGCCGGTGATGGCGAAGAAGCCCACGGTCTTCGTCACGTCCAGCAGCATGGTCACTACCGCGCCGATGCCGAACTGCCATTCGAAGCGGAAGGTGATGTAGCCCAGCATGGCGATGGCCGCCAGGCCCAGGGCCAGCATGCCGTCGTGGAACAGCTCGGCGCTGACCGACGCGCCCACGGCTTCCTGCCGGCGGATGACGGCGCCGGGGAAGTCCTTGTTCAGCTCCTCCTGCACCGCCTTCACGGCCCCTTGCTGGGCGGCGTCGCCGCCGGCCTGCTGCTCCAGACGCATCAGCACATCGGAGGGGGAGCCGAACTGCTGCAGCTGGACGGGCCCCAGGTGCAAGGTTTCCATCTTGGAACGCAGCTTGGAGAAGTCGGCCGGGCCCTCGGTGCGGATCTCGATGACCACGCCGCCGGCGAAGTCGACGCCGTAGTTCAGGCCCGGCTTGAAGAACAGAATGACGGACGCCAGCGACAGGAACACCGACAGGCCGATGCCCATGTAGCGGCCGCGCATGAACTGGAAGTTCGTGTGGTCCGGCGCCGGGCGCAGGCGGGTGCCCACCGTCAGCGTCTTGGGCCGGAAGCGGCGGAACCAGCTGGCGGTGATGGCGCGCGCCACCACGGTGGCCGTGAACATCGAGGTCATGATGCCCAGGCTGATGGTGACGGCGAAGCCCTTGATGGTCCCGGTGCCCACCGAAAACAGGATGGCCATCTTGATCAGCGTGGTCAGGTTGCTGTCGGTGATGGTGGCGTAGGCCTTGGAGAAGCCGGCCTCAAGCGCGCCGAGCGGCGTGGCGCCCTTGCGCAGCTCTTCCCGGATACGCTCGTTGATCAGGATGTTGGCGTCGACGGCCATGCCCAGGGTCAGCAGGGCGCCGGCGATGCCGGGCAAGGTCAGCGTGGCCTGCAGGATGCCCAGCAGGGCCAGGGTCAGGAACAGGTTGCACAGCAGCGCGATATTGGCGAAGACGCCGAAGATGCCATAGCTGACCAGCATGTAGACCACCACCAGGGCGAAGCCCACGGCCACGGCGGTCAGTCCGGCCTTGATGCTGTCCGCACCCAGCTCCGGCCCGATGGTCCGTTCTTCCACCACCGTCAGCGGCACCGGCAGGGCGCCGGCGCGCAGCAGCACCGCCAGGTCATTGGCCGTCTGCGCGGTGTAGCTGCCGGAAATCTGGCCACGGCCGCCGGTGATGGGTTCCTGGATGACGGGGTCGCTGATGACCTTGTCGTCCAGCACGATGGCGAAGGGCTTGCCCACGTTGTTGGTCGTGGTCTCGGCGAAGCGGCGGGCGCCGATGCTGTCGAAGCGGAAGCTGACCACCCAGCGGCCGTTCTGGTCGGTGGTGGGGCTGGCATCGGTAAGGTTGGCGCCATCGACCTCCACCTTCTTACGCACCAGGATCTTGCGCTCGCCACGGCCGTCCACCACCGGCAGGGCTTGGGTGCCCGGGGGGGCGACGCCATCGGCGCGGACGGGTTCGTCCTGCACCACCAGGCGGAAGGTCATCTTGGCGGTCTGGCCGATCAGGCGCTTGATGCGGCCGGGGTCTTCCACACCGGGCAGTTGCACCAGGATGCGGTCGCCGCCCTGACGGGCCACCACCGGCTCGTTCACGCCGGTCTCGTCGATACGGCGGCGGACGATCTCCTGCGACTGCGCCATCGCCTTGTCGATGCGGTCCTTGAAACCGGCGTCGGTCAGGGTCAGCGTGATGGTCTGGCCATCGACGCGCAGGTCAACCTCGGGCACGCCACCGCCGGTGGTGGCGGTGGCGATGGGGCCGAAGGCCTTGCGCGCGGCCTCCACATCATCGGCGTTGGCGAAGGCGATGGCCACGGCGCGGCCGGCGGGCGTGAAGCTGGCGCCCTGGATCTTGGCGGTGCGCAGGGCGGTGCGCGCCTCATCCGTCAGGCTTTCCACCCGCTCCTTCGCCACCGCGTCGCTGTCCACCTGCAGCAGCAGGTAGGAACCGCCCTTCAGGTCCAGGCCCAGGTTGACATGGCGGTCGGCCATCCAGCCGGGCAGGTAGTCCTTGGATACCAGGCTGGGCAGGGAGAAGACCACCCCCAGGAAGCAGACCAGGGCGATCAGCGCGGACTTGAGCGGTGAAAAGCGCAGCATAGGGTAAGACGTCCTTGGAACCTGGCGCGGGGCCCGCTCATGTGGGGACTTCCGCCGCAGGGAACAGGCGGCCCCGGCGGAACACCCACCACGGGCCGGTTAAACCAAGCGCCTTGAATACCCGCACCCCCGCACGCTTCCAACCAAAAAAGCGTGCGCCAACGTTGCCCGCCCCCGGCCCAGCCATACTCCACCCCCCGGCCGCTCCCAAGGTGGGAGTTTTCTCTTGCTCCCATCATGGGAGCGACCTACTCTCCAATCATGCGGATCATCGCCCACAAATCCTTGCAGGCCCATTGGGTCAAACGTGGGCGGGAAGACAGCCGCGGCCCCTTGGAGGCCTGGTATGCTGAAGCGGCGAAGGCCCAATGGACGGGCCCGGCGGACATCAAGGCCCGCTATGCCACCGCCAGCTTCGTGGGCGAACGTGTCGTGTTCAATATCGGCGGCAACAAGTACCGCCTCGTGGTCTTCGTGCACTACGGCTTCAAGACCATCTACATACGCTTCGTCGGCACCCATGCCGAATACGACGCCATCGATGTGGAGACCATTTGAACCATGGACATCAAACCCATCCACACCGACGACGACTTGGCCGCCGCGCACCGCGAAATCGAGGCGCTCTGGCATGCCCAGCCCGGCACGCCGGAAGGCGACCGGCTGGACATCCTGATCACCCTGGCCGAAGCCTATGAGCGGGCGACCAGCCCGATGACACCGCCGGACCCCATCGACGCCATCCTGTTCCGTCTGGACCAGATGGGAACGGGGCGGGCCGCGCTGAAAGGGTTGATCGGCGGCAGCGGCCGGGTCGCGGAGGTACTGAACCGGGTACGTCCCTTGACCCTGCCCATGATCCGGGCGCTGAGCGAGCACCTCGGCATATCGGCGGACATCCTGGTCCAGCCCTACCCCTTGCGCGGCCGGGCCTTGGCCGATTAGAGCGGGACGCGATCACGCGTGATCGCGTCCCGCTCTAAAGAAGCCCGCGCCGGGGAGCCGTTCCCGAGCGCGGGCTGTCCGGAATGGATGGCCTGTCTTACGCCACGGCCGCCCGTACCGCCGCCGCGCGGGCCAGTGCGGCGCGTTCCGTCGCCGGCACGTCGGCCGGGGACAGGCTGGTGCTGCCAGGCACGGGCGTGCGGCCGGCCTGGGTGAGGAAATGGCCCAGCAGGCGGCGCCACAGCACGGGGCCGGCGGCCCGGTCCTCGGCCCCTACGTCCAGGTTGGGGTTGTCGTTCACCTCGATCACCACGACCTCTCCCGTCGCCGTCTGTTTCAGGTCCACGCCGTAGAGGCCCCGGCCCATCAGGCGGGCGGCCTTCAGCGCCGCCGCCAGCACGGACGGGGGCGTGTCGGCCACGGCCACCGCCCGGGTCGCCCCCTCGTCATAGCTACCGTCGGCGGCGTGGCGGACGATCTGCCAGTGCCGCGGGCACATGTGGTACTGCGCCACGAACAGCACCTCCCCGCCCAGAACGCCCACCCGCCAGTCGAAGGCGGTGGGCACATAGTCCTGCGCCAGGATGATGTCGGAGCGGGCCAGCAAGGCCGCCGCCACGCGATGGAAGGCATCCACGTCCATCACCCGCTCCACGCCCAGGCCGAAGGCGCCATCGGGCACCTTCAGCACGGCGGGGAAGGCCAGGGCCGCCGCCGTCTCCGCCACCGTGGCCCGGGTCACCAGCCGGGTGCGGGGGGTGGCGACGCCGTGGGCGGCCAGCGTTTCCGCCAGGTAGACCTTGTTGGTGCAGCGCAGGATGCTGGTGGGGTCGTCCACCACCGGGATGCCCAGCGCCTCCGCCTTGCGGGCGAAGCGGAAGGTGTGGTGGGGCACGGCCGTCGTCTCCCGGATGAACAGGCCGTCGAGCCGCGCCAGGTGGCGATAATCGCGCCGGCCGATGACCTCCACCCGCACGCCCAGGTCGGCGCCCACCCGGGCCAGATGCGCCAGGGTCGTGGATTTGCTGGGCGGCAGGGGATCGGCCGGGTCGTGCAGGACGCCCAAGGTGAACGACGGCGCCGCCGGGCCGCGCGGCTGGCGCCAACGCCGGTGGGCGTAGGCCTCCAGCGCCTCCAGGAAGAAGGCGTCGTCTTCCCGGGGCACGGCGTCGGTGCCCAGGGGCGCCACGCCGGCGATGCGCCAGCCGGCGTCCGGCCGGTAGGCCAGGGTCAGGCGCATCAGCGGGCAATCCAGCCGCTGGAACAGGCGGGCGGCGACATCGGGCAGCCCCGCCTCCGGCGTGCGGCCGAAATAGAGGTTGGCGGCGCGGCGGTTGCCGCCCGCCAGCGGGGACGGCAGGCCGGCCAGGACGGGGTTCAGGTCCGCCAGGCTGTCGGCCAGGTCGGCCTTGGCGGTGAAGTCCGCCAGCGTGCGCAGCGCCGGCGTCACCCGGTCGCCCCGCGCCTCCGCCAGCAGGGAGGCGTAGTAGCCGGCCGACAGATAGTCGGCATGGCGGCACAGGTTGATGACCCGGCGGGACCGGCCGGGGGCGGCGGCGACGTAGGCGCCGGCGGTCATGACCCGGCCGGCCGGGTCGGGCCAGCGGAAATCGCGCCGCCGCTCCACCACCACGACCAAGTCGGCGGCGGGGGCCAGGGTCCGCACGGGGAAGGCCTTGGACGGGGAGGCCGCCCTGGAACGCTCTGCTGGGGAACCATCCGGCATGACGCCCCTCCCCTCACAGCCGGCTGCTGGACAGACGCGGTCGCACCACCGGCGGCCGGCCGGAGGGGCCGCCGGCGCGCAGCAGCACGGTGGGGTGGTCGGGCTGGAAGGTGGCGAAGGTGACGGCCGTCCGCTGCTCGGTGAAGACGCCGCCGATCAGGCCGGCGCTGTCATGGGCGGCCCACAGGCCGCCGGGCCCGCGTTCGATGACGATGGTGCGTGCCATGGCTGTGTCCCTTTCTGGGAAATCCCACGGCGCGGAAGGTCGCCCGTGGTGCCCCCAGTGTCCGGGCACCCGGCATTAAATCTCCATGGCAATGCCGGCGCGCGAAGATAAAGGGCTTTTAATTAGGCCCTGGCGCGCCGCCTCCCTTACCTTCCCCATCATGACAACGTCCGCCTCCCTTCCCGCCGGCCCCTTCACGGTGCCCCGCCCCGCCACCCCGGCCGACCTGGAGGCCTTGCTGGCCCTGGAAGCCCTGTGCTTCGAGTTCAACCGCATGGGCCGGCGCAGCTTCAAGCGCCTGCTGGAGCGGCCCTCGGCGCACATCCTGGTGATCGACGGGGCGGGCGGCACGTTGGCGGCCAGCGCCGTGCTGCTGTCCCGCGTCGGCAACCGGGGCCTGCGCGTCTATTCCCTGGCCGTGCACCCTCGCCAACGCGGACGGGGCCTGGCCAAGGCCATGATGGCCGCCGCCCTGGACCTGGCCCGCGCCACCGGCCACCAGTGGCTGTCGCTGGAAGTGCATCCGGAGAACGCGGCCGCCCGCGCGCTGTACGACCGCCTGGGCTTCCACCAGACCTCGGTGGAGGAGAACTATTACGCCGACGGCTCCCACGCCTTCCGGCTGCGACGGTACGTTTAGGGCTTACGGGGCACGGGCAGGCCCGGCGCCCGCCATGGCGCCTCCTGGTCCAGCGTCGTCGCCGGCCCGCGCCGCCCGGCCAGGAAGTCCAGCAGCGCCTCGGTGCCGCCTTTTTCCCATAGGGTGAGATGGTCGGCGCCCTTGATCCAGGCGGCCCGCTTGGGCTCCGGGGCCGCCGTGAACACCGCCCAGCCCATGGCCGGCGGCACCACGCCGTCCGCCAGGCCGTGCAGCACCAGCAGCGAACAGGCGGGGGCGGCGGCCCGCAGGCGCTCCACCACCTTCAGCGGATGGGCCGCCAGGCCGGACAGCAGGGGCAGATGCCAGCGCGCCGCCAGCAGGTCGGCGCCGGAGGTGGGCGGGGCCGCCAGCACCACGGCCGCCGGCCGCCGCTCCCAGGCCATATGCAGGGCCAGGGCCGCCGCCGCCGACACCCCCAGGATGACCAGGCGGGAACCGGACAGGCCCCGCGCCGTCAGATGGTCCAGCGCGGCGCGGGCATCGGCCAGCAAGGCGGCCTCCCCCCAGCCGGCCTTGGGGATCAGGGAGGCCGGGCGGCGGGCGGTGAGGAAGACGCCGTAGCCCCCCTGGGCCAGCGCCAGGGCGGGGGCCAGCAGGCCGGCCTTGCCCTGGCCGGGGCCGGCCAGAATCAGCACGGTGGGCCGCGCCGGGCTGGCCGGATCCGCCGCCCAGGCGGCCAGCAGGCTGCCGTCGGCCGCGGCATAAGCCACGGCGCGCAGGGGCGACGGGGTGCCGTCCGGTCCATCGGGCGGGGCGCCGGGGTCGGGATGGCGCGGCGTGGTGAACAGGGCGGCCCCGCCGCCGCGCGCCAGGGCGCCGACCAGGGTGGCGAAGCAGAGCGCCAGGATGACGGCCAGCGTGGGGATCATGCCGGCCCCCGCATGGCCTCAGCCCGCCGCCGACAGGGCGCCGGCGGCCGGGGCCGGGGCGGCGTCCAGCTCCGCCACGGCCCCATGGCCGCCACCGGCCTGCAAGGCGTGGAAGCGGGCGTAGGCGCCGTCCAGCGCCAGCAGTTCCTCATGCGTGCCGGATTCCACCACCCGGCCGCCATCGATGACATAGATGCGGTCGGCATCGACGATGGTGGACAGGCGGTGGGCGATGACCACGGTGGTGCGGCCCTGCTGCAGGCGGCGCAGCG
>NZ_BACU01000009.1 GCF_000333275.1 Azospirillum sp. B4 | reverse complement strand
TTTCGATCGGCTGCCGGACGCGGAGCAAGTTCTGACCCGCGCCTTGTCCACCATCAACGCGCCACGGCCGCGGTTCCTGGACGGTCCCGGCTTGGTTGCCCTGCTGCTGTCGCCGGTTCCGGTGGACGCCTGGCGGCCGCACCTTGAGGCCTTCTTCGACGAACTGTCCCTGGGCACCCTGCACGACCTGGTGTTGTCGGGCCTGCTGAGTTTCGAGGATCTCTACCGTGCCACCCGTGTCTGGAGGCTGACCCATGCCCGCAGCGCCGACTGGATCGCCGAAATGGCGACCCTCAGCCTGGCAAGATCTGCTGCGCCTGACCGCCACTCTGCCTGAAGGAACGGCCTGGAGCTTCGGCGGAGGCACGGCGCTGGCCGTGCACTATGGTCATCGTACCAGCTACGATATCGACGCGTTTGTCGGCGCTTCCGACACGGTGCGCGCCCTGACGCCGCAACGCAATCCGGTCACCCGCCAAATCCTGGAAGGGAACCCCTATGAGTATCCCGGCAATTACCTGAAGCTGGTATTTCCGGACGGGGAAATAGATTTCATCGTCGCCGGCAGCCAGACGGACACGCCGGTGGCGCCCTGGGTCTTCGAAAGCGCCACCGTGCCGCTGGAGACGCCTTGGGAAATCGCGATCAAGAAAATGTTCTTCCGCCCCTCCAACTTCAAAGTCCGCGATGTCTTCGACCTCAGGTGATTCCACCTGATCGCGTTCCGCTCTAAGTGACTGTTTCGAAAGTTCGTCAACATGGCTGGAAAGGTTGATTCGCATTAGCGGCTTATTTGTGCATGGGCTGTAGAAAATAAAATAGAGTAAAGGATTACCAAGATGGCCGGAAATTTTCAGAACACAGAATATTCTCTAATAATAGATATTACACTTGATATGATTAAAGCGGCCGCAGTCATTTTTGATCATTTTGATCCTTCCAATGATGATCCATACCGGGCTGCAGAGGAGATACTCCATTCCAGTCTACAGTTGGTGGGTTATCGCTGCTCCACGACCCCCAAAAGAAGTCTACAGACAGATGTTGCGGATTCTGAGGTTGCCCGGTTGAGCGGCGGAATAATGCATTAATTGCATGGCTTTCGGCCATAATCCTCTTAGTGATTTCTTTAAGATCTCCAACATGTATAGGTTTCTTTGATTTTTCATAAAAACATGCCGGCGTTACTTTTTGGAAGTCTTCAGAAATAAGCCAACCCCATGCCCCATGGGACAAATGGTTTCTTTTTTCTATCAATGCTCCCATTAATTCACAAAATTCTTCCACTTCTTTTTTGACTTCATCATTCTTTATTTTAGAGGAGATTTTCCGAAGATAGCTGATTAAAGTGCCGCTAGTAACGTTGTCCAATAAAGCAACAACAGTGTGCATGTCTGATTCTAATATCCATGAAATTACTTGCAATATTTGCAAATCAATTTGCCCCCATACGGCAAAAAGAGTTCCAAGATCACGAAGCTGATCGTCATTTAGTGGGATTCTCCACGCCGGATTATCGGAGAATCTTTTTGAGGTCTTTGCCATTATGGACTCCAAAAAATTTATCTTCCGTATGCCTTCATAACAGGCCAGATAAACCTTTTAATTCCTTCATCATCCCTTCTTTATATTGTGTTTCTTCCAATTAAGTCAAGCAATTGGACTATGCCCATGTTCGAACCGAGGGCGCCAACCGCCGCAACATAATCCTTATGAAGGCCAAGCGGATCATCGTGACGCTGTTGCGAATGTGGCGTTCAACGTCCTCGGTCAGGCGGCGATAATCACGCGCCCAGGCAAAAGAGCGCTCCACCACCCGCCGCGTTTTGTCTGGAACGAACCGTTTGAGTACGGCCGTTAAATTTTGGCCAATCACCATAGCGGCACCGACAGTCTTTTTGACCCAGGCAGCCATCGGCTTCCCACCATACCCCTTGTCAGCGAATACGGCCTTCATCTTGCCTCTGATGTTGCCCTTGGGCCAATGGTCCACCAAACGCTTCAACCAACTTGGCGCCGCGTGTGTCGTGGTAATTGGCGGGTGTCACCGCCACATTGAGCAAACAGATCGCTCGCCTGATGGTGTTCATTCCCACCCTCTACATCATGTTTTCGCTCAATCGGACAACGGCCCGCCACTACATGGAGCGCGGCTACAAGCCGGTGGGCGAAGGCTGGAACGTAGCTGGGCCGAAGTCGGGCGTATCGATTGGTCACACGCTGGGTATGTCAACCACACCAATGATGCCCGCGCCGACACACACGGTATCAACGCCCTGAACGAGGTAGGCGGTAAATTGATGGTGGCGAAGCCACGTTGGCTTCGCCACCTTGCTCCAGGTTATTACCTGTGCGTCGAGAAGTAGGAAATCAACGCATCATACTCAGAGATCCACGCTTGGAGCGTAGTCTGTATGTAGGCGGATTTGGGACCAGGCCCTATCGGACCAAGCGCTTCCAATTGTTGCTGGAAGCCATCTCGTTTACGTACCCATCCGGGAATCAGTTCGGTGACCCGCATCATTTGTCTCCATAGACTTGCCCCCAGTAAGAGTATGGGCAACTAGCGATGGAGGCTCAAGACTCTCCGATAAACCGTTGATGCGAATCAGCGTTTCCTGCGGGTCTGGCCCACTTTTGAAACAATCACTAACCCTCGTCAGTGACCGGTCACGCCGCCATGGAGCCCTGCAACTGCGCCACAAAGGCCAGGGCGGAGCCGGTCAGCACCGTGCTGGTGTCGATGGTGACGCCATCGATGGTGATGCTGCTGCCCGTGCTGCTGGTAGTGCCGCTGGCCGACGACGTGCCGTCGCTGGAACTGGCCGTGCTGGTGGTCGCGCCGGTGCTGGAGGAGGACGTGCTGGCGGACGTCGACGAGCCGTCATCGCCGAAGCCGCCCGGCGGTGGCGGTGGCGGCGGGCCCATGCCGTCCGCGCCTTGGGACTGACCACTGTCAGCCAGCGACTGCAAGGCCGACTGCGCCTCCGACTGGCTGAGGGTCCCGTCACCGTCGGTGTCCAGCGTGGAGAACACCTCGTCGGCCAGCGTGGAGCTGCCAGTGCCGCTGCCAAAGGCGGACTCGAAGGCGGATTGGGAAATGCTGGTGCTGCTGGAACTGCCGCTCGTCGAGGTATCGCTGGACGTGGAGCTGTCACTGGACGTACTGGACGAGGTGCCACTGGCCGTCTGCAGCAGCAGGTCCAGCAGGGCGTCGCCCGAGCCGGAGGAAGTACCATCGGAAGAGGCGGTGCTTGAGGACCCGCTGGCGGTGGTGGACGACATGCCGTCACTGTCACCGTCGCTGATGCCTTGCAGCATGCTCAGCAGCCCCCCGCCCATCTGGAAGGTGTAGGGGTTGCTGAGGCCGTTGGCCGTGGTCCCGTCGCTGTTCAGAAGGGTCGACGTCGTATCACTGGTGCTGCCGCTGTCGGTCGTGCCGGCGGTGGTATCGGTGGACGACGTGCCACTGGAGGATGTCAGCTGGGTCAGCCAGGCGCTGTAGAGCGACTGGGAAGACCCCAGGGAGGAGATGGAGGTCATGGGGGGCGTGCTCCGCGCTAGGGTAAGACCTGGGGCGCCGCTTCCCCCAACCGGTTGCCGCCCCCAAGGACGCGCGAAGGACGCGCGCATACCCCGCCTAGCAACCGCCGTTCCAGGCATTCCTGCGATTTCCAGCCCTTTTGCACGCCTGCGAATGGGGCCGGAACGGATGATCCGCAGGCGGCGGGACATGGTTTCATGCCGCCGCTGCCGGATCGATGGTCTGGCGGGCGCCCCCCGCTTTTGGGGGCCGGCACCCAAATCAAGGCGACAGGCGCTAC
>NZ_BACU01000010.1 GCF_000333275.1 Azospirillum sp. B4 | reverse complement strand
AATCCCCAGCGGTTTGCGCAGGTCCGGCTTGTCATTGGCGTACTTCAGCATGCTCTCGGCATAGGGGATGCGCGGGAACGGATAGGGGCTGACGGTCTTGGCGACGCCGGTGAAGTCGCGGAACTCCGTGAAGATGCCGTGCATCACCGGCTCGATGGCGGCGACACGTCATCCTGGGTGACGAAGCTCATCTCGAAGTCGAGCTGGTAGAACTCGCCGGGGCTACGGTCGGCGCGGCTGTCCTCGTCCCGGAAGCAGGGGGCGATCTGGAAGTAGCGGTCGAAGCCCGCCACCATCAGCAGCTGCTTGAATTGCTGCGGCGCCTGCGGCAGGGCGTAGAACTTGCCCGGGTGGTTGCGCGCCGGCACCAGGAAGTCGCGGGCGCCCTCCGGCGAGGACGAGGTCAGGATGGGGGTCTGGAACTCGGTGAACCCGGCCTCGATCATGCGGCGGCGGGCCGAGGCGATGACGTTGGAACGCAGATGGATGTTGCGGTGCATCTTGGTGCGGCGCAGGTCCAGGAAGCGATAGCGCAGGCGGATGTCCTCACCCGCGTCCTGGTCGGAATTCACCTGCAGGGGCAGCTGGTCCGCCAGGCTCTGCACGAACACCTCATCCGCCTTCACCTCGATGTGGCCGGTGGGCAGCTTATCGTTGATGGTGTCGGCCGTGCGGGCCACCACGCGGCCGGTGACCGTGATCACCGATTCCAGGCGCGCGGCCTCCAGCACCTTGAAGCCGGGATTGTCGATATCGATCACGCACTGGGTCAGGCCGTAATTGTCGCGCAGGTCGACGAACAGCAGTTGGCCATGGTCACGCTTGCGGTGGATCCAGCCGGAGAGGCGGACGGTGCTGCCGGCGTCTTCCAGGCGCAGGGCGCCGCAGGTGTGGGAACGATAGGGATGCATGGGGCCGGGCCTTGACGTATGCGGTTTCGGGTACGGTTGCGGACAAGCGGCGGCACGCCCTTGAACCGGGGCGCCGGGCAGGCGGACACTAGGGCCGGACGGGGGCGGCTTGTCAAGACGGGCGCAGGCCGGTCAAGGGTCCTGGCGACGCGGCCCCCAAACGCGGCAAAGGGATGGCGTGTTGACAACCCGGGCGGGCCGGAACAATATAAAGTACTGAAATATCTAATCTATTGTCTGGATTTCATGACTTCGTCCAGCGGCCGCCGCGCCGACATCGATGGCTTGCGGGCGGTCGCCGTGTTGTTGGTCAGCGCCTTTCACATGTTTCCCAACACGGCTGGGCGTGGCTTTGTCGGTGTCGACATCTTCTTCGTCCTGTCGGGCTTCCTCATCGGCGGCATCATCTTCCGCCAGTTGGATGGCGGGCGCTTCAGCTTCCTTGATTTCTACGCCCATCGGGCACGGCGCATCTTCCCGCCGCTGATCCTGCTGCTGACCACCAGCCTGGCGGTTGGCTGGTTCACCTTCCCGGCGGTGAAGTTGCGCGATCTGGGCCAGATGACGGCGGAGTGCGCGCTGTTCGTGCAGAACCTGGCCTGGCTGGATTATAAGAACCCCGGCGCCATTCCGGAGGGCGGCAAGCACCTGCGGCATCTGTGGTCGCTGGCGCTGGAGGAACAGTTCTACCTGGCCTTCCCCCTGGCGGTATGGCTGATCCACCGCGCCCGCCTCAACCGGCCGCTGCTGCTGGGGGCGGTGCTCGTCGCCTCCGTCGCCACCCACATCGCGATCTACCCGACCTCGGGCTTCCATGCCTACATCTTTCCCCTGGCGCGGGCCTGGGAATTGATGGCCGGCGCCCTGGCGGCCCACTGGGCCGGCGGGCATGGCGACAGCGGCCATGGCGACGGCGGGGCCACGCGCGGCCCCGCCGACCCGCGCGTGGCCTCGGCCGCGTCGCTGTTGGGCCTGGGCTTGCTGCTGCTGTCCCAGATGCTGGTGCGCTGGCCCACCTCCTATCCGGTCTGGCATGGGGCGTTGCCGGTGCTGGGCACGCTTTTCCTGCTGCTGGCCGGCCCCCAGGGCTGGGTCAACCGCACACTGCTGGCCACGCGGCCCGCCGTCTGGCTGGGCGGCATCAGCTATTCGCTGTACCTGTGGCACGAGGTGCTGGTGAGCCTGGCGCTGCCGGCGATCGGCATCGAGCCATCCCGGGCCGCCCGGGTGATCTGCCTGCTGGTCAGCATCGCCGTCGCGGCGATCAGCACCCATCTGGTGGAGCGTCCGCTGCGGGAAAGCAAGCGGCGGCCGGGCGCCGTGGCCGTGGGGTTGACCCTGTTGCTGGCCGCCGTGGGCGCGGCCGGCTACGTCTGCTTCCTGGCCGACGGCTTTCCGGAACGGGTGCTGGCGGCGGCGGGCGCAAGAGGCCGCTAGGCATACGCCGCCGCCTATAGTATGTGGAAGGTCTCATGACGCTGATCACCACGACCGCCGACCTCTCCGCCTTCTGTGACCGCCTGGCCTCCGCCGCGTACGTCACCGTCGACACCGAATTCATGCGGGAGAAGACCTACTACCCGCAGCTCTGCCTGGTGCAGGTGGCCGGCCCCGATGAGGCCGCCGCCATCGACCCGCTGGCCGACGGCATCGACCTGTCGCCGCTGTTCGCGCTGCTGGCCAACCCCGCCGTGCTGAAGGTTTTCCACGCCGCCCGCCAGGACCTGGAGATATTCTTCAACCTGACCGGGTCGGTGCCGACCCCCCTGTTCGACACCCAGGTCGCGGCCATGGTCTGCGGCTTCGGTGACAGCGTGGGCTATGAGACGCTGATCACCAAGCTGACCACCGCCCGCATCGACAAGTCCAGCCGCTTCACCGACTGGTCCAACCGGCCGCTGACCGACCGGCAGCTGACCTACGCCCTGTCGGACGTCACCCACCTGCGCCCGGCGTATGAGAAGATCCGCCGCCGCCTGGACAAGACGGGGCGCGAGGGTTGGCTGGCCGATGAGATGGCCATCCTGACCAGCCCGGACACCTACCGCCAGAACCCCGACGAGTCGTGGCGCCGGCTGAAGCCCCGCACCGACAAGCCGCGCTTCATCGCCGTGCTGAAGGAGCTGTGCGCCTGGCGCGAGCGCGAGGCGCAGCGCAAGGACATCCCGCGCAACCGCGTGGTGCGCGACGAGACCCTGATGGAGATCGCCGCCCACACCCCCAGCACGGTGGACGACCTGGGCCGCACGCGCGGCCTGGGCCCCAGCATGGCGGCCGGCCGTTATGGCACCGAAATCCTGGCGGCCATCGACAAGGCGCGCGGCCTGCCCGACAGCGCCCTGCCCCGGCCGGAACCCCGCGCCGAACTGCCAGCCGGCATCGCCCCGACGGTGGAGCTGCTGCGGGTGCTGCTGAAGCTGGTGTGCGATGATGAGGACGTGGCCAGCCGCCTGGTGGCCAACGCCGCCGACCTGGAGGCCATCGCCGCCGACGATAACGCCAAGGTCCCGGCCATGACGGGCTGGCGCTTCGACCTGTTCGGCAACCAGGCGCTGAAGCTGAAGCACGGCAAGCTGGCCCTGGCCATGGAGAACCGCAAGGTCAAGCTGGTCCAGCTGGACTGATACTGGCGGCTCTCGCCCTCAAACGCCGGACGCCGGCATCCGCCAGCTTGGCTTATCCTCGATTTTCAGTCCGCTCCGCTCCCCAAAAAATCTTCGGCGGACGCGGTCGCGTCCTATAACAGCATATGTTCCGCCCCCCCGCCGGGGTGACCTATGGGCGGCGTTTTTGCGTTCAAGGCAGCCCTGTGACGTTTCCCTCGCCCGGCAACCATAATCCGGTTACGATGCGGGCAAACGACACGGGATAGGGAAG
>NZ_BACU01000011.1 GCF_000333275.1 Azospirillum sp. B4 | reverse complement strand
TTTTATGCGCGACCGTTCGTCCGATCAGCGGGCGGGGAATCTTTGATAGGGCCTGTCAACGCTGTCAAGAAATGTTCGCGGGTCTGCAATGGTCCAGCACGCGGCTCGGTCAGATTTAGAAAGGAAAAATGTATTATTAATCATCGGGCTTCTGCTGAATGTCACAGTGCCGAAAATTTTCAGAACCATCTGTCACAGCCGTGCAACGAAGGCCGTGTCGCGTCTCCCCCATCCCCGAATCGGAATAGGCCATTCGACCGAGACCGCGAGCGTTCTCCGGCATGCACGCATGGAAAAGGCCGGCGGGACGACCGCCGGCCTTTTCCATGCCTTGATCAGCCAGTCGCGAACTCAGTCGTGGAACTCTTCCACCAGCACACGGTGGCCGCAGAGGAAGGCGTCAGCCACATGGCTGAGCGGCGCCAGGTCCACGTCCACCCGGCCTTCCCGCACCAGGCGGCTGAACAGGGCGTAGAGGTTGGCGTACTCCGCCTCCGGCTCTTCCAGGTGGGCGACGCCGTCGATGCTCATGGCGGCCCCCCCACGGTTCAGCGTCAAGGTGCCGTCGGTGGTCTCCACGACGATGTCCCAGCTCTGCGGCCCGGTCTGGCGCCAGTCGAACTCCGCCCGCACCGGCACGCCGGCCAGGTCCTGGAAGTCCAGCTGGGCGGCGATGGGCGCCTGGCGGTTGGCCGGGAACTCCAGCGTGGCGGCCTTCAGCACCAGGGCGCGGGGCAGGATGTGGGTGATGATGGACAGGGCGTTGATGCCGGGATCAAACACGCCCAAGCCGCCCGGCTGCCAGATCCATTCCTGGCCAGGATGCCAATGGCGCACGTCTTCCTTCCACGACACCGTCACCGATTTCAGGGTGCGGCCCGCCAGCCAGGCGCGGGCGGGTTCCACCGCCGGGGCGTAGCGGGAGTGCCAGGTGGCCAGCAGGGCCAGGCTCTTTCCCTTGGCGAAATCCACCAGGTCATGCACCTCCGCCAGGGTGGCCCCCGGCGGCTTCTCCAGCAGAACATGGACGCCGCGCTGCAGCGCGTGGCGGGCCAGGGCATGGCGGCCCTGCGGTGGGGTGCAAAGGGCGACGGCCTCGATCTCCGGCCGGGCATCCAGCATGGCGTCCAGGCTGCCATAGCTGTCCACGCCATCCAGCGTGGCGTTGCGGCTGGCCACCGCCACCAGTTCATAGTCCGGATTGGCGGCGATGACGGGCAGGTGCTGGTCGCGGGCGATCTTGCCCACGCCTACCAGGCCGATCTTGATCGGTGACATGCGCTCTGGTGACATGCGCTCTCGGGGCTCCCCTGTTTTTTATGAAAAGGGGCGGGCCGCGTTTCCGGCCCGCCCCGCGGCGACTTACTTGCCGGGCTGCACCACGCCGTCGACACGGCGGTTCAGGCCCAGCGGGTTGGCGTGCTTCACCGCCGCCGGCAGCAAGGCGTCCGGCAGGTCCTGATAGCAGACCGGGCGCAGGAAGCGGTCAATGGCCAGCGTGCCGACCGAGGTGGTGCGGCCGTCGGAGGTGGACGGATACGGGCCACCATGGACCATGGCGTGGCAGACCTCCACACCCGTCGGCCAGGCGTTGGCCAGGATGCGGCCCACCCGGCGCTCCAGCGTCGGCAGCAGGCCGGCCGCGGCGTCGTAGTCGCCCTCGTCCAGGTGCAGGGTGGCGGTCAGCTGGCCCTCCAGCCCTTCCAGCACGGCCTTCACCGCCGCCAGGTCCGGGCAACGGACGATGACGGAGGAAGAGCCGAAGACCTCATGCGCCAGCGCCGGGTCCGCCAGGAAGTCGGCGGCCGAGACGCTGAACAGCACGGCGGAGCAGACATTGCCCTCACCCGCGGCCGCCTGGGCCAGGATGGTGGCGCTGGGGCTGTCGGCCAGGGCCTTCACGCCCTGCTTGTAGGCCTTGGCGATGCCGGGGGTCAGCATGACCAGCGGCGTGGTCTTGCCCACGGCCTCGGTGGCCGACGCGACGAAGCGCTCCAGATCCGGGCCGTCCACGGCGATGATCAGGCCGGGGTTGGTGCAGAACTGGCCGGCCCCCATGGTCAGCGACCCGACGAAGGCCTGGCCCAGGGCCTCGGCGCGCGCCTTCAGGGCGGCGGGCATCAGCAGGACGGGGTTGATGCTGCTCATCTCCGCATAGACGGGGATGGGCTCCGGCCGGGCCTGGGCGATCCGGACCAGGGCCAGGCCGCCGGCGCGGGAGCCGGTGAAGCCCACGGCCTTGATGCGCGGGTCGGCGACCAGGGCGCCGCCCAGCTCATTGGTGGTGCCGCTCAGCAGGCTGAACACGCCCTCCGGCAGGCCCAGTTCCTTGACGGCGGCGGCGATCGCCTCCCCCACCAACTCGCTGGTGCCGGGGTGGGCGGGATGGCCCTTCACCACCACCGGGCAGCCGGCGGCCAGGGCCGACGCGGTGTCGCCACCGGCGACGGAGAAGGCCAGCGGGAAGTTGCTGGCGCCGAACACGGCAACAGGGCCCACCGGGATGTGGCGCAGGCGCAGGTCGGCGCGGGGCAGGGGCTTGCGCTCCGGCTGGGCCGGGTCGACGCGCACACCCAGCCAGTCACCCTGGCGGATGACGCTGGCGAACAGGCGCAGCTGGCCCATGGTGCGGCCGCGCTCGCCTTCCAGGCGGGCGCGCGGCAGGCCGCTTTCGGCGCCGGCACGCTCCAGCAGGGCATCGCCTAGGCCCAAGATGTTGTCGGCGATCTTTTCCAGCAGGCTGGCGCGCAGCTCCAGGCTGGTCTCGCGGAAGGTGTCGAAGGCGGCGGCGGCCAGGGCGCAGGCCTGGGCCACATGGTCGACGCCGCCCTGGGCGAAGGCGGTGTCCAGAGTCCCGTTGGTGGCGGGATCGATGGCGGCGAAGGTGGCGTCGGTGGCGACGCGGGCGCTGCCGATCAGCAGCTTACCGTGCAAAGACATCTGGTGTTCCTATCCCTCTGGGTGGCCTCGCAGCGTGACCGGTTGCCGAGGCGCCGCACCTTGTTAGCCAAATTTGTACGACAAATCCACAAGTCCCCAGTGGCAGCACCACTGGCGGGGTGGAAAGCCGGGTCCGTCACATCCGGAATGTAGGCTTGATACCGGTAACATGCAACGCCGGGGGCCGGCAGCCTGCCCCGCCATAAACAAATGCCCGGGCGCCCCTGATCAAGACGCCCGCCCGCCGTTTGCTATGCTGCACCGCAACGCACAGGCCCCTAACCGACGGGTGGGCCAAGGAAAATGCGACAGGCAGTTGGGTCCTGGCTGCGGCGGCGGGTCACGCCGTCCAAGCCGGACCGCCATAGACATTTCACATAAGGGAATAGCGCCATGACCGTTCCCGCCGCCGTCCCCGGCACCCTGGACCAGGCCGCACCCGCGGCGGGCACGACGCCGCCCCGCATGACACCCACCGGCATGACACCCATTGGCATGACACCCATTCAGGCCCGCGTCCTGTTCGCCGCCACCATGGGCAATTTCATGAGCGCCACGCCGGTGCTGTACACCGTGTTCGGCATGGTGCTGATCCCCATTTCCCAGGAATTCGGCTGGCCTCGGGCGCAGGTGTCGGGCGTGCTGGGCCTGGCCGCCCTGTTCGCGGCGATGATGGCCTTCATCACCGGGCCGCTGGTCGACCGCTACGGCCCCCGCCGCCTGATCCTGGGTGGAAGCCTGTCGTTCGCGCTGGCGCTGGCCCTGTTCTCGTGGGCGCCGGGCCGGGTGCTGCCCTTCTACGGCCTGTTCCTGCTGGCCGATATCGCCGCCGCCTTCGCCTCGCCCATGACCTACAGCAAGGCGGTGTCGGGTTGGTTCGACCGGGGACGGGGGGCGGCGCTGGGCTTCGCCGGCGGGGTGGGCAACGGCCTGGGCGCCACCATCATCCCCATCATCGGCGGCGTGCTGCTGTCGCATTTCGACTGGCGGGTGACCTACCAGGGCATGGCCCTGATGGTGGGCGCCATCGGCTTCCCCATCCTGCTGCGCTGGTTGCGCGATCCACCACCGGGCGGCGTCCGCGACGCGGCGCCGGCGCTGCGGGAAACGGCGACGGCGCCCGCCAACGACCTGACCCTGCGCCAGGCGATCGGCACCCGCGCTTTCTGGATCACCGCCCTGGCCATCGGCCTGTGCGCCGCCTGCATGACGGCGATGTTCACCAACGTCGTGCCGGTGCTGACGGAGCGGGGGTTCACCCTGGCCGACGGGGTGACGGTGGTGACCGTCTTCGCCCTGGTCTGCGCCGTGTGGCAGTGGCTGATGGGCCTGATGCTGGACCGCATCGCCCGCCCCTTGATCCTGGTGCCCTTCTATCTTCTGGGCCTGGGCGGCCTGCTGCTGCTGCAATACGGGCCCAGCATGCCCTGGCTGGTGGCGGCGGGGGCGATGATGGGCCTGGGCCTGGGGGCGGAGTACAGCGCCCTGCCCTTCCTGCTGTCACGCTACTTCGGCTTCCGCAGCTATGGCGCCATCGCCGGCGTGCTGTACGGCGGCATCAACGTCGGCATGGGGCTGATTCCCTTCGCCATGAACGGCATCTTCGACGCCTACCGCTCCTACGACCCGGCGCTGCACATCATCCAGGGCCTGATGCTGGCCGCCACCGTGGCCTTCCTGTTCCTGCCCGCGCATGACAAGCCGCTGAGAGCGGGATGCGATCACGCGTGATCCCTGGCGCCGGACGCGGGCTATTCCTGCCGCCGGTAGCTGCCCTTCAGGAAGGGGATCCAGGTCAGGCCACCATCGGTGGAGCGGTCGATGGCGGTTTCAAGGTGGTCGGGCACCGGCCACCAGTAGCGGTGGCGGGCGCGGCCGCGCGGGGAGGTGCGGATGAAGGTGAAGCCTTCGCCGCCCGGCTCCCCCGTCCCTTCCACCGGTCCCCACAGGCCGGGCGCCGGATTGGCCGGGACGTAACCCATGTCGTCGAACCAGAACAGCAGGTGCACCGCCACGTCCGGGTCCCAGGTCAGGACGCCGTGGGCGGCGAAGTGGCCCTCCTCCCCCCGGTCCAGGGTGTAGTCCAGCAGCAGGTGGTGGCCGTTCAGGGTCGGGCGCACCGTCAGCCGGCCGGTGCCCGTGCCCCCGGGGCCGAAGGGGCCGGGCAGCACGCCATCCGTGCCCGCCCAGTCGCCGATGAAGACGGACAGCCGCCGCATCTCCTCATGCATGGCTTTCCCCTTTCGTTTTCCTCTTGGCCGGCCCCCTTGGCTGGCCTCAGGGCTTCTTCCCTTCCTGGGCCGTCGCCTTGGCATCCGGCTTCTTCGCGGCCTTCAGGCTGCCGCTGTCCAGGTTCAGCTGGGCGGCGGGAATGACCTCCACCTTGGGGTACTTCTCCTTCAGCGCCGCCAGGAACTGGCTGCTGTCACCCACCACCACCAGGCTGCCCTGGGCGGGGGACAGGGTGCGGGCGGCGACGGCCTGCACCTCCGCCGGCGTCACGGCCTGGACGCTGGCGATATAGCGGCCGATCTCGGCCAGATCCACGCCCTGCAGCGCCAGGCTGCCCACCAGGCTGGCCACACCCTGGGTGCGTTCCACCGTGCGGCCGAAATTACCGATCAGCACCGCCTTGCGGCCGGCCAGCTCCGCCTCGCCCGGCGCCTGGGTGCCCAGCTTGCCCATCTCCGCCATGATCAGGCCGGCGACCTCGGGGGCGGAGGGGTTCTTGGTCTGGGTGCTGGCCACGAAGGGCCCCGGCACCCGGCGGAAATCCAGCGCCGAGCCGGCGCCATAGCTGAGGCCCCGCTTGATGCGGATTTCCTGGTTCAGGCGGGAGGAATAGCCCACGCCCAGCACGGCGTTGGCCACGCTGGCGGGATAGTAGTCCTTGTCCGACCGGGCAAGGCCCGGCCGCACCACCAGCACCGCCGCCTGGCCGGACTTGGGCAGGTCCACCACCACGGCGCGGCCCGCCGGCTGCGTGGGGGAGGATGGCAGCGCCGGCAGGGCCGCCGCCGGCTTGGCCCAGCCGCCGAACAGCTTCTCCGCGATGCCGAAGCCCTGCTCCGCCGTCAGCGGGCCGGCCAGCACCAGGGTGGCGTTGTCGGGGCGCCACCAGGTGTGGTGGTACGACGCCAGGTCCGCCGGCTTCAGGGCGGTCAACGATTTGGGCGTCCCACCCAGGGGGTGGCCGTAGGCGGCGTCGGCGTAGAGCACGCGCGGCCCCACCAGCTTGGCCAGGCCGGCGGGGTCCTTCAGGGTGACGGACAGGCCGTCCAGCGCCTGGTGCCGCTCCCGCTCCAGCTCCTCCTTCTGGAAGGCGGGGTTGCGGGCGACGTCGGCGAAGATCTCCATGGCCGGGGTCAGCACGTCGGACTTCACCAGCAGCGACAGTTCCGACCCGTCCCAGCCGGCGGCGGCGGTCAGCGTGCCGCCCAGCGCCTCGACATCGCGGGCGATCTCGGGCGCGGAGCGGGTCTTGGTGCCCTTGGTCAGCACGTTGGCCGTCATGGCTGCCGTGCCCGGCAGGCGCGACGGGTCCACCGCCCCGCCGCCACCGATGCGCAAGGACGCCTCCACCAGCGGCACGCCGTGCGTGGGCGCCACGATGACGCGCAGGCCGTTGGCCAGGCGCTTTTCCACCGGCTTGGGCAGCACCGCGTCAACAGCCGGGCCGGCGGTGGGCGGGGCCTGGCGCTGGTCGGCCGGGGCGGGTTCCACCACCTTCAGGTCGGCGGGCACCACCAGGGGGGCGGCGTCGATGCTGGGGGAGGTCGCCACCGTGTCCGTGCCCTTCTCAGGACCGTCGGCGGGAACATAGCGCACGGAAACCTTGGTCTCCGGCTTCAGCCAGGTGGCGGCAACGCGCTTCACGTCGTCGGCGGTCACCGCCTGGATGTCGGCCAGCAGGCTGTCGGCGCGCTTCGGGTCGCCGAAGATGACGGCGGCACGGGCCAGCAGGCTGGCGCGGCCGTTGGCCGTCTCCCGCTCCGTCAGCTCATCCGTCACCAGCTGGTTGCGGGCGGCGGCCAGCTCGGCCTCCGTCACGCCGTCCTTGGCCACCTTGTCCAGCTCGCCCAGCAGGGCCTTCTCTCCCGCTTCCGCCGTGGCGCCGCCGGCCAGGATGGCGCCGATGGCGTAGGCGCCGGGCTGCTGGTTGATCTCCTGGAAGGTGAAGACCTGGCTGGCCACCTGCTTCTCATAGACCAGGGACTGGTTCAGGCGGCTGCTGTCGCCATGGCCCAGGATGCTGTCCAGCACGATCAGGGCCGGCAGGTCCTTGTCGGTGGCCTTGGGGAAAGGATAGCTGAGCAGCACGGCCGGCAGGGGCGCGTTGGCCTCCGTCACCGTCAGGGTCTGGGGGGCGGCGCGCGCCGGCTCCACCGCCGTCACGCGCGGGATGGCGGTGGCGGGGTGGGTCAGGGGCGCGAAGTACTTGTCGACCCAGGCGTTCAGCTCCTCCGGCTTGAAGTTGCCCACCACCACCAGGGTGGCGTTGTCCGGCCGGTAATAGGTGGCGTGGAAGGCCTGCACGTCCTTCAGGGTGGCGGCGTCCAGGTCCTCGATGCTGCCGATGCCGGGGCGGCCGTAGGGGTGCACCTTGAAGCTGACCTGCGGGAACATGAGGTAGAACAGCTTGCCGTAGGGCTGGGCGAGGACGCGCTGGCGCAGCTCCTCCTTCACCACGTCGCGCTCGGACTTGAAGTTCTCCTCATCCACGACGAGGGAGCCCATGCGCTCCGCCTCCGCCCACAGGATGCGCTCCAGATGGTTGGCGGGCACGGTCTCGAAGTAATCGGTGTAGTCGGCGTTGGTGGAGGCGTTGTTGTAGCCGCCCACGTCTTCCGTCAGACGGTCGAACTGCTCCGCCGCCATGTCGCGCGTGCTCTTGAACATCATGTGTTCGAACAGGTGGGCGAAGCCGCTGCGCCCCTTGGGATCGTCCTTGGACCCCACGCCGTACCACACCTGCACGGACACGGTGGGCGTGGTGGCGTCCGGCAGGGCGATGACCTTCAGCCCATTGGCCAGCGTGCGCTCGGTGAAGGCCAGCGGCGGCACCGACACGGCGCCACCGGCGGCCGCCACCGGCGGCGGCGTGTCCGCCGCGAGCGCGGGCAGGCTGGAGCACAGGGCCGTGGTCAGGGTCAGGGCCGCGAGCGTGCGGGTGAAGCGCATCATGGGTGCCGTCTTCCTTCTTGGGCTGCCGGCGCGCGCGGGGAAGGGTCCCGCGTCCGGAAATGGGCCTGGGCTCCTACATAGCCCAAAACCGCGCCGATGCGGCGGAGCATTTCGTTAATTCCCTGTAACTGAAGCCGTTAGTCGCGGGGCCCGCCGGGCGGTGGCTTAGGCGTCGGGACCCAGCCATGCGCTAGAGCGGGATGAAATAAGGCTGATTCAGGATTGGATTCCCAACGAGCTTGGAATGTGATTCAAGGTTACCGGTTTGATTTATATGGGGCCGGGAACGATGGGTCGTCCGTACTCGATGGATCTTCGTCAGCGCGTTGTTGACGCGGTTAAGCTTGATGGCCTGTCACGCCATCAGGCCGCGAAGCGGTTTGGCGTTGCGGTGAGCACGGCGATCAAATGGCTGGAGCGCGAGGCGGTAACCGGCAGCGTGGCTCCTGGTCAGATGGGAGGGCATAAGCCGAAGGCGATCTCCGGGGAGCACCGGGACTGGCTGCTGACGCGCTGTGCCAGCGGCCCGTTCACCTTACGTGGTCTTGTCCGTGAGCTGGCGGACCGGAATTTGAAGGTGGACTACCGCTCGGTCTGGGAGTTCGTGCATGCTGAGAAACTGAGTTATAAAAAAAGACTTTGGTCGCCACGGAAAGAAGCCGGCCGGACATCGCCCGCCACCGGGAGCGATGGCTGAGACTGCGACCGGGGATCGACCCGTCTCGATTGGTGTTCATCGACGAGACGTGGACCAAGACTAACATGGCGCCGTTGCGAGGCTGGGCCCCGCGTGGGCAACGGTTACCTGGTCCGGCCCCCTTCGGCCATTGGAATACCATGACCTTCATCGCCGCCCTGCGCCAAGATCGCGTGGATGCGCCGTGGCTGATCAAGGGGCCGATCAACGGCGAGCGCTTCAGGATCTATACCGAGCAGGTCCTTGTCCCGACATTGAAGCCCAACGACATCGTCATCATGGACAATCTCGGCTCACATAAAGGCAAGGCCGTCCGGGACGCCATACGGGCGGCCGGGGCCAGGGTGATCTTCCTTCCAAAATACTCACCCGACCTGAACCCCATCGAGCAGTTCTTCGCCAAACTCAAGCATCATCTGCGTCAAGCTCAAGAGCGATCTGCCGATGGCCTCTGTGCCGCCATCGGCAAAACTCTCCAAACCGTCACTCCCGCAGAGTGTTCAAACTACCTCGCCCATGCAGGGTATGTGCGAACCTAAAATCATCACGCTCTAATGAAAGTCACTTGCAATCACAATCGGCGAAAGCGAACCTCTTTACTCTGGTGATAATAATTATCAGTTGCTGGAGCCTTCATCGTGACCAACCTACGGCAGTTCCTCACCGTGTCCCGCCTGTCCAAATCCCGCCGGGCCCCCTCCCGCCTGTCCACGCCCCGCTGGGTCGTGGCCTCGGCCGTGTCGGCGGTCGCCCTGATGGCGAGCGCGGCCCATGCGGATGATGCGGCGGCCGGCACCGACGCCACCGCCAACGAGGTGCTGGTGCTGGGCAGGCGTTCCGCCACGGACGCGACCAGCGCGCTGAAAAGCGACGCGCCCCTGGTGGAAACGCCGCAATCGGTCAGCGTGATCGGCCGGGAGGAGCTGAACCTGCGCGTGGCGGAAAACCTGAACGACGCCCTGAACTACACGGCCGGTGTCGCCACCGACACGCGCGGCAACACCGCCGGCCGCTATGACCTGATGACGGTGCGCGGCTTCAACGCCGACCAGTACCTGGACGGCCTGCACCTCATCAGCTCGGTCAACGGCTACGCCACGCCGCAGATCGACCTGTCCTTCCTGGAGCGGGTCGAGGTGGTGAAGGGCCCCGCCTCCGTGCTCTACGGCAACGCCAACCCCGGCGGCATCGCCGCCCTGACCAGCAAGCTGCCCACCGGCCAGACCTTCGGTGAGGTCAGCGTGACCGCCGGCAGCTACGGCACCGTGCGTGAGACGGCGGACATCGGCGGCACCCTGGATGCCAACGGCATGCTGAGCTATCGCCTGGTGGGGGTCAATGACCGCTCCGACACCCAGATCAGCCATACCGAGTCCGAACGCTTCGGCGTCAGCCCCAGCATTACATACCGCCCGGACGACAAGACCAGCTGGACCGTGCTGTACGTGCACCAGCAGGATCCCAAAAGCGGCGCCTATGGCTCCGTGCCCGTCCAAGGCTCGCTGCTGTCCAACCCCAACGGCCAGATCGCGCGCGATTTCTATGATGGCGAGCCGGATTTCGAGCGGTTCAACCGCACCGAAAACATGGTCACCTCGCTGTTCACCCACAAATTCGACGACGACTGGGCGGTGCACCAGAACACCCGCTACATGCACCTGACGACGCTGTACAATAGCGTCTACAACGCCGGTTACTTCACCGACGCCAATGAGACCAGGCTGGCCCGCGCCCTGGCCGTGGCGCGGGAGGAGCTGAACAACGTCACGCTGGATAACAACGTGACCGGCGTGGTGCGCACCGGCGCCCTGACCCACAACCTGATCTTCGGCGTCGACTTCCAGAACACGGTGCAGACGGAGGCCTCGGGCTTCGGCGGCAGCGTCGCCGACATCGACGTCTTCAACCCGGTCTACGGCTCCGCCCTGACCCTGCCGGCCACCAGCTTCGACGTGCGCCTGCACATGAGCCAGACGGGTGTGTACGCCCAGGATCAGATCGCCCTCGGCGGCTTCCGCCTGGTGCTGAGCGGCCGCAACGACTGGCTGGACATCAGCCAGCTGGACCATCTCAGCAACGGCACGACCTCGAAGGATGAGAGCAAGTTCACCGGCCGCGCCGGCCTGCTCTACCTGTTCGACAACGGGGTGGCGCCCTACGTCTCCTACGCCACCTCCTTCTTGCCGCAGACCACGGTGGACCGGAACGGCAACGTGCTGGCCCCGACGGAGGGCAAGCAGGTCGAGGTGGGCGTGAAATACCAGCCCAAGGTGTGGAACGCCCTGCTGACCGCCAGCCTGTATGAGCTGCGCGAGACCAACGTCGCCACCACCGACCCCAGCTTCCCCACCGCCTCCATCGCGGCGGGTGAGGTGCGGTCGCGCGGCGTGGAGCTGGAGGGCTCCGCCCACCCCATCACCGGGCTGACCCTGCACGCCAGCTACACCTACATCGACAACCAGGTGACCAAGGACAATTCGGGCCTGGAAGGCACCCGCCCCTACGCCGTGCCGCAGACCACGGCCAACGGCTACGCCAACTACGTCCTGCAGGACGGCCCCCTGGCCGGCCTGGGCTTCGGCGGCGGCGTGCGCTACATCGGTCGCGGCTACAACGGCGTGGCCGGCAGCGGCAGCCTGACCATCCCCGGCGCCACCCTGTTCGACCTGATGGGCAGCTACGACTTCAAGCACCTGGCCCCGCAGCTCGAGGGCCTGACCCTGAACATCGACGCCACCAACCTGCTGGACCGCCGCTACATCTCCTCCTGCTACAGCAGCATCTGGTGCTGGTACGGCCCGGGGCGGGATGTGAAGGCGAACGTCGCGTATCGGTGGTGAGTGCCGCTGATCCGTTGAAAGTGTGAATGAGGGGTGGTGGCCGGTCGCGGCCGCCGCCCCTTTGCGACCTTCGTCGCCGCACCGAGGCGGGGGCTCCCGTGCCCCTACAGATGCCGCGGTAAATTCATACGCTCATGGAGAACGCGGACGATCCGTATGCCACCCGTTGTTTTGCGATAAAGAATGACATGGCTGCCACTTTCGATCCGCAGACAGCCTGATCGTATACCGCTCGCGTCCCGACCCAAGTCGGGAAACTCCGCCAATCGCATGAACTGGTCATGGAGTCCCCGGATATAGCGCCTGGCCTGCGCCCTGCCCCATTGCGCCAACGATTGCCGGGCGATGCGGAGCAGATCATTCTCCGCCTTATTGGATAAGGCGTACTCAGCCATTCTCAGCCGCGTCTGCCTCTGCCTCCACCATCGCCCAGATATCCAAGACGTTCCTGTCACTGACCCCGCTGGCGTCGCCCTCGTCCAAGGCGGCGCGCAGGGCCGCGAGCTTGGCCTCATGTTCCTCCAGCAAGCGCAAACCCGCCCGCATCACGTCGCTGGCATTGCTGTAGCGACTTTCGGCGACCTGCGTTTCCACGAATTGGGTGAAATGCTCACCTAAGCTGACCGATGTGTTCTTGCCCATGATCGGCACCTCCGGCGTGCATCTTACCAAAGATTGGTATTCTCTGCACCCCCACCCCCGAAACAACACGGGCGGCACCCTTGGCGACACCGCCCGCTTGAATTCATTATCGCGCCAAAGAGACCTCAGCCCCACTCAATAGAATAGCGTCATTTTTCTTATCAGACCGGAAGATGTACCCGGTCCCTCCCATATCCAGCGTCCAGCGGTAGGTCTTCCCGTCCCTCGCCTTCAGGCTGCCCCGGAACACGCAGCCGGTCTCCGTAGCCTTTTCACTGAAGCCTTGGCGCTGTTCCTCACGCGCCTTGCGGAACCACGTCAGCGCCTGGGCATCGGTCAGCTTCTGGCGGGCGCAGGCGTCGCTGTAGACCTTGTCCTGGTCCTTGCCTTCGAAGGTGGCCGGCGTTTCGACGGTGACCGACTCTATGGCGATGCTGGTCACCTTGGCCTGGGCGCCGGCCGCGCCGAGGGCGGCGGTCATGGCCAGGGCGGCCGGTTTCAGTGCCCCGTCTTTCAGTGCCACGTCGCGGTCTCCGCCTCATGGAGGTTCTTGAACGACACGTCGGGGTGTCGATAGATCTCGATGGCCGGAAAGCGCAACAATGCCTTCAGGCCGGCGATCATCCAGTCCAGAGAAGCGTTCTGCGATGCGGTCAGTTCGATGCTTTAATCATCGGCCTCTCGCAGTGCTTCCCACTCCCGAAGAAGCTGCTCGTAAAGCCGGCGAAATATTACTTCCTCGTCCCCATGCAATGGATAGCGATCAATTGAAAAGGTCTGCCCTTGGATAACATCGAGAATTCGAATCTCGTCTGCGGGCACTATTGGCAGAGCTTGTATCAAGAGCCAAAGGCCAAGGCGCCCAGCTTCTGCCGACAATATTGGTTCTGGGGCGAAATAAGGATAGATCGCGTGCTCGACACCGAGACCATCGCGCACAGATAGGACACGATCAACCTTAACCGTCGCTTCAAATTCTGGAAAAGTGAACTGAGCCTTCAAATGAGGGCCTGGGTGAAATGGCTCATTAGTCCAACGACGCCGCTCATTCCACCATAAAAGAAAGCCATCGCGGAGGCGTGGATATAAGTTTCTTCGCCTTGCGTTCGCAGCAATGCGCGCATCGACTAGAGTGTGGAGATCTCCCAAGCCAAACACATGGCTTTTTGCGTCAGCCCAAAAGTCCCCGTAGAAATCGCCGCCGGAAGAACGCGCCCCGGCTGCTCGGGCATTTTCCTCACGAACATCTCTACGAATCGCACTCCTTCTCTTATTAGCCGGCAAAAATAATATCAGGAGCAATTTCCGAAGATGAATGCGATCAAGAGCCATGTGCACCCCACCACAACCGAGGATGGTGCAATAAATTACAAAAGTCCAGAATCTAATCGGATCCTTCCAATTTCCTATAGCAACACTATACAAATGAACTTTTAGGTTAACGTATATCGCCGCGACGGCCTCAAAGCAGAACGGGCGGCGCCTTTCCAGACGCCGCCCGCTTCAATCCTCAGCTGAAGCCGAAACCCCCGCCTCAGCCTTCCTTCACCTCCGTGGTGATCTTGGGCTTGGGCAGGTCGAGCTTGATCGACAGTTCCTTCAGGCGGGCCGCGTCCACCGCGTTGGGGGCCTGCATCAGCAGGTCTTCGGCGCGCTGGTTCAGCGGGAAGACGATGACCTCGCGGATGTTGGGCTCATCCGCCAGCAGCATGACGATGCGGTCGATGCCCGGGGCGGAACCGCCGTGCGGCGGGGCGCCCAGCTTGAAGGCCGAGAGCATGCCGCCGAAGCGGGTCTCGAGGTCCTCGGCCGAATAGCCGGCGATCTCGAACGCCTTGTACATGATCTCGGGCTTGTGGTTGCGGATGGCGCCCGACGACAGCTCGATGCCGTTGCAGACGATGTCGTACTGGAAGGCCTTGATGTCCAGCGGGTTCATGTTGGTCAGCGCGTCCAGCCCGCCCTGCGGCATGGAGAAGGGGTTGTGGGAGAAGTCGATCTTCCCCGTCTCCTCATCCTTCTCGTACATCGGGAAGTCGACGATCCAGCAGAAGCGGAAGGCGTCCTTCTCGATCAGGTCCAGCTCCTCGCCGATGCGGGTGCGGGCCTGGCCGGCCAGCTTGGCGGCGGGGCCTTCCAGGTCGCAGACGAAGAA
>NZ_BACU01000012.1 GCF_000333275.1 Azospirillum sp. B4 | reverse complement strand
GCATCTGAGCCATTCCGGGCCGCGCGGGAAAGGCTGGCGGTCTATCCCCTTATGGCGCCAGCGGGGTTGATTCCGGGAACCCGACGTCTGGTCGTGGCCCCCTACGTGCTGACGCTACGCCAGCGAAGCCGTATCGTGGAAATCGTCGACATACGTCACGCCCGACAGGACGATGGCTCCCTCCCCTCGGGTGAACAGGACTGATCGCAACGTTCAGCCCCCCGCCCGGCAGTGGCGGGCGATGAACTCCGCGTGGGTGGGCAGACGGGCGGCGGCCTGGGCCAGGCTGCTGCGGCGCAGGCGCAGGCTCTCCACGATCTCGTCCCGCTGCCGCGCCGCCATCAGGGGATCGCGGCGGGTGGGCACCAGGCCCAGGCCCACGAACAGGGCCTGCCAGCTGGGCGTGACGAAGGTTTCCTCGTTCAGCAACACCACGTGGCCGGTCTCGCGGAAGGTCTCGATACGCTGGGCCAGGCTGTCCGGCAGGGTCATGGTCCGCCGTTCCCGCCAGAAATCGGTGTCGTCGCGCTGGGTCAGCGCGTAGTGCATGATGATGAAGTCGCGGATGCGGTCGAACTCCAGCGCCTGGATGCGGTTGTACTCCGCCGCCAGCGCGGGATTGAAGGTCTGGTCCGGCAGCAGGCTGATCAGGCGGGTGATCCCGCCCTGGATCAACGAGATGGACGTGGACTCCAGGGGCTCGACAAAGCCGGAGGACAGGCCGATGGCGACGCAGTTGCGCACCCAGAAGCGCTGGCGCCGCCCGGTCTTGAAGCGGAGCAGGCGGGGTTCATCCAGCGCCGCCCCGTCCAGGTTGGCCAGCAGGCGGGCCCGCGCCTCGTCCTCCGACACATGCGCGCTGGAGAAGACATAGCCGTTGCCGGTGCGGTGCTGCAGCGGGATGCGCCACTGCCAGCCCCCCTCCAGCGCCGTGGCGCGGGTGTAGGGCGGCAGGGCCCCAAGTCGGGCGCTGGGAACAGCCCAGGCCCGGTCCACCGGCAGCCAGCGGCTGTAGTCCAGGAAGGGCTCCCCCAACACCTTATCCGCCATGAGGGACGTGAAGCCGGAGCAGTCGATGAACAGGTCGGCCGAGAGATCACGGCCGTCCTCCAGCCGAACGCCACGGATGAAGCCCGTCTCCGGATCCAGGTCGGTACCGGTGATGCGCCCCTCATGCCGCACCACGCCTTCACGCTCCGCCTTGGTGCGCAACAGGCGGGCGTAAAGGCCGGCGTCGAAATGGAAGGCGTAGCTGAAATAATGGTAGGGGGAGCGCGGATCCTTGTCCGGGGCCGCGAAGCGCCCGGCGTAGGCCATGACGGCGGCCATGTGATAGGCGTCGAAATCGCCCGCCGCATCCCCCACCAGATCGCGGGCCACCAGCCAGTGGTTCAAGGTCGAATAGGGGCCGGTGTTGACGACATAGTCGCCGAAGCCGTGGAAGAAGCGGTTGCCGGGGCCGCGCCAGTCACGGAATTCGATCCCCAGCTTGAAGGTGCCCTGGGTCGCCTTCAGGAAGGTGACCTCGTCGAGGCCGATGTCCTGATTGAACTGGCGGATGGTGGGCACCGTCGCCTCCCCCACCCCCACGATGCCGATGGCATCCGATTCAACCAGTTCCACCCGTGTGCCACCCAGACGAACGGCCTGGTTCAGCGCGCATGCCGCCATCCAGCCGGCGGTACCGCCGCCGACGACCAGGATGCGGCGCAGGCGCGGTGGCGTCATGCCCGGCCCCGCAGCGGGGTGGCGGACGCATCGCCCAGGAACGCCTCGTGCGGGCGGCAGCCTTCCGCCACCTGCTGGATCGTGCGCCGCATGGCATCAAAGCCGCTGCGCACCTCCTGCAGCGGGGCGACGTCGGTCAAGGGGTCGTAACCCCGGGGTTCCACACCCTGGCCCAGCAGGACCGCCAGCCAGTTGGGCTCCTGGAACAGCGTCTGGTTGGGGAAGATGGCGAAACCGCGGGCGCGGAACAGCGCCATCTTTTCCGCCAGGCTGTCGGGAATGGGCATGGTCCGGACGCGATCCCACAACGGCTCCCCCACCCGGTCGTTGGCATGGTAGTGGAAGATCAGGAAGTCCCGCACCTGTTCCAACTCCTCCGCCATGATGCGATTATAGATGCCGGTGGACACCGGATCGTCCTTGGCCAGGGGAAACGTGGCGGCGAACTTCATCAGCGCATGTTGGATGAAGTGGATGCTGGTGGATTCCAGGGGCTCCAGGAAGCCGGAGCTGAGGCCCACGGCCAGCACGTTCTTGTGCCGCGCCTGGCGCCGCCGGCCGGTGGTGAAGCGCAGGAAGCGGGGGTCCGCCAGGGGGGCCCCGTCCAGGTTGGCCAACAGCGTCCCGGCCGCCTCGTCATCGCTGATCAGGTCGTCGACGTAGACGTAGCCGTTGCCGGTGCGGTGGCGCAGATTGATGCGCCATTGCCAGCCGGCGGTGCGCGCCGTGGCCGTGGTGTAGGGCACCGGCGGCGCCACCCGTTCGGATGGTACGGCCACCGCCCGGTTGGCGGGCAGGTAATGCGACCAGTCCTCATACTCCCGCCCCAGCGCGTCGCCGATCAGCAGGCCACGGAAGCCGGTGCAGTCGATGAAGAAGTCGCCCTCGACCCGCCGGCCGTCGGTCAGATCCAGGTGGCTGACGGTGCCGTCCGTCCCATCCAGAGCGACGGCGCCCACCGTGGCCTCGATACGCCGAACGCCCCGGGATTCCGCGATGCGCCGCAGGAACTGGCCATAGAGGCCGGCATCAAAGTGATAGGCGTAGGACAGGGTGGATTTGGGCGTGCGTGGATCGGATGACGGGAAGTCGAAGCGGTTCTTGCGGGCCAGCACCTCGCTCAGCCAGAAATCGGACAGGGGGTGGGGATAGCCCTCCGCCTTCAGGCGCAACCACCAGGCATGAAAGGAGGCGCCGTTGATGGGCTGGCCAGGCTGGCCGAAGGGGTGCATGTAGCGGTGGCCTGGCCGCAGCCAGTCCACGAACTCGATCCCCAGCTTATAGGTACCCTCCGTGGCGCGCAGGAACTCCGCCTCGTCGATACCCACGGCCTTGTTGAAGACCTGGATGGGGGGAATGGTCGCCTCCCCCACCCCCACGATACCGATCTCCGCCGATTCCACCACGGTCAGCGTCAACTGACGGGCTGGGAACAGGCTGGACAGGAAGGCGGCGGCCATCCATCCGGCGGTGCCCCCGCCGACGATGACCAACCGCGTGATCGTGGACGCGGACATGGAACCACTCCCCCCGAAGACCAACCCAATAATGGGCGGCACCGATGTCGCCAGCGGTGCCGCCTGTGCTTAACTTTATGGGGATTTATTAATACACCGCGCGGAAAACCAGGGAATAGCGGCGGTCCGCGACCGTGTAGTTGTGCTTGTAGATCAGGCTGTCGCTCATGTTGCCCTGGGTGCCGTAGTACCAGTTGTCACGCTCGTCAATCGAGATGACGTTCTTGGTCGCCAGCAGGTTGGCCGCCTGGACACCGACCTTGAAGTGCTCGTTGATCGAGTAGATCAGCGATGCGTCCAACTGGCCGTAGTCCTCCATGTACGCCGGCGCCTGGACGTTGGAGGCCGAAGCCGCCATCAGGTAGCGCGACCGCCAATTGTAGGCCAGACGGAAGTCGACGTCGTACTTGGTGTACAGCAGGGCCGCGTTCAGGGTGTAGGTCGACAGTTGCTCCAGCGGCAGCTTCAGCTTGCTGGCACCGATCTGGCTGCCGTCGAAGACGCTGCCCGAGGTGTTCTGCGTGCCGCTGCTGTCCAGGATGGTGAAGTTGACGTCCGTGCCCAGGCCGCTGAAAATGCCCGGCAGGAAGTCATAGAAATACGTCACCTGACCTTCCAGGCCCATAATGCGGCCATGGCCATGGTTCTGGGGCACATTGCCGACGACGTTCTGGGTAATGCCGTTGTTGGTCACCTGGACGACCGTCTGGTCGCTCTGGATGTAGTCGTAGATTTCCTTGTCGAACACGCCGAACGACACCATCGACCCGGGCTTCAGGTACCATTCGTAGGACAGGTCGAAGGACTGGGCCCGCATGGGCTTCAGCTTGGGATTGCCGGTGTTGAAGGCGAAGGAAACACCGGTGTTGTACATGACCGGGCTGCCCGTCGCCGCCGCCGCGTTCAGTTCCGCCTGCGTATAGGGCAGGTTCGTGACGGTGTTGATCACCTTGTCCGTAACCAGGGCCGGACGGTTCTGATAGGTGCCGGTCATCGTGAAGGACGGCGACAGCTGATAGAAGTCCGGACGCACGATGGAGGTGGCGGCCGCGAAGCGGATGGCCATGTCATCCTGCGGCTTGAAACGCAGGTTCAGGCTGGGCAGCACATCGGTGTAATGGTTGCTGAACGACGTGAGCGCGTTGGCGCCGTTGGCGAACAGGAGCGCCTGCAACGCCGCGGGCGAATAGGACGAGGTGTCGCCATTCTGGCTGAGCGACGCGACATGGCCAAAGCCCATGGATTCGCTGTCCGTACGCACGACACGGACGCCGATGTTGCCGTCCCAGGGCAGGTTCCAGCCGAACAGATCGTCATGGCCGAAACGGAGCTGGGCGTAGATGGCGTTGGTCCGTTCCGTCTGGTCGTTGGTGCCCAAACCCGACGTGGAGGTGGGCGCGTAGTTGTAGTTGCCGTTGAAGGGCTGCCAGAAGGTGATGTTGCTGCCCACCGGCTGGGTCGTGCTGAGCAGGCTGTTGTTGGCATCCACCGGGGCGCCCGCCCAGATGGGCAGGTAACCGGCCAGGCTGCCGTTGGGGAACGGGCTGTACTTGCCCCCATTGGTGGCCCAGGTCGGGATGGTGCCGTGGCCGCAGGTGGCGCAGTAGTAGCCGTAGGTGCCGTCGGTATAGGCCGCCAGATTGGTGCCCAGGTTGGGCGTGTACAGCAGCTTCTGGATGTAGCTGGACAGCAGCGTCTTGTTCTTGGCCAAGTCGACGCTGGGCATCCACAGCGACGGCATGGAACCGCCGAAGAAGTTGTTGAAATTGACCACTTGCTGGTTCTGAGGGAACTGGCCCACGGTCGCGGTCTGGCCGGTGAAGGCCCAGGGGGCGGAAATCAGCGCCCAATTGTAGCCGCCATCCCTTTGGATGGAGTGGCGGTCCGTCGAGCGGAAGCCGAATTTCAACGACCGCAGGAAATCGCCGTCGATGTCGTAGGTGGTATCCAGCTTGCCCGTGGTCTGGTCGGCCTTGTCGATCTCATTATGATCCATGGCCGCGTACAGGTTGAAAACGTTGGGCGTGGCGGTCAGGTCCTGCATCTTGATGATGGGCACGTCGCCGCGCAGGTCCAGGCCCACACCGCCGGTGGCCGTGACCGTGTTGTAGACGGTCATGTCATAGTCATCGCGGCGGGAGAAGATGCGCTGGAAGTCGGCGTTGACATGCCAGCGGCCGTGGTTCCACTTGACACCGCCCGCCGCGTCCCAGGTCTCGCTGTTATCCTCGCCGTAACGGGTGCCCAGGTTCAGCAGGAAGCTGTTGGGCACGACGTTACCGCCGCCTTGGCCATCGACGATGGTGCCGGTCAAGAAATTGCCGTCGCCGTCGTAGGTGAAGTTGGTGCCACTGGCCGGCTGGTTCAGGAAATTCTGGTTGTTGGTCGCGGAGCAGCAGGCCGAGGTCTGGGCGAAATGGTCAGTGCTGATCAGCTTCGACGTGGTGCGGAAGTAGGTGCCGTAGAACTCCAACTCATCATTGGGCTTCCACTGGATGGCGCCATATTGGCCATCGCGGGTCTTGTCGCGATCCTCCAGGCGATATTCCACGCCGGTGGGCACCATGACCACGGACTTCGGCTGGCCGGAAATGGAGTTGTCGCCGTTGAAGTTCAGCGTCGTGCCGCCGTCGTAGGACGACTTGGTGGTGGTGGAATGGGCGTTGTACGGATCGACCTCGATGGCGTTCAGTCGGCTGCTGAGCTCCGAATGGGCGACGTCCACCAGGATGCCGATCTCGCCGATCTTGGTGTCCCAGCGGTTGGAATAGAGGCCGGAGGCCGACGGCGTCCACTTGTGGCGCAGGTCGCCGTTGGTGGCGTCGGCGGACAGGCCGATGACCTGGTCGTTGCTGTCGAACGGCATGCGCGTGCGCAGGTTGATGGTGCCGCCCAGGCCGCCTTCGACGATGTCCGCCGAGGGGTTCTTGTAGACGTCGACGCCGGCCGCCAGTTCAGGCGTCACGTCTTCCCAACCCAGGGCGCGGCCGTTCTTGGCGCCAAAGCTGTCGCGCCCGTTGATCTCGGAGCGCACCCAGGTCAGGCCGCGGATCTGCACGCCCGACCCTTCAATGTTCAGGCGGTCGATGTCACGCGGTTCGTTGGTGCGGCCGATGCTGATGCCGGGCACGCGCTGCAGCGCCTCGGTCACGGAACGATCGGGCAAGGCGCCGATGTCGACGGCGGAGATCGAATCCACGATCTCCTCGGAATTACGTTTGAACTCCTGGGCGTTGTTCAGGGCCTTGCGCATGCCCACGATGACGATCTCGTCCAGAGAATCGTCCTTCTGGGTGGTTTCAGCCGCGGACTGGGCACGCGCGATGCCCGCCCAGGTGAACGCCAGCGCCGAGACGGATAGCAGTGCGATGGCCTTTGAGGTGGGGCGCATCTTTTTTCTCCCAATTTATTTTATTTATTCGTGGACGCAAAAACGCGAACCGTCGCCGTCAGCGAACGTCCGCGAGAATCGGTCTTTTGATGTTGATGTTGTTCATGTTT
>NZ_BACU01000013.1 GCF_000333275.1 Azospirillum sp. B4 | reverse complement strand
CGCGTGGCCGCCCGCTGGCTGGCGGGCAAGTTGCAGGGCCGCGATTGCCGCATCGTCGAAATCCAGGGCCCGGTGGGCGCCAGCCTGGTGGCCAACCGCAAGAAGGGGTTTGAGGAGGCCATCGCCACCGCCCCCAACCTGCACCTGGTGCGCACCCAGTCCGGTGAGTTCACCCGCGCCAAGGGCAAGGAGGTGATGGAAGGCTTCCTGAAGGCTGAGGCGCCGGGCAGCATCTGCGCCGTCTATTCCCACAATGACGACATGATGATCGGCGCCATCCAGGCCATCAAGGAAGCCGGCCTGAAGCCCGGCACCGACATCCTGACCGTGTCCATCGACGGCGTGCCCGACATCTTCAAGGCCATGGCCGACGGCGACGCCAACGCCACGGTGGAACTGGCCCCCGACATGGCGCCGCGCGCCTACGACGTCCTGCTGGCCTACCGCAAGGATCACGCCCCGCCGCCCAAATGGGTGCAAACGCCCTCCAAGCTGTATGAGCCCGACACCGCCGCCGCCGAATACGCCCGGCGCAAGGACCTGTATTGATGGCCATTCCCGACAACCGGGTGGTGGTGGCGGCCCGGGGCCTGACCCGGCAATACCCCGGCGTGAAGGCCCTGGACGGCGTGGACCTGACGCTGCGCGCGGGTGAGATCCACGCGCTGCTGGGGGAGAACGGCGCCGGCAAGTCCACCCTGATCAACCTGCTGACGGGCGCGCAGCGCCGTGACGGCGGCACGATCACGGTGGATGGGGTGGAGATTGATCCGGACGGCCCCGGCGGGGCCGTGCGGGCCGGCATCGCCGCCGTCTATCAGGAGATCACGCTGCTGCCCAACCTGTCGGTGGCGCAGAACCTGTACCTGGGGCGGGAGCCCACGCGCTGGGGCCTGGTGCACCGGGCGCGCATGAACCGCGAGGGCGGCGCCCTGCTGCGACGCTTCGGTTTAAACATCGACGCCAGCCGGCCGCTGTCGGACTTCTCCACCGCCGTGCAGCAGCTGATCGCCATCGCCCGCGCGGTCGACCTGTCGGCCAAGGTGCTGATCCTGGACGAGCCGACGGCCAGCCTGGACACGGCCGAGGTGCAGACGCTGTTCACCCTGCTGCGGTCCTTGCGCGACCAGGGGCTGGCCATCGTCTTCGTCACCCATTTCCTGGACCAGGTCTATGCCCTGACCGACCGCATCACCGTGCTGCGCAACGGCCGGCTGGTGGGGGAACGGCTGACGGCCGACCTGCCCCGCCTGGAACTGGTGGCCATGATGCTGGGCAAGGCGCCCACGGCGGAAAGCCACCTGAGCCGCCGCCCGGCGAGCGCCAGGCCGGCCGGCGCCCCCCTGGTGCGGGCCGAAGGCCTGGGCCGCCGCCGGCTGGTGGGGGCGTTCGACGCCGAGCTGCGTTCCGGCGCCGTGCTGGGTGCCGCGGGATTGCTGGGCTCCGGCCGCACGGAAACCGCCCTGCTGCTGTTCGGGGTGGAAACGGCGGATGAGGGCCAGCTGGTGGTGGACGGCAAGCCCGTCACCCTGCGCAGCCCGCGCGACGCCATCCGCCTGGGCTTCGGCTTCTGTCCGGAAGACCGCAAGCTGGACGGCATCGTCGCCGGCCTCAGCATCCGGGAGAACATCGTGCTGGCCCTGCAGGCCAAGCGCGGCTGGTGGCGGCGCCTGTCGACGGCGCAACAGCATGAACTGGCCGACCGCTACATCAAGTTGCTGGACATCCGCACGCCGGATGCCGAGAAGCCCATCCAGCTGCTGTCCGGCGGCAACCAGCAGAAGGCCTTGCTGGCCCGCTGGCTGGCGACCGCCCCGCGCCTGCTGATCCTGGATGAGCCCACACGGGGCATCGACGTCGGCGCCCATGCCGAGATCGTGCGCCTGCTGGAGGATCTGCGCGACCGGGGCATGGCGCTCTACGTCATCTCCTCCGAGATCGAGGAGGTGGCGGCCTATTCGGACCAGGTGCTGGTCATGCGCGACCGCGCCCCCGCCGGCCTGCTGGAAGGGGAGGCCATCACCCCCGCCGCCATCGTCAACGCCATCGCCGCGGATCATCACGGCAGAGGTGCGGCATGAGCGCCTTCCTCCTGGCCCGCCTGAAGGCGGCGCGGCCTCAGCTGGCCCTGCTGATCCTGGCGCTGCTGGTCAACGTCATCGTCGCCCCCGGTTTCCTGGACCTGCGCCTGCAGGACGGCCGCCTGTTCGGCGGCCTGGTCGACATCCTGAACCGGGGTGCGCCGGTCGTGCTGCTGGCCGTGGGCATGGCCCCGGTCATCGCCACCCGTGGCATCGACCTGTCGGTCGGCGTCATCATGGCCATATCGGGCGCCGTCGCGGCGGCGGGCGTCAATGCCGGCCTGGCCTGGCCCGCCGCCATCCTGGCGTCCCTGGCCACCGGCCTGGTCTGCGGCCTGTGGAATGGCCTGCTGGTGGCCGTGTTCCGCCTGCAGCCCATCGTCGCCACCCTGATCCTGATGGTGGCCGGCCGGGGCATCGCCCAGCTGATCACCGAAGGCCGCATCCTGACCTTCACCGAACCGCACCTGATCGCCATCGCGGGCAGCACCCTGGCGACCTTGCCTCTGCCCGTGGTGCTGGCGCTGGCCGCGGCGGGCCTGACCGGCCTGCTGGTGCGGGCGACGGCCCTGGGACTGTTCGTGGAAGCCGTGGGCACCAACCCGCGCTCCAGCCGCCTGGCCGGCATCCACACCAACCTGGTGCTGGGGGCCGTCTACGTCTGGTCCGGGCTCATGGCGGCCCTGGCCGGCCTGATCGCCGCCGCCGACATCAAGGGGGCGGACGCCAACAACGCCGGCCTGTGGCTGGAGCTGGACGCCATCCTGGCCGTGGTCATCGGCGGCACCAGCCTTTACGGCGGACGGTTCAGCATCGGCCGCTCCGTCCTGGGCGCCCTGGTGCTGCAGGCCATGCGCACCGCCATCCTGCGGGCGGGCCTGCCGCCGGAGCTGAACCTGGTGCTGATGGCGCTGGTGGTGGCGGCCGTGCTGACCCAGCAGTCGCCCGCCTTCCGCCCCCTGGCCCAGTCCCTGGCGGGGCGCCTGATGGCCCGCCGCAAGAACAAGGAGGCCCAGGCGTGATGGGCCGCTTCATGAATACCCGCACCCTGCCGCTGCTGGCGACGGTGGTGGTCTTCGTCCTGATCTATGCCGTCTGCGCCGTGCAGTATCCGGCCATGCTGGGCCTGCGGGTCATCGGCAACCTGCTGACGGACAACGCCTTCCTGGGCATCCTGGCGGTGGGCATGACGGTGGTGGTGGTGGCCGGCGGTATCGACCTGTCGGTGGGCGCCGTCATGGGCCTGACCACGGTGGCGCTGGCCCGGCTGATCGAGGGGGCGGGCCTGCCCCCCGCCCTGGCTTTCGCCCTGGTCCTGACGGGCGGTGCCCTGTTCGGCGCCGGCATCGGCGCGGCCATCCACGTCCTGAAAGCCCCGGCCTTCATCGTCACCCTGACCGCCATGTTCCTGGCCCGGGGCTGCGCCCTGCTGATCAGCACCGATTCCATCCCCATCCACGATGCCGGCTATGACGCCCTGGCCGGGGCCGCGCTGGCACTGCCTGGCGGCGGGCGGCTGACCCTGGTGGCCGGCATCATGCTGCTGACTTTCCTGGCCGGTGGCGTCCTGCTGCACGGCACCCGTTTCGGCGCCCGGGTGTTCGCCCTGGGCGGCAACGCCCATTTCGCCCAGCTGATGGGCATCGACACACGATCCACCACCATCCTGGTGCACGCCTTCTGCAGCCTGATGGCGGCCCTGGCCGGTATCGTCTTCTCCCTCTACACCCGCTCGGGCTACGCCCTGACAGGCACGGGGGTGGAGCTGGACGCCATCGCCGCCGTGGTCATCGGCGGCACGCTGCTGACCGGCGGCGTGGGCGGCGTGGCCGGGTCCTTCATCGGCGTGCTGATCCAGGGCCTGATCCTGACCTGGATCACCTTCGACGGCACGCTGTCCAGTTGGTGGACCAAAATCGCCATCGGCGCGCTGCTGTTCGCCTTCATCGCCGTGCAACGCTTGATTTTGGTGGCCTCCGCCCGGTATGGCCGGTCGGGGGCGGGGCCCGCCGCGCCCAGTCCATCCACCCGTTCCCGTCCTTCCCCCAGCGCCGCCGCGCCCTCCGCCCCGTGAGCCATCCCCCCATGACCCTGTCGACCTGGTCATCGCCTGAACGTCCCCTGTCGCACCATGAACAGATCGTGCGCACCCTGGGCATGGAGATCCTCAGCGGCGCCCTGCCCGTGGGCGTAAATTTGCCGCCGGAGCCGGACCTGCTGGTCCGCTTCCAGATCTCGCGCACGGTGCTGCGGGAGGTGATGAAGACCCTGGCGGCCAAGGGCCTGGTCGTGTCCAAGACGCGGGTGGGCACCAAGGTGCAGGATCCGGCGCACTGGAACTTCTTCGACGCCGATCTTCTGTCCTGGCGGGTCAGCCTGGGCCTGGACGACGCCATGCGCCGCCACCTCTATGAGATGCGCAGCGCGGTGGAACCGCGGGCCGCGGCCCTGGCCGCCAAGCGCCGCACCCCGGAACAGTTGGCCGACATGCGCCGCGCCGTCGACCGCATGGCCCAGCCCGGCCACAACCGCCGCAGCTTCGCCGAAGCCGACCTGGCCTTCCACGTGGCCGTCAGCGCCGCCTCCGGCAACCCGATGATGCGGTCGCTGGCGGCGGTGATCGAGGCGGCGCTGCTGGCCTCCTTCTCCCTCTCTTCACCGGTGGACGAAACGGTGCTGCAGCAGGAGGTGGTGGACAGCCACGCCGCGATCGCCGACGCCATCGAGGCGGGGGACGGCGACCGCGCCGCCCGCGCCATGCTAGCCGTCATCGATTCCGGGTTCGGCCGGCTGGACCTGCCCGACCCCGACGCCCTGTGATCCTTCCTCACTTCCTTGATCGCCCTCCAAGAAAGCACCCCCGATGACCGCATCCGATCCCACCAACGGCAAGCCCAAACTGCGGTCCCGCGCCTGGTTCGACAATCCGGACAATCCGGACATGACGGCGCTGTACCTGGAGCGCTACCTGAACTACGGGCTCACCCTGGATGAGTTGCAGTCCGGCATGCCCATCATCGGCATCGCCCAGACCGGCTCGGACCTCAGCCCCTGCAACCGCCACCATCTGGTGCTGGCCCAGCGCCTGCGCGAAGGCATCCGCCAGGCCGGGGGCATCGCCATCGAGTTCCCGGTCCACCCCATCCAGGAAACCGGCAAGCGTCCCACCGCCGGGCTGGACCGCAACCTGGCCTATCTGGGCCTGGTGGAACTGCTGCACGGCTATCCCATCGACGGCGTGGTGCTGACCATCGGCTGCGACAAGACCACGCCCGCCTGCCTGATGGCCGCCGCCACGGTCAACATCCCCGCCATCGCCCTGTCGGTCGGCCCCATGCTGAACGGTTGGCACAATGGGGAGCGCACGGGCTCCGGCACCATCGTGTGGAAGGCGCGCCAGATGCTGGCGGCGGGGGAGATCGACCAGCGCAAGTTCATCGAGCTGGTGGCCAGCTCCGCCCCGTCCACCGGCTATTGCAACACCATGGGCACGGCCACCACCATGAACAGCCTGGCGGAGGTGCTGGGCATGCAGCTGCCGGGCTCGGCCGCCATCCCCGCCCCCTACCGGGAGCGCCAGCAGGTGGCGTACGAGACGGGCAAGCGCATCGTCGACATGGTGCATGAGGACATGAAGCCGTCCGACATCATGACGCGCGAGGCCTTCCTGAACGCCATCGTCGTCAATTCCGCCATCGGCGGCTCGACCAACGCCCCCATCCACCTGGCGGCCATCGCCCGGCATATCGGCGTGGAGCTGGACTTGCAGGATTGGCAGACCCATGGCCACAAGGTGCCGCTGCTGGTCAACCTGCAGCCCGCCGGTGAGTATCTGGGCGAGGACTACCACCACGCCGGCGGCGTGCCGGCGGTGGTCAATGAGCTGATGAAGCAGGGCCTGATCCATGAGGGCGCCCTGACCGCCAACGGCAAGACCATCGGCGACAACTGCCGCGACGCGGAGATCAAACTGCCGGAGGTCATCCTGCCCTTCGACAAGCCCTTGAAGAAGGACGCCGGCTTCATCGTGCTGCGCGGCAACCTGTTCGACAACGCCATCATGAAGACCAGCGTGATCTCGGAAGAGTTCCGCGACCGCTACCTGTCCAACCCCGACGATCCGGAAGCCTTCGAGGGCCGGGCCGTGGTGTTCGACGGGCCGGAAGACTATCACCACCGCATCGACGACCCCGCCCTGGGCATCGACGCCCACACCCTGCTGTTCATGCGCGGCGCCGGCCCCGTCGGCTATCCCGGCGCGGCGGAGGTGGTGAACATGCGTCCCCCCGCCTACCTGATCAAACAGGGTGTGACCGCCCTGCCCTGCATCGGCGATGGCCGCCAGTCCGGCACCTCGGGCTCCCCGTCCATCCTGAACGCCTCGCCGGAAGCGGCGGCTGGCGGCAATCTGGGACTGCTGCGAACCGGTGACCGGGTGCGCATCGACCTGAAGGCCGGCACCGCCAACATCCTGGTCAGCGACGCCGAGCTGGCCGCCCGCCGCCAGGCCCTCGACGCCACTGGCGGCTATCAGTATCCGGCCAGCCAGACGCCCTGGCAGGAGATCCAGCGCGGCATGGTGGGCCAGCTGGGCGACGGCGCCGTGCTGGAGCCGGCGGTGAAGTACCAGCGCGTGGCCCAGGTCAACGGCATCCCGCGCGACAACCATTGAGACGCCAGGCAAGAAGGAGGCGGCGGTGCCGGACGGGTACCGCCGCCTTTTCTTTTGATCCGTTGACAACCACAGGGCGCCGTATGGCAGTGTATGACGCCGCATGACAATGGGTGACGCCATGGATGGACCACCAGAGAAGTTTCAAGTGTCGGTGCGTGTCCCCTCGGACCTGGTCACCAGCCTTGATAAAGTGGCCGCGGCCCTGGACCGTGACCGCAGCTGGGTCATCCTGCGCGCCCTACGCCAATACCTCGCCCAGGAAGGCGGGCATATCCTGAGCGAAGCAGAAGGCTCGCCCAGTG
>NZ_BACU01000014.1 GCF_000333275.1 Azospirillum sp. B4 | reverse complement strand
CGTCGGCGAACGCTCGCGCGAAGGACATGAGCTGTGGACGGAGATGGAGGCGTCGGGCGTGCTGGCCCGCACCGTGCTGGTCTATGGCCAGATGAACGAGCCGCCGGGCGCCCGCTGGCGCGTGCCCCTGACGGCGCTGACCATGGCGGAGCATTTCCGCGACCGGCAGCACCGCAACGTCCTGCTGTTGATGGACAACATCTTCCGCTTCGTCCAGGCGGGCGCGGAACTGTCCAGCCTGCTGGGCCGCCTGCCCTCGCGCGTTGGCTACCAGCCCACGCTGGCGACAGAGGTCGCGGCCCTGCAGGAACGCATCGCATCGGTGGCCGGTGCCGCCGTCACCGCCATCCAGGCCGTCTACGTGCCGGCCGACGACTTCACCGATCCCGCCGTCACCGCCGTGTCCAGCCACACCGACAGCGTCATCATGCTGTCGCGCGCCCTGGCGGCACAGGGTTTCTATCCGGCGGTCGATCCCCTGGCCTCGTCCTCCATCCTGCTGGACCCGTTGGTGGTGGGGGAGGAGCATTACCGCATCGCCGAACGGGTGCGCGAAACCCTGGCCCGTTTCAAGGACCTGCAGGACATCATCGCCCTGCTGGGCGTGGATGAGCTGAGCGGCGGCGACCGTCTGGTCGTGACCCGCGCTCGCCGCCTGCAACGCTTCCTCGCCCAGCCTTTCCTGGTGACCGAGGCGTTCACCGGAACGCCAGGCCGCACCGTGCCGCTGGCCGACACCCTGGCCGGCTGCCGCGCAATCCTTGATGGGGAAACGGACGACTGGGCCGAAAGCTCGCTGTACATGGTGGGGACGCTGGAGGAGGCGCGCGATAAGGAGGCGGCGGCCCGCAAGCCGGTGGAGGCGGCATGAACCTGCGCATCGTCACGCCCCTGGCCGTCATCGTCGAGGCGGCCGACGTCCGCGCGGTGCGGGCCGAGGACGCCAGCGGCGGCTTCGGGATTCTGCCCGGCCACGCCGACCTGCTGACGCGGCTGGCGATCTCCATCGTGCAGTGGCGCGATACCAACGGTCATCCAGGCGCCTGCGCCGTGCGCGGCGGGGTGCTGACGGTAACGGGCGGACAGGAGATTAACGTGGCGACGCGCGAGGCGGTGGCCGGCGATGACGTGGAAGCGCTGGCGGGATCGGTGCTGGAACGCTTCCGCGCCGACCTGGACCTGGAACGCCAGGAACGCACGGAAGACACCCGGCTGCACTTGAACGCCATCCGCCAGATCATGCGCCACCTGCGGCCCGACGGGCCTCTCGGCCGGGGCGTGGAGCGTAGCGACGAGGTCCCGACTGGGACCGCCGCAGTTTGCGGGGAGCGTCAGCGGACCGCGAAACGAGGACAAGCCAAAGGGCCCGGATGGGCCGCCGGCGATTGAGGAACTTCACACAAGAGCCGCCTCGGCCGGCGCCACGAAGGCCCGAACCTGGTTGCGGCCTTGGTGCTTGCCCATGTACAGCGCCTCGTCCGCCCGCTGGATGAAACGGCCCAGCGTCTCGCCCGGCTCGT
>NZ_BACU01000015.1 GCF_000333275.1 Azospirillum sp. B4 | reverse complement strand
TGGCCCCGCACCTTCATCCCCATCAAGAAACCGGAATTGAAAGGGCGTGTTCGACGAGTGGCTGGCGCGGTGGGCGTGCTTCGCCTTTTCCATCAGTCCGCAGGCTTTCGTGGCGCAGATGAACCGCGCCACCGCCCAGACCGCCCAGGACGCCGCGCACGAGGAGGGGCTGGGCCCCACCATGTTGTGGGTCAAGGAACTGATCGACGATCTGCTGGCCCGCGAGTTCGACGCCGGCGACCTGGAGTTCGCGTGGAACGATACCCGGGAGGTCGACCCGGTCAAGGCGGCCACCATCGCCAACATCCACGTCCGCGCCGGCATCAAGACGTTGAACGAGGCGCGGGCCGACATCGGCTATCCCCCGGTGCCGGGCGGTGACCGGCCGTTGATCTATGGCGGCGGCGTGATGCCGCTGGACCAGGCGGCGCAAGGCCTGCCAGGCCAGGAGGCCGGCGGGCCGCCCACCCCGGATGACGCCGCCGCTCCCGCCCCCACCTTTGATGAGGAGACCTGACGCCATGCGCCTGTTCGGCAATTTCACCAAGGTGGAGGAGGGGGCGGACGGCACCCTGATGGTGGAGGGCATCGCCACCACCGAGACGGTGGATGGCGATGGCGAGGTGGTCGCGGCCGACGCCGTGAAGGCGGCCCTGCCGGATTTCCTGCGCCTGGGCACCGGCCCGTTGCGGGAGATGCACCAGCCCCTGGCCGCCGGCCGGGTGGATGCCGCCGCCGTGGGTGCCGACCGCCGCACCCGCATCACCGCTACGGTGGTGGACCCGGTCGCCATCCGCAAGGTCAAGGCCGGGGTCTACAAGGGCTTTTCCATCGGCGGCAAGGTCACCGCCCGCGACCCCGACGACCGCAACACCATCACCGCCCTGCGCCTGACGGAAATCAGCCTGGTGGACCGCCCGGACTCTAGAGGTCCCCGGGACCGAGCTCAAT
>NZ_BACU01000016.1 GCF_000333275.1 Azospirillum sp. B4 | reverse complement strand
GTGCTCTCCCGTTCGAAGGTTCCCTGTTGAAACGACTGTCAGGCAAACCCTTGACGGAATGAACAGGCAATGCGACCAATCTGACGGGAATTGGTAGGCAGAATGAACAGTCAGACCGACAACTTTCAACCTGACGACCTGGACATCGCCCTGCTGCGCCTGCTGGAGGGCGATAGCCGCCTGCCCACGGTGACCCTGGCCAAGCGTCTGGGCGTGTCGCGCACCACGGTGCAGGCCAGGCTGGAGCGGTTGGTGTCACGCGGCGTCATCACCGCCTTCACCATCCGGCTGGACGCCGAGTATCTGGCCCGCCGCATCCAGGGCCATGTCGCCATCACCCTTCTGCCTAAGGCGGCGCGGCAGGTGGAGACGCGCCTGAAGGCCATGCCCCAGGTGCGCCAGCTGTACGCCGTCAGCGGCCCGCACGACATGATCGCCGTCGTCTCCACCGAATCCATCGCCGAGATGAACACGGTGATCGATGAGATCGGCGCACTGGAGGGGGTGGAGCGCACCAACTCCTCCATTATCCTGTCCCAACGCCTGGCGCGCTGATCGGCATCCTGTCCCAGCGCCTGGCGCGCCGACACGTCTCCTTTCCCCAAGCTGCTGAGTCGGCGCGCCGCCACCGCGCCGGGCTTCCGCCGCATTTCCGAAAACTCCAGCCAACGGGCTAGACCTTTCGGAAAATGACGCGAGTCGTATGGCTTTTGTCTTATCCGTTCGATCTATGCAAGATTGCCGGTAATTATGTTTCTGAATCGTTTCAGAGATGCGCACGACTGTTACACAGCCGTTACACAGCGGCGCAAATCAAAGCATGACGGCTGCACATTTCGCGACGCAGCATTGACCAGCATAAAATATCCAAAATAGCATTTCCGTGTTGGCCCCAGCACAAGGGGGACACGTTTCAAAAAGAGATTTGTCTGGTTGGGGCCAGCAATTTCAACAATCTCCAGAACAGCGGGGAAATCCATGGGCATGCCAAAATTCGGGCGGCGCGCATTGCTGCTGTCTTCGACCATCCTTGTCGGCGCGCTGGCGGCGTCGACGGATGTTGCGGCGCAGCAATCGGCCAGCGCCTCAGCGGATATGCAGGAAATCGTTATCACGGGCTCGCGCATCAAGCAGGCCGCGAACCTGACCAGCGACAGTCCGCTGACGACGGTCGACAGCGTCGAGATGAAGTTCCAGGGCACGACCAACGTCGAAACGATGCTGAACAACCTGCCCGGCATCACGGCGGCCCAGACCAACGCCCAGGCTAACGGCGCCACCGGCACCGCCACCATCAACCTGCGCAACCTGGGCGAGTCCCGCACCCTGGTGCTGATCGACGGCCGGCGCATGCCGCTGGGCGACCCGACCTACCCCTATGCCGACGTGAATTTCATTCCGGGCGCGCTGGTGGACAGTGTGGACGTGGTCACGGGCGGCGCCTCGGCGGTCTACGGTTCCGACGCCGTGGCCGGCGTGGTGAACTTCAAGATGAAGCGCGATTTCGAAGGCGTGAAGGTCGACTATCAGTTCTCCGCCGCCCAGCATAGCAACCAGAACAGCGACGCGCAGACGGTCCTGAAGAAGTCCTCCTATCCCGTCACCATCCCGGGTGACCGGTTCGATGGCTTCGTCCGCGACAGTTCCTTCGTCATCGGCGCCAACGCCCCCAACAACAAGGGCAACGTCACCGCCTACGCCACCTACCGCTGGACAGAGCCTGTCACCCAGGCGACGCGCGACTGGTCGGCCTGCACCATGGCGACCACCAGCAGCGATGAGAACACCCTGGCCACCCAGGACAACCAAAGGTATTGCTCCGGCTCATCCAACAGCGCCTACGGCCGCTTCCGCACCAACGGTTCGGGCACCGGCTATTCGCTGAACCCCGATGGATCGGCGTCGTTCGTCAAATACAACAGCGCCCTGGCCTTCAACTACGGCCCCTACAACTACATCCAGCGCCAGGATGAACGGTACACCGGCGGCGCCTTCGCCCATTACGAGATCAGCCCGGCCTTCGACGTCTATACCGACTTCATGTTCATGTCGGACCACACCAAAGCCCAGATCGCGCCGTCCGGCTTCTTCAGCGGAACGACCTATTCCATCAATTGCGACAACCCGCTGATGTCGGCATCGGAGGCGACCACCCTGTGCGGCGCCAACGCCGGCAGCGCCAGCACCAACTGGCAGGGCTACGTCGCCTACCGCTTCACCGACAACAACGCACCCCGCTACGATGACCTGCGGCACACCGATTACCGCTATGTCATCGGCACCAAGGGCGACCTGGGCGGCGGCTGGTCCTACGACGTCTATGGCCAGCATGCGGCGGTGATCTACAACGAGACCTATCAGAACGACGTTTCCATCAGCAAGCTGCAGAACGCCCTGCTGGTGAAGAACGTCAACGGCGTCGCCACCTGCGAATCCGTCATCAACGGCACGGACACGAGCTGCGTGCCCATCAACGTCTTCCAGTTGGGCAAGATCAGCAGCGCCGCCTACAATTACGTCTACACCACCAGCTTCAAGGAAGGCACCACCACCCAGGACATCGTCAGCGGATCGGTGTCCGGCGACTTCGGCGCCTGGGGCGTGAAAAGCCCCTTCGCCAAGGACCCGGTGGCCGTGGCCTTCGGCACCGAATGGCGGCGTGACGCCATCGACCTGAAGTACAGCGAGAACGTGTTGTCGGGCGACCTGTCCGGTTCTGGCGCCGGCACCACCCAGCCGGCGGTGGGCGCCACCGAGGTGAAGGACATCTTCGGCGAACTGCGCCTGCCCCTCGCCTCCAACCTGCCCTTCGTCAAGGACCTCTCCGTCGACGCCGGCTACCGCTGGTCGGACTACAACCTGGCGGGCAAGGCCAACACCTACAAGGCCAGCCTGAACTACGCCCCCGTCAGCGACGTGGCCTTCCGCGGCGGCTATAACCATGCCGTCCGCGCTCCCAACATCATTGAGCTGTTCCAGACCAACACCTCGGGGATCGGCGGCGCCTTGGACCCCTGCTCCGGATCCAACCCATCGGCCTCGCTGGCGCAGTGCGGTCGCACCGGCGTGACGGCGGCCCAATACGGCAGCATCTCCGAATGCACCTCGGTCGACGGCTGCAACACGTTGAGCGGCGGCAACAAGGCGCTGAAGCCGGAAACGGCGGACACCTATACGGCCGGCTTCGTCTTCACCCCGACCTTCGTGCCCAACTTCGCGGCCACGGTCGACTACTACAACATCAAGATCGAGAACCTGATCGGCACGGTGCCGACCTCGCAGATCATGTCGCAGTGCCTGAACACCGGCAATTCCTACTACTGCGATCTGATCCACCGTGGCGCCAGTGGCAGCCTGAATTCCAGCGACGGCTATTACATCACCACGGACATCAACGCCGGTTACCGCCAGCAGGCGGGCGTGGACGTCTCCGGCACCTACCGCCAGGATCTGGAAGACCTGGGCCTGAAGGATCTGGGTGGCGTGACCTTCAAGTTCATCGGCTCCTGGACGCAGTTCAACCGCTACCAACCGCTGCTGCATGAGGCCAAGTACGATTGCGCCGGCCTCTACGGCGCCACCTGCGGCCAACCCACGCCGCATTGGCGTCACCAGTTCCGCGTCACCTGGAACACCCCGTGGAACGCCGACATTTCGGTCAACTGGCGCTATATCGGCGGCAGCAGCCTGGACAACAACAGCAGCGACACCAGCCTGAACGCCAACTCCGGCATCTACGACAACATCGACGGCCACATCTCCGCCTACAATTACTTCGACCTGGCGGCGACCATGAACCTGGCCGACCACTACACCCTGCGGTTCGGCGTCAACAACCTGTTTGACAAGGACCCGCCCATCCAGTCCGCCAACGACGACTACGTCGGGGTGCTGGGCAGCTACGGCAACGGCAACACCTACCCCGGCATCTACGACACCCTGGGCCGGACATTCTTCCTGGGTATCACCGCCGACTTCTAAGCCGGCTGGGGCATCACCGCCGACTTCTAAGCCGGCTGGGGCATCACCGCCGACTTCCAAGCCGGACGGGGCATCACCGCCGACTTTTGAATCGGCTTATCGTATAAACTTGATGCGCGGCGGGTCCCACCCCGGGGCCCGCCGTTTTTCCATCCTGTTCACGACGCACGGGCCCCGCTTCATGACCACCGGCCAGTCCCCCTTTTCCATCCCCGTCGCCCGCACCACGAACGCGACGCAACGCCAGCGCATCCAGGCGCTGATCAGTCAGGCCCTGACCTTCCAGGCGCGGGGCCAATTGCATGAGGCGGAACAACTGCTAGCACAGGTGCTGGCCGTGGAGCCGGCGGAGCCGGACGCCCTGCAACTGATGGGCCTGATCGCCAAGCGCAACGGCAAGCTGGAGGAAGCGGAGCGGCTGCTGCGCCTGTCGCTGGCGGTGAACAGCCGCCAGCCGCACGTGAACTACAACCTGGGCAACCTGCTGAAGGACACCGGCCGCCCGGCCGACGCGCTGCCCTTCTATGAAAAGGCCATCCTGCACAAGCCCGACTACACCGAGGCCTACACCAACCGGGCCGAATGCCTGGTGGCCCTGGCGGCCAAGGAACCGGCCGCCACCGGCCGCCGTCTGCTGGAAACCGCCTTGCCCCTGTACCGCCGCGCCCTGACCCTGCAGCCCGATGACGTGGCGGCCCGGGTGGGCATGGCGGAAGCCTATTTGATGATGGACCAAGCCGAAGAAGCGGAGGCGCTGCTGCGTGCCGGTCTGGCCCGCCGGCCCAACGACTTCTACCTTAACAACAGCCTGGGCACGGCCCTGCGCCAGTTGCAGCGCTTCGAGGAGGCGGCCCCGCACCTGAAGCTGGCGGCCGACCTGGCGCCGGACCACTGGCAGATCTGGCTGAACCTGGGCAACACCCTGCTGGCGCTGGGCCGGCTGGAGGAGGCCATCGCCTGCATGAAGAAGGTGGTGGTGCTGGATCCCGCCAACTATGCCGCCCAAAGCGCCCTGAACCAAGCGCTGTGGGAGACGGGCCAGCACGACCTGCTGCTGAATTCCTATGAGTGGGCCAAGCAGCGGCGGCCCGACGACCCCGACCTGCTGGAGATGGCGGCCGAGGCCTACATCATGTTCAGCCGTTATGACGAGGCAGAGGAAAACCTGGCCGCCGCCGCCGCCCTGCGCCCCGGCTCCCCGGTCCTGCCCCGCCTCACCGCCACCCTGCGCATGGCCCAGAACCGCATGGAGGAGGCGTTGGCCGCCGCCCGCCAGGGCCTGGAGGAAGACCCGGCGGACCAGCGCCTGCTGCACCGGGTGGCCGAGGCGACCATGCGCCTGGACCGCCCGGCCGAAGCGCTGGACGCCGCGCGCCGCCTGGGCGAGGTGGTGCCCGATAGCCAGTTCGCCGTGGCCTTCGAGGCGACGGCCCACCGCCTGCTGGGCCAGCCGGACCCACGCGGTCTCTATGACTACGACCGCTTCATCCACGCGGCGGATCTGGTGCCGCCGCCGGGCTACTCCGATCTTGCCGCCTTCCATGCCGACCTCATGGCGGCGCTGGACGCGCAGCACGTCGCCAAGCATGAGCCTATCGAGCAGACGCTGCGCAACGGGTCGCAAACGCGGGAGAACCTGTTCACCCGCGTCGGCGCCGCCCCGGCCATCCAGGCCCTGCGCGACAGCATCCTGGCCGCGACCGAGCGCTATATCACAGCCTTGCCCGACGATGGCGACCATCCCTACCTGCGGCGCAAAGGCCAGGCCCTACACTGGGCGGGCTCATGGTCGGCCCGGCTGCGCGACCAGGGCTATCATACCAACCACATCCATCCCGAGGGCTGGATCAGCGGCTGCTATTACGTGGACCTGCCCGACGTGGTGGCCGACACCGAGTCCAAGCAGGGCTGGATCACGTTCGGCGCCATCAACCTGGGTTCCGGCCCGACCCGCCCCTGGAACGGGCCATCCAGCCGCGCCCCGGCCTGTTGGTGCTGTTCCCCAGCTACATGTGGCACGGCACCATTCCTTTCCGCAGCGACCAGACCCGCACCACCATCGCCTTCGACATTGGCGGCCGGTAGTAGCAAATCACCGGCATGAGGCGACGTCTCATGCCGGCGCAGGATGCGGGCGCCCGGCGTTGCGGGCAAAAGGGATGCCCATTTCTTGGGCTGCCCAAAAATCATGCTGCAACGCACTTTAACCGTCGCGGCCAATGATGGTACCGTGACCTCCGACAGGGCACCGGGGGCTATGGGTCGCCATCGCTTCCGCGAACAGGGGAAGTCATGAGCATCCACGTCGCCATCAATCACAAGACGATCTACCGCTACGACCGGCTGGTGAACCTGGGCCCGCAGCTGGTCCGCCTGAGGCCGGCGCCGCACTGCCGGACGCCGATCCTCTCCTACTCGCTGAAGGTGACGCCCAAGCAGCACTTCCTGAACTGGCAACAGGACCCGCAATCCAACTGGCTGGCCCGCCTGGTCTTTCCGGAAAAGACCGAGGAATTCGCGCTGGAGGTGGACTTGGTGGCCGACATGGCGGTCATCAACCCCTTCGACTTCTTCCTGGAGCCGGCGGCGGAGAAGTTCCCCTTCTGCTATGAGCCCTGGCTGGCCAAGGACCTGAAACCCTTCCTGGAGGCGGAGGAGCCCGGCCCCCTGGTGAAGGCCATCCTGGCCGACGTCGACCTGACGCCCACCGGCACCGTCGCCTTCCTGGCCGACCTGAACCTGAAGCTGCAGCAGCGCATCGGCTATGTCATCCGGCTGGAACCGGGCGTGCAGACGCCGGAGGAGACGCTTCAGCTCGGCACCGGTTCCTGCCGCGACACCGCCTGGCTGCTGGTGCAGATCCTGCGCAACCTGGGCCTGGCGGCCCGCTTCGCCTCCGGCTACCTGGTGCAGTTGGTGGCCGACCAGAAGCCGCTGGAGGGGCCCGATGGCCCCAGCGCCGATTTCACCGACCTGCACGCCTGGACGGAGGTCTACCTGCCCGGCGCCGGCTGGATCGGCCTGGATCCCACCTCCGGCTTGTTCGCGGGCGAAGGGCACATCCCGCTGGCCTGCACGCCCGACCCGTTCTCCGCCGCCCCGGTCACCGGCGGCCTGGATGAATGCGAGGTGACGTTCGAGCACGCGATGTCGGTCACCCGCATCCGGGAGCAGCCGCGCACCACCAAGCCCTATACCCCCGACCAGTGGGGCGCCATCGATCGCCTGGGCCAGCAGGTGGACCGCGAGATCGTGGACGGCGACATCCGCCTGACCATGGGGGGTGAGCCCACCTTCATCGCCATCGACGACATGGACGGGGCGGAATGGAACACCGCCGCCCTCGGGCCCACCAAGCGCCTGCTGTCCGGCGACCTGATCCGCCGCTTGCAGGCCCGCTATGCCCAGGGCGGACTGCTGCACTTCGGCCAGGGCAAGTGGTACCCGGGCGAGAGCCTGCCGCGCTGGGCCCTGCAGCTGTACTGGCGGCGCGACGGCGATGCGCTGTGGACCCACGCCGAATACCAGGCGGATGAGCGGCGCCACTACGGCTACGGCGTGGCGCAGTCGGAAGCCTTCATCCGCCGGCTGGCGGAGCGTCTGGGCATCGATCCCGACTACGCCCGGGGCGCCTTCGAGGATCCCTGGCACTACATCCGCAAGGAGCGCGAGCTGCCGGTGAACGTCGACCCGTTCGACAGCAAGCTGGACAACGCGGAGGAGCGGGCGCGCCTGGCCAAGGTGTTCGACACCGGCCTGGGAAAGGCCATCGGCCACGCCCTGCCCATCAGCCGCCGGCATGAGGCCACCGGCCCCGTCTGGCTGTCCAGCGCCTGGACCCTGCGCAGCGACAAGCTGCTGCTGGCCCCCGGCGACAGCCCCCTGGGGTATCGCCTCCCCTTGGGCTCCCTGCCCTGGGTCGACACCATCGACCGGGTCTACAGCTACGAACAGGATCCCTTCGACAGCCGGCCCGATCTGCCGTCGCGGGAGGATCTGGAACAGCAGATGGCCTTGCGCAAAGGCAGACGGAACCCCTGCGCCAGCGGTCCATGCCGACGTG
>NZ_BACU01000017.1 GCF_000333275.1 Azospirillum sp. B4 | reverse complement strand
GTTCTTCTTTTCGTTCTTCCTCTGGGGCTTCCGCCGGAAGCCCCGTCCATCTCCTAGCATGCCGCGTCGTGGCCGCCGCCGCAAAAGGGATTTGACACACTGGGCGCACAGCGGGACTGGCGGTCTGGCGTCATTCCGCCGCACCCCCGGAACAGCCCCCTTGCCCCATTAGGAAACCGGTGTCATTTATGGACGCCGACGGATGGGACTGGCGCGGCACCAGTGCCCGGCCCATCCTCGCCATAACAAATCCTGGGAGGATAGACCGTTGATCAGACGCATTCTGGCCACCACCGCCATGGCCACGTTGCTGGCCCTCAGCAGTGTGGCCGACAACAGCGCCAGCGCCGCCGGGAAGGCGGACGCCCTAGCCTTCCCCGGCGCCCAGGGCTGGGCGGCGCACACGCCCGGCGGGCGCGGTGGCAAGATCATCAAGGTGACCAACCTGAACAGCGAAGGCCCCGGATCCTTCCGCGAGGCGATCGAGACTAAGGGGCCGCGCATCATCGTGTTCGAGGTCGGCGGCGTCATCGACCTGAACCAGAAGACCATCAAGCTGGAGGAGCCCTTCGTCACCATCGCCGGGCAGACCGCCCCCTCCCCCGGGATCACGCTGATCCGCGGCGGCATGGATGTGAGCGCCCATGACGTGGTTATGCAGCATATCCGCATCCGCGTGGGCGACGCCGGCGCGCCCAAGAAAAGCGGTTGGGAGGAAGACGCGCTCAGCACCATGGGCGCCGCCTACAACGTCATCGTCGACCATTGCAGCCTGACCTGGGCGACGGATGAGAACCTGTCAGCCTCCGGCCCCCGCTTCAAGGGCGACACGCCAGAGGAATGGCGGCAGAACACCAGCCACCGCATCACCTATTCCAACAACATCATCGCCGAGGGCCTGGCCCGGGCCACCCATTACAAGATCGAGCATTCCAAGGGATCGCTGATCCACGACAACATCACCGACATCCTGATCGTCGGCAACCTGTACGCCCACAACGTGGAGCGCAGCCCCCTGTTCAAGGGCGGCGTCCACGGCGTCATCGTCAACAACCTGATCTACGACCCCGGCCAGCGCGCCGTGCACTACAATTTGCAGGCCGAGGAATGGGGCGACCACCCCTACCAGGTGGGCCAGATGGCGGCGGTGGGCAACGTGCTGCGCGCCGGTCCTTCCACGCCCACGCCCCTGGCCTTCCTGGAGATCGGCGGCTATGGCGACCTGGAGTATTACGGCAAGGACAACATCGCCGTGGATCGGGCGGGCGAGCCGCTACCCCTGATGGGGCGCTACACCACGTCCCCGGCCAAGGTGATCGAGATGGCCAAGGCGCCGCTCTGGCCGGAAGGGTTGGAGCCGATCTCCGCGGCGGAGGTACAGAAGTCCGTGCTGCACAACGCCGGCGCCCGCCCCTGGGATCGCGACTACGACGATGTCCGCCTGCTGGCCGACGTGGCCGAAGGCCGGGGAGAGATCATCAACAGCCAGGACGACGTCCATGGCTATCCCAATGAGAAGCCGACCTCCCGCCCGTTCAACCCGGCCGACTGGAACCTGGACGACATGACGCCCCGCACCGCCACCGCGCTGGACGCCAAGTCCAAGGCCCGTGGAACCTGAGCCCAAACCGGCTCGAAAAGACAAAGGGCGGCGCTTCCCTGGGTGCGCCGCCCTTTTCTTTTCATCCGCGCCGGCCGTCAGCCGGCGGCCGCATCACTTCTTCGGCTGTTCCGCCGGCTTGTCGGCCGCCTTGGGCGCCTCGGCCGGCTTCGGCGTCGGCGGAGCGCCCAGGCTTTGCAACGCGGGGGCCAGGCCGCCCAACTGCACCGGCACGTCCATGGCCGTTTTGTCCGGCTTGGCATAACGCACCATCAGCACCTTGCCGGTGGTGAACTGCTTCAGCACATCCGCGTCTAGGTTGGCGGAAGCGATGCAGCCGCCGGCCTGGCACAGGGTCAACGGCAGGGCGATGGGCTTGGCCCCGTCCAGCGTCAACTGCAGGCCGGGTTGCACCGGTGTCCCCAGTGGCACGGTGATGACCAGCACTGGCTTGCCGTCCGCGGCCATGTAGCCGATCTGGACATGCAGCACGATGGTGTTGCCCGGGTTGGCGATGGCGAACTGCTCGACATAGCAAACATCGTTGCCCGCCTGGTCCTTGGCGCAGCTCTTGGCCCAAGGCGGCCCCGCCGGCTTTTGGGCATCGGCGGCGGCGGACGCCGGCTTGGGCGCGGCCGCCTTGTGGCGCTGGTACAGCATGATGCCGCCGGCCGTCAGCAGCCCCAGCAACAGCAGCAGGCCGATCACGATCAGGGGCGTGCGCGAACCGCTGGTGGTGGCGGACGCCGGATCCTCTTTATTGGTCATAGGTATGCTTTTTCTGTNTATGGCGCGGAATTGGACGGATCGGATGCCACGGCGCCCCATCCCCTGCGACTCCGATCAGGCGCGGGATTGTGAAAGACATCCCGGCACCTGGTCAACCGCTAGTCCACCAGATCACCGCATCGAAAGGACGCATCCGGATATGCTCGCCCACCGGGCAATACTCGGATACCCGCGCGGTCACAAATGGTCAGCAACGGGCCTTCACCGCGTCATCCTGCCGACACCCCGAGCACCGCCGTCATCGAATCGCGGCATCAGCCGATATCGAACTTCACGCCCTGGGCCAGCGGCAGGGCGGTGGAGTAGTTGATGGTGTTGGTGGCCCGACGCATATAGGCCTTCCAACTGTCGGACCCGGCTTCGCGCCCGCCGCCCGTCTCCTTCTCGCCACCGAAGGCGCCACCGATCTCGGCGCCTGAAGGGCCCAGGTTGACATTGGCGATGCCGCAGTCAGACCCGGCGGGACTGATGAAGGTCTCCGCCTCCCGCATGTCGGTGGTGAAGATGCTGGACGCCAGTCCCTGGGCCACGCCGTTCTGCAGCGCGATGGCCTGGTCCAGGTCGCGGTAGCGCACGACATAGAGAATGGGAGCGAAGGTTTCCTCCAACATCGGCCCCGCCTGGTCCAGCAGGGTTACCAGCGCTGGCCGGACGTAGTAGGCGTCGGGTGAGCCGACATCGACCCGCTCCCCACCGATGACGGTGCCGCCGGCGTCCTTGGCGGCGGCCAGCGCCTTCTGCATGGCCTCATACGAGGCCTTGTCGATCAGCGGGCCCACCAGGGTACCGGCCTCGCGCGGGTCGCCGATCTTGACGCTGCGATAGGCACTGGCCAGCCGGTCCAGCAGGCGGTCGGCCACGGCCTCGTGCACGATCAGGCGGCGCAGGGTGGTGCAGCGCTGGCCGGCCGTGCCCATGGCGGCGAAGGCGATGCCGCGCACCGCCAATTCCAGGTCGGCGGACGGCGCCACGATCGCGGCGTTGTTGCCGCCCAGTTCCAGGATGGCGCGGGCGAAACGTGCCGCCAGGCGGGGCGCCACGGCCCGCCCCATGCGGGTAGAGCCGGTGGCCGACACCAGCGCCACCAGCGGATGGTCCACCAGCGCCTGCCCCACATCGGCATGCCCCTGTGCCAGGATGGAGAGACCCGCCGGGGTCCCATGGGGAGAATTGGCCCCGAACCTGGCGGCGGCGCGGTCGAAGGCCGCCTGGACGGCGATGGCCGTCAACGGCGTCTTCTCCGATGGCTTCCAGATGACGCTGTTGCCGCAGACCAACGCCAGGGCCGCGTTCCACGACCACACCGCCACGGGGAAGTTGAAGGCGCTGATGACACCGCAGACGCCCAGGGGATGCCAGGTTTCCATCAGACGGTGGCCCGGCCGCTCCGTCGCGATGGTCAGGCCGTACAGCTGGCGCGAAAGACCGACGGCGAAGTCGCAGATGTCGATCATCTCCTGAACCTCGCCCAGGCCTTCGGACAGGATCTTGCCAGCCTCCAGCGTCACCAGGCGGCCGAGATCCGTGCGCACGGCCCGCAGTTCCTCCCCCAACAGGCGCACCAGTTCGCCCCGCCGGGGTGCGGGCACCGCGCGCCATTCCAGGTGGGCGGCATGGGCCTGGCGCACCAGCGCATCCACGTCGGCGGCCGACAGGGCCTTGACCCGGCCCGCCTCAGCGCCATCGATGGGGCTGCGCGCCCCGATGTCGCCGCCCGAAAGCACGGACGCATCCACGCCCAGCCGGTCCAGCACCGCCAGAATGTCATCCCGGGTTTCGCCCACGGTCGTCATCGCTTCGTCCCTCATGCTGCTTCTTATTTATCCGACCGCCCGGCTCAGGCGACGCGCGCCACCACCTGGTCCACCGGGCCCGCCCCCTGATAGGCGCGGCCGAAGCGGTTGGCCAGGAAATCCTCCAGCGCGATATCCTCCTGCCGGATGAAGCCATGGGACGGCAGGCGCTCCTCGGCCAGCATGTCCAGCACGGCGCAGATGCCGGCCGCGGTGGTGGTCTGGATGGCCGTGCGCTGGCGTCCGTGGGCATAGTCGCCGAAGACGCGGCTGGAATAGCTTTCCTGAGTCAACTGGCCATCCAGCATGCCGCTGACGGTGACGAAGATGACCACCACGTCCTGCAGGGTGGCGGGCAGCGCCCCCTCCAGCACGGTCTTGAACAGGTCGCGACGGTCACGCAGGCGCAGGTCGTTCAGCAGCGTCTTCATCAGCTGGCAATGGCCGGGATAGCGGATGGTCTTATAGTTCAGGGTGCGAACCTTGCCCTTCAGCACCTCCGCCAGGCTGCCCAGGCCGCCGGAGGTGTTGAACGCCTCATAGGGCACGCCGTCCAGCCAGAACTCCTCCCGTTCCTCCAGCGCCGGCACCTCGCGCAGCGTGCCCTCCACGATGGCCTCGCACGGCTCGCAATACTCGTTGATGACGCCGTCGGTGCTCCAGGTCAGGTTGTAGCCCAGGGAGTTGCTGGCATAGCGCGGCAAGGCGCCCACGCGCAGGCGCACGGGCTCCAGCGTATCGAACTTCTTCGCCAGGCTGCCGGCGACGATGGAGATGAAGCCCGGCGCCAGGCCGCATTGGGGGATGAAAGCGTTGGGGGCGTTGGCGGCCAGTTCCTTCACCCGGGGGGGTGTGGCCACGTCCTCCGTCAGATCCATGTAGTGGCAACGGGGCGATGGCCGCG
>NZ_BACU01000018.1 GCF_000333275.1 Azospirillum sp. B4 | reverse complement strand
AGCATTTGCGCGTCACGCAAGCCGCCCTGCCACCGGACGCGCGCGCCACGGTCGCCGCCAGTCTGGACGTGCTGACCCGCGCCGCCCTGGGCGACGTGCTCCCCGCCACTCCCGGCTTCGGCGACGTCACCGCCGGCGGCCTGGCGGTGATGAAGGTCCGCTTGGCCGACGCGCAGGACCAGAGCACCAGCCTGCTGCACCAGAGTGCGGCCATTGCCGCGCGGGTGCAGAAGCTGGGCGCTGAGCTGGGCGCCGACACCCAGGCGGAGGTGCGCACCAAGGCCAAGGCGCTGGAGGATGTGGTGTCCTTCGCCCGCGGCCTGCTGGTGGCGTCCGGCTTGGCCGGCGTCGCCATCGCCGTGGGCGTGGCCGTCTTCTATGTCGGCCGCAGCATCGCCGGCCGCGTCGCCCACCTGTCACGCAGCATGCTGGCCCTGGCCGGCGGCGACTTGGGCGTCGAGATCGACACGCGCGGCAGTGATGAGATCGCGGAGATGGCGCGCACCGTCACCATCTTCCGCGCCAACGCCGTGCAGGTGCGCGAGCATGAAGCGCAGTTGGCGACCGAACGCCGGGAGGCGGCACGGAACCGCCAGGCCGCGATGTCCGCCATGGCCGACAGCTTCGAGGCCAGCGTCGGCGGCATCATCGCGGCGCTGGTGGACGCGGCCGCGCAGATGACCGCCCTGTCGCACAGCATGGGTCAGTCCGCCGACGCCACCGCCGACCAGGCCAACAGCGTGGCGCAGTTCAGCGAGGCGGCGTCGCGCAACACCCAGACCGTGGCCGGCGCCACCGAGCAGCTGTCGCTGTCGGTGCAGGAGATCAGCGGCCAGTTGCAACAGGCCATCACCATTTCCCAACGCGCCAATGAGGAGGCGGACGGCGCCGCCGACATGGTGGAGCGCCTGACCGGGGCGGCGGAGCGCATCGGCAGCGTCACCCGTCTGATCGACGACATCGCCGGCCAGACCAATCTGCTGGCGCTGAACGCCACCATCGAGGCGGCGCGGGCCGCGGCGGCCGGCAAGGGCTTCGCCGTGGTGGCCAGCGAGGTGAAGACCCTGGCGGGCCAAACCTCCAAGGCCACGGGCGACATCGCCGGGGAAATCGCCGCCGTGCGCAGCGCCGTGGGCGCGGTGGTCGATTCAATCCGCCAGATCGGTGGCACCATCGTCCAGCTGAGCGAGGTGTCCAGCACCATCGCCGCCGCGGTGGAGGAACAGAACGCCGCCACCGCGGAGATCAGCCGGTCCATCAGTGAGGCGGCCCAGGACGTGGAGGAGGTCAACACCACCATCGGCCGCGTGCATTCCGCCGCCCTGTCCACCGGGCAGTCGGCCGGCCAAGTGCGCCAGAGCGCGGAGGGCCTGGCGAACCAGGCCACCCGCCTGGATGAGGCGGTGCGCCGCTTCCTGGGCCAGGTCCGCGCCACCGAAACCGCCGCCGCGTGAGGAGAGACGCCATGATCCGCACCGCCTTCACGGCCACCGTTTTCACCACCCTGTTTGCCAGCGTTGCCAGCATCGCCAGCGCCGCCCCCTTCAAACCCTGCGTCGTCTATACCGAGGCCGGCAAGTTCGATAAGAGCTTCAACGAGATGGCCTATGGCGGCAGCCAGACCTTCGCCCAGAAGACGGGCGTGGCCGTGGCGGAGTTCGAGCCGGGAGGCGAGGACGCCTATCCTGGCGCCTTGCAAGCCGCCGTCACCGCCGGCTGCACCGACGTGGCGCTGATTGGTTTCCGCTTCCAAACTGCCCTGGCGGCCTTTGCCCCCCAGCATACCGACGTGCGCTTCACCCTGTTCGACGGCGTCGTGCCCGGCGCCAACGTCGCCTCCGTCCTGTTCGCGGAGGATGAGGGATCCTATCTCGTCGGCGTGGCCTCGGCCCTGGCCAGCAAGAGCGGCACGGTGGGGTTCATCGGCGGCATGCCGGCGGCGGTGATCCAGCGCTTTGAAAAGGGCTATGCCCAGGGCGTCACGGACACCCGGCCCGGGGCGACGGTGCTGACCGGTCTGGTGGCGGCCGACCCCAAGGGCTTCTCCGACCCGTTCGCGGCGTCGGAGATCGCCCGCGACATGGTCCGGCACGGCGCCGACGTGGTTTTCCCCGCCGCCGGCGTTTCCGGCCTGGGCGCCCTGGATATCGCCCAGGCCAAAGGCGCCTTGGGTGTCGGTGTCGACAGCAACCAGAACTACCTCTATCCGGGCCGCATGCTGACATCCATGGTCAAGCGGCTGGACGTGGCCATCGACCGCGCCTTCGAGGCCGGCCGCACCCAGACCTTCAAGTCCGGTATCACCCGCCTGGGCCTGAAGGAAGGCGGGGTGGACGTGGTGGTGGACGGCGACAACCGGACCATCTGGACCGCCGCCATCGTTGACGCCGTGGCGCGCGCCCGGAAAGCCATCGTCAGCGGCCAGGTCAAGATCGCCAGCCCCAGCTGACGGCGCAGCACGCCCTATATATGCCTATATAGCGCTTAAGGCTGCGGCATGAGGTTGAACCTCATGCCGCTGTAGGGCGCGACCGCGCCCGCCGGAGCGAGCACCGAAGGGCGCAGCGAGGATAGCCAAGGGGCGGATGCCCCGCCGGCGCTTGAGGAAGTCCTAAACAGCATCATGGAAGATGACACCCAGGGTGCGGCGCTGGCCGGAACGGATGCGGCTGACGCCATGACGCAGGGTGACGCGATAGCTGCCCCGCGTCCCGGAGACCGGCCGGTGGTGGACGGCGAAGATGACGCCGTCGCCCTGCCGCAGGGGCACCACCTCCGCCCGCGACTGCAGGCGCGGCCGCTGTTCGGTGATGACGAACTCTCCGCCCGTGAAGTCACGCCCCGGTTCCGACAGCAGGACGGCGACCTGCAGGGGGAACACACGCTCCCCATACAGATCCTGGTGCAGGCAGTTGTAGTCGCCCGCCCCATACTGAAGCAGCAGTGGGGTGGGCCGTACCTGCCCCGCCTGGTGACACAGCGCCAGGAAGTCGGCGTGGGCATCCGGGTAGCGGACACCCTCCCCCAAGCGCTGGTTCCATCGGTTGGCCAACGGCGCCAACCTTAGATAAAGGCTGGCGCGTAAGGCCTGTACCGTGGCCGGCAGGGGGTAGGCCCAATACTTGTACTCCCCCATGCCGAAGCCGTGCCGGCCCATGACCACCCGGCTGCGGAAGCCCTGGTCTAGCACGTACAGGCCGGAGAGGTCCCGGCACGCCTCGGCGGTCAGCACCTTGGGCAGTACCGCACAACCGTACGCGTCCAGATCCCGGAAGATCGCGGTCCAGTCATAGTCAGCAATGCTGGCAATGCCATCACTTTGGCGCGCCACTTCATCCATCACGCCCGCTCCCGCGCCAACAGACTGCGCTTGCGCTCCACCCCCCAACGATAGCCCGATAGGGCGCCGTCAGTGCGCACCACGCGGTGGCAGGGAATGGCGACGGCGATGGAGTTGTTGGCGCAGGCCTGGGCCACGGCGCGCACCGCCCTGGGCGCACCGATGCTGGCCGCCACCTGGGCATAACTGGCGGTCTCCCCCGCCGGGATGGCGCGAAGCGCCTGCCACACCCGTTGCTGGAACGCTGTGCCACGCACGTCCAGCGGCAGGCCCAGGCCCAGGCGCGGCGCCTCGACAAAGCCCACCACCTGGGCCACCTGGGCATCGAACTCCGCATCGTCCCCCGTCAGGCACGCCTTGGGGAAGCGGTCCTGAAGATCGCGCACCAGCGCCTCCGGATCATCGCCCAGGGTGATGGCGCAAATCCCCCGGTCGCTGCGCGCCACCAGGATGGCGCCCAGGCTGCACTGGGCGACGGCGAAGCGGATGTCGGCATTGGTGCCGCCGGCGCGATAGTCGCCCGGCCGCATGCCCAGCAGGCTTTCCGCCGCCTCATAGAAGCGGCTGCTGGCGTTGAAGCCGGCATCGTAGAGGGCGGTGGTGACGGTGGCGCCGGGGCGGGCCAGTTCATCCCGCACCCGCCGCGCGCGGTGGGCCGTGGCGTAAGCCTTGGGTGTCAGGCCGGTGACGGCCTTGAACACGCGATGGAAGTGATAGGGGCTGAGACCGGCTTGGCCCGCCAGTTCCTCCAGGCCCGGGGCCTCCTCCGCCGTCTCGATGGCGCGGCAGGCGTCGGCCACCAGCTGGGCCTGCCGCTGGGCGGTGCCCTGCTGGTCCGGCTTGCAGCGCTTGCAGGGGCGGAAGCCCGCGCGCTCCGCCGCAGCGCAACTGTCATGGAAGGCGACGTTCTGGGGCTTGGCCAGGCGCGAGGGGCAGGAGGGCCGGCAATAGACGCCGGTGGTCTTCACCGAATAGACGAAGCGGCCGTCCTGGCCGGCGTCCCGGTTCAGCACCGCTTGCCAGCGCGGGTCGGAATGGGCAGCCGGAGCGGTGGTGGTCGGAGCGGCCTTCATGGGAACGGAGAGCGCGTTCGCGGGGGGCATGGTCGTCATCCTGATATGGTGTCGTTCATGCCCCTGGTGTAGCCCCAGGCTCGGCCCCCAACATCCCGGGTCTTGCGGTCAAATTCCGATAGGCCTCACTGCATCCGGCTGTGGCCGGTCCATAGGGCCACGGCGGCCTCCGCCACCGGCACCGCATCCTCTGGATGGTTATAGCGGTACAGCACCAAGGCCGCCTCATAGGCATGCTGATCCGGCGCGCCGGAGGCCCGCATCTGGCGATAGGTCTTCTCAACGGCGGCGCGGCAGCACATCGCTCGACAACTCCCTACTGGCAATTTGACTTAACCCCCCAGGGGGGATACGAGTCAAGGTATGACCCATGCGACAACCCCCGACATCCTGAACCGCCTGAAGCGGGCCCAAGGCCACTTCGCCAAGATTGTGCAGATGGTGGAGGAGGGGCGCGATGCCCTGACCGTCGCCCAGCAATTGCAGGCCGTGGTCAAGGCCGTGGACAAGGCCAAGGTCGCCCTGGTGCTGCACCATATCGAGCATCACCTGGAGGAGGCCACCGGCCCCCTGCCCCAGCAGACCCGGGCCCGCCTGGCGGAGATGGCGGAGATCACCAAATACCTGTGACCACCCGGCCGCCCTTCGAGAACGGTGGCTACGCTTGGGGAAAGCTAATATCGTATTAACTTGCTTTCCACCCTGTACGTGTCCAATGTTTCCGTAATCTATGGACGGGTGGAAACATGAGTGAAGACTGGTGGGAAACGCCGGGGAACCCCTACGCCCCCGCCCAACCCAAGACCCACGCCGCCACCGCCCCCCCTGTCCCGGCCGTAACGCACCCCACGGACGAAGATGACCTGTGCCGCCCTTATGCCACGCCGGAATTGATGGCGCTGGAGGCAGCCTCCGCCGCCCTGGTCCGGCTGGACACTGGCCTTGCCGCCAGCAGCGCCGCTGTCTCCGCCGGCTGGGTCAACCGCATGGCCATTGAGGAGGCGGCTGCCTCCGCCCGGCTGAACGGCATCCTGGTGGATACCGCCGACCTGCGCCTGCTGGCCTGGGACAGCCTGGACCGCGCCCCTGATCCGGACTTGGCCCAAGCCCTGCCCATCTATGACCTGGTACGTCGGCTGGCGGCTCGTCATCCCCGCCATCTTTACACCCCGCTGCGTCTGGCGGCGCTGGATCGCACCCGGCAGACCAAGGCCGCCGGCTTCTCCCTGTGGAATGGGGTTGGGGATGACGTGGATGCCGAGGAACGTTGGCTGGTGTTGCAGTCAGCCCTGGCCCCCGACGTCCTTGCCCGGTTCCGCTCCGCCCCGGCCCTCATCGGTGCCGCCGCCTTTTTGGCCCACTGGCACCGGACCCGCGCGGACCGTACCGCCGGGGCGGCACTGGGTCGCCTGCTGGCGGCCTGGTGGCCCGCCCGCCAGGGGCTGGTGCCGGCCCGCCGACGGGGGGTGGACGATGTTTCCCTCGAGGGTTCGGATACCATCGCCAGCCCCACCCATCCCGCCTTCGTCGGCGGCCCAGTGCTGATGCCGTCCGTAGGCTTCCTGGGACATGCCATGGAGTATAGGCCGGACCGGGACGAGGGGTGGCTGCCGGCCTTCCTCAACGCCGCCATCCGTTCCCTGACCCGGGGCGAAATATTGCTGCGGCGCTTGCGGTTGGCCGAGGCGCGGCTGGCGGATGCCTTGCGGCCCAAGCGCTCCACCTCCCGCGGTCCGCAGGTGGCCGCTTTCCTGCTGGCCCAGCCCGTGGTCACGTCCGGCCGCCTGGCCCAGGCCCTGGACATGAGCGGTACCGCCGCCCGTACCCTTTTGGACGGTCTGCGCCGTGATCGGGTGGTGTTGGAGATTTCCGGCCGGGACGCCTATCGCGCCTATATGGTGGAGTAAGGTTTTCCTCACCGTCGCGCATCCGGGCCCGTTTTTCCGAAAAAACTTTGGTAACCATTCCCTTGAGCCACCCCCCTCTTCTGGCGCCCATATACGGTGGTTCATGAAGCGTGGTCTAGGCGTTGATGGGTCGCCATGAGGGATGGCTGCCCGAGAGTGCCGGAGAAGGATTTCCGGTGAGCGCCGTTCATGTGGCTGGCCCCAGCACCCCACCAGGGGCCGCGTCCGTTGGTGGCGGACGCCCATGCGCGAGCCCCATCCAATCCCCGCCGCATCAGGTTCGTGGCCCCGGGGACACGGGTGTTTCCATTGGCGCCAGAGGCAGCAGCGCAATTTGCGCCACAGCCAGAATCCTGCCTGAAGGTAGCGGCGGCTCAACCGCGGCACCTCAGGTCCACCTCCCAGCGCAATCCAGCCGCCATGTGCGACCGCGCGGCCCGCACCGCCTGGTGGGCGTTCCGTCCGGGACGGAACCCGTGGGAGGGCCCGGAGAAGTCCGGATCGAACAGCGGCATCAGCACTTTGCTTACAGCTTCCTTCAGACCGAACCTCGCGGTAACGCCCTGGCTGTTCGGCTAACGGTTCCCATCACCACGGCCCGTAGAGGATTTCAACGTCGTTGTCACAAGCCGGCTTCCAACCGGTTCTCGGTGCTCACGCACCTCGCGCCATGCCTGGCGCACTAAAGAAAAAGCCCCACCACAACGGACGGGGCTCTTGGGAAGTTTTTTCAGAAAAACCGGCTGGCACGCCGATGCCAGCATCTAGGCACCCGCTTCAATCCGGCACATCCAGACCGCAACGACGCAGCGCGTCGGGCAGTTGGGCGAACAGCGCATCCAACGCCTGCGGCGGCAGCCCCGCCGCGAGACGCAGGATGGGCCGGCCTTCATGGAGGGAGAGCCGCACCAACACCTGACCGGTACGGGACCGGATAACCCGCTCACCACCAGCCTCCGGCTCCGCCACCACCTCGCCCTGCGCCGCCGCCATCAACGTCCGCAGCCGGGCGCTGAAGCCCAGTCCCTCGTCTCCGCCACGATTGCTGAGGTCGGCCGCCGCAGCCTCCACCCGCGCTGCAGCCTCCTCGCTCTCCGCCATCAGGCGGGCCAGCTTGGCGCCATCGCTGATCTTCAGCGGGCGTGGGTCCTCCAGCGCGGCGATGACCGTGGCCGACAACTCCGCGAACTTCAGCAGGTTGGACAGATGACCCTTGCTGAAATCCAGCCGCTCCATCAGCTCCGCGCGGCTCATCAACCCGGTATCCAGCACGGTCTTCAGCTGCACCGCCCGCTCATAGGCGGAGATGTCGGCCCTGGCCTCATTCTCCTGAACCATCTTGATCAGCAGGTCGCGGTCGTCCGCCTGCATCACCCGCGCCACCACCTTACGGCCCAGCTGGCGGCAGGCGGCGGTACGGCGATGACCGGCGATCAGCTCATACCCCTCCCCCTCAGCGGCGGGCCGCACCAGTACCGGCGCCAACTGGCCATGACGGAGGATGTCCTGAACCAGGGTGGCGAAGGCGGCGTCGGCGAAGGCGGCGGCGTGACGGTCCTGATACTGGGTGCCGTGGATTTCCGACGGGTCCAGTTCCAGCAGCACGCGGCCGCTGTCGCGCAAGGTTTCCAGTTCCTTGGCACTATCCTGGAATACGCTCTCGATCTGATTGACAATGGGAATCGCCGAGCGGGGGGAAGCCGGCCGCGCCGCCCGGGTGGCGGTCAGGTCGCCGATGGCATTGTCCAGTTCGGCCATTCTGTCCTTGCGGCTCATCGCGCTCCCTCCCGTGCCGGCGTACGCTTCCAGATGTCCCAGATGACGCGCTCGATCTCGGCGTTCACGTTGTTCAGATATTCCAGGCCGCGCTCATAGGTGCGGCGGTTCACGTCGCTGGCCTCCAGCTCATAATAGCTCTGCTTCAGGTTGCCGGCGCTATCCAGGCCGGTGGTCAGGGCCATGCGGTTTTCCAGCAGCGTGTCGGCGAAGATGCTGCCCATCCACTTCACCAGTTGGCTCTGGTTGGTGTCGGCCGTCTGGTATTTGGAGACCAGCAGGCGCACGGCGTCGAAGGTCTTCACCCGCCCGCCTTCGGCCTGCGCCAGGGTGGACAGGGTCTCATAGACCATGCGGAAGAACCTGCCGGCGGAGCTGAAGTCCAGCATGGAGGGCGGAATCGGGATCAGCAGGAAGTTCGCCGCCATCACGGCATTGATCGACAGGTAGCTGAGCGATGGGGGGCAGTCGCAAACGATGATGTCATAGTCCTGATCGATCGTCGGCAAGGCGTCCTGCAGGATACGCCAGAAGCGCAACTCCCGCTGCCGCATCTGTCGTACCGGCACCTCGAACTCCGTGGAGTACAGGCCCAGGTTGGCGGGAATGACGTCCAGTCCATCCCAGTAGGTCTTCTGGATCAGCGGCCGCAGATCGTTGACGCGCTGGCTGTCGTCCAGGGTGAACAGACGGTACAGGGTGTCCAGACGGTCGAACTGCTCATCCGGGACAAAGCCGAACAGCGAGGTGGCGCTGGCCTGGCTGTCCAGATCGATCATCAGCACGCGGTAGCCTTGCAGGGCCAGATACTGTGCCAGATGGACGGAATGGGTGGTCTTGGCCGCACCCCCCTTGAAGTTGGCGACGGTGATGACCGACAGCTTCTCCCCCGCTTCCCGGTCGCGACCCACGCGATAGCGCACATCGCCGGTCTGCTGGAACAGTTGCCGCCTGATCTGGTTCACCTCCGCCAGGGTGAAGCCGCGGCGGTTATTGCCGCCGATGACCGTGCCTTGGGGGAACTGCTCATTCTTCAGCAGGGCGCGCAGATGGCTTTCGGAGATGCGGATGAGACGCGCGGCTTCGGAGGTCGGGAACAGGCGCAGGCTCTTGGCGTGGCCGGGATAGGCCTGCACCTCGATGATCTTGCGCTGGATGGCGTCACAGCCTTCCGAGTGGTCCAGGAAGATTTGCAGGGGGTCATCGCTGGCTGGGGTATCAAGATCGGCGGGCGTGCTGACATCGGTGGTCATCGGTGTATCCGAGGGGCTGCCAAAGATGGGCGGATAATGCCCAACCGCGATCCGGACGCCAACCGCGATCTTTAGGCAAAGATGCGGATAACTGATGGACAATCGATTTTTTCCCAATTCGGCGGAAAAATTCGCTGATGGGTTTTGAACAACTGGTTGAGGCGATGGCTTTGGTAACTGTAACCTTGAAAGCGGGGCGATCGTGACTGGAGTTGGCGCCGATCTTCTACTTGGCGGACCCCGATCTTCAAGGGAACGGATACCATTTCCCATCGCCTGGCACAGCCTGACCAGAGTGGCGGATTTCCTGGGTTTTCGAACGAAATCCGATTCCGAGCGCATACCGATCGTTGGACGAGCTCAACAGTCACATCGGCGCTGGAACCCGCCAAGCCTGATCCCGGTCCCGTTATCTCCGGCGCTGAAAGCCTGGCCTGTGGATGGTTTCCTTAAAAGGATTCAGGGTTAAACAGATTCAGGGTTTAACTGTTACGACCCCGGAAAATGCCGCTTTCCCAATTGCTTAACAGGGGTTTTGGTAACGGTTCCCGCGACTCCCGGTATCCGAACCCTGGGGTTCCGGACTCCAAACCCTCGGGCCCTGGGTCATCGAACCCTTGGACGAAGGTTACCGAACCCTGGTGCCGGCAAATCCGGTATCCGAACCCTTGAGAGGAAAAAGGGACGAGTCGGCCGGAGTCGGTATCCGTAGCCTTGATCTTGGTTGCCGTTTCCTCAAATCCGGTTGCCGATCCCTTGAGCTTGGGGCTCAGGGCGGGCCCGTTTCGGACTCCGATACCGCGATCCGACTCACCCCAACCCCGAGTCCGACCCCAAAATGGGCCGGTGGAGGAGTCGCCCGGATCCTGGGCCGAGTCGACTCAAGGGATCAGTTACCGGGAATCACGGGTTTGGATACCGACTCCCCGTTTCGACTCGAACGACACACCAGATTTTGGGGGTGGGCCGGGTAAAATCTCAAGGGATCGGCAACCAACCGCGTTTTTGCCGTTGGCGACGACGATTGGCCGCGTTCATCATCCGGAGTCCGAATGCCCGGTCCATGGTGGATGGGGCCTGCTTTGTGTGTGAAGGGTGGCGACAATGGCGGGGACGACGACACGGGCCGCGGACAGGATTTCTGCGGACATGGTTTCCGTTCCGCCCATGGTGGAAGCCCCCATGGCCGGCAGCCAGTTGGCCCTGGCGCTGGACAGCCCCCTGATCGGCAAGGTGAAGAACGACCGCCTGGTCATGGTCTTCAACTTCTTCGCCCTCAGCAAGGAGACGGTGACGGAACTGCCCGTCTACGACGACGGCACCGTCCGCATTGAGGTGACCGGCACCAAGCACGGCGTCGCCAACATCTGGGACAAGGAGGTGCTGATCTACCTCGTGTCCCTGATCCAGGACAAACTGAACCGGGGCGAGCCGGTCAGCCCGCGGCTGACCTTCACCGGCCACGACTTCTTCCGCGTGGTGGGCATCCATGCCACCAACACCGCCTATCAGCGGCTGGAGGACGCGTTGAAGCGCCTGCAGTCCACCCAGGTGCTGACCAACCTGGAAACGGGTGGCGAGGGGGAAACGGGCGCCTTCTCCTGGGTGCTGGACTACCGCATCAACTATCGCCGGGACAAGGACGGCGGCAAGACGATGAAGTCGCTGACCGTGCAGCTATGCGACTGGCTGTACCGGGCGGTGGTCAAGGACCGCAAGATCCTCACCTACCATCCCGATTACTTCAAGCTGTCGCCCACGGAAAAGCGGCTCTATGAGATCGCGCGCGCCCATTGCGGCAACCAGGGCGCCTTCAAGATGAACATCGAGAAGCTGCGCCTGCGCGTCGGCGCCGAAAGCGACCTGAAGGTGTTCAAGGCCCGGCTGGTGGCCCTGGCCAAGAAGCGCCAGGCCCTGCCGGAGTATGGCCTGACGGTGGTGGATCCCCGCCGCTGGGGCCGCGACCGCAACGCCCCGCCGCCCCCGGGCCGCACCCCGCTGAAAAGCCACATGGTCTATTTCTTCCGCACCGACAGCCTGTCGGCCATGGCCCCCTTCGACCAGGCGCCGGAGTTTCCCGACGCCCTGCCCGAGATGATGATGGACGGGATGGCGGCCTGACATCGCCCAGGGGGCCGCGGGCGGATAGGCCGGTGGCTGTCCCCTTGCAATCTCACGACAGAAATGGTGCAAGTCGAAAAACCGGGCTGCGGGGCACCGGCTTCGACCTGTCGTGAGGATCATCTGAGATGCGTGATTTCCTGAAGGGCGCCCCCTTGAGCGCCCTGGCGGCGGCGGCTTTGGCCGGCCTGCTGCTGGCGCCCAGCGTGGCGGGCGCCGATGAAGGCATGTGGACCTTCAACAACTTCCCCAGCGCCGCGGTGAAGCAGGCCTATGGCTTCAGCCCCGATCCCAAATGGCTGGAGCGGGTGCAGCTGGCCTCCGTCCGGCTGGCGCGTGGCTGCTCCGCCGCCTTCGTCTCGGCCAGCGGCCTGATCCAGACCAACCATCACTGCGCCCGGTCCTGCATCGCCCAGCTGTCCACGGCCGAACATAACCACATCAAGGACGGCTTTTACGCCGCCGAGCTGAAGGATGAGGCCAAGTGCCCTGATATGGAGGCCAACCAGCTTCTCCAGATCACGGACGTGACCCAGCGGGTGAACGCCGCCACCACCGGCAAGGAGGGCGACGCCTTCTCCGCCGCGCTGAAGGAGGTGCAGGCCGCCATGCAAAAGGAATGCACCGGCGGCGCCGACGACATCCGCTGCGACGTGGTCGAGCTGTACCATGGCGGTGCCTACAATCTGTACAAGTACCGCCGTTATCAGGACGTGCGCCTGGTGTTCGCGCCGGAGGAGGACATCGCCTTCTTTGGCGGCGATCCCGACAATTTCGAGTTCCCGCGCTATGACCTCGACGTCTCCTACGTCCGCGTCTACGACAAGGACGGCAAGCCGCTGAACACGAAGGCCACCTACTTCCCCTACGCCGCCAAGGACGCGAACGAGGGCGATCTGGTCTTCACCTCCGGCAACCCCGGCCGGACGGAGCGCCTGGACACGGTGTCGGAACTGGAGTTCGACCGCGACCACATGTTGCCCGACCGCCTGCTGTACCTGGCGGAACTGCGCGGCATCCTGCTGCAGTTCACGGCGCAGGGGGTGGAGAACGCCCGTATCGCCCGCACCAAGCTGTTCAGCGTCGAGAACAGCTACAAGGCGCTGTATGGCGGCCTGCAGACCCTGGTCGATCCGGCCCTGATCACCGCCAAGCGCAAGGATGAGGCGGAACTGAAGGCCATCATCGACGCCGACCCGGCCCTGAAGCAGCAGTATGGCGATCCCTGGGCCGCCATCGCCAGGTCGGTCGACCACTATGGCATCGTCGGCAAGCGCTATGAGGTGCTGGAGGGGGGCCGCAGCTTCACCCAGTCCGACATGTTCACCTTCGCCCGCAACCTGGTCCGGGCGGCCAGCGAGCGCACCCTGCCGGACGGCAAGCGCCTGCGCGAGTACACCGAGGCCAACTTCCCCTTCATCCGCCAGCGCCTGCTGTCCAACAGCCCGCTTTATGCCGAGCTGGAGCGCACGCTGATGCGCATGCAACTGGTGTACATGCAGCGCCAGCTGGGCCCGGACGACCCCCTGGTGAAGAAGGTCTTCGGCGCCCGGTCGGCCGACCAGATCGCCGACGACCTGGTGAAGGGCTCCACCCTGGGCGACCCGGCGGAGCGCAAGCGCCTGCTGGACGGCGGCCAGGCCGCCATCGACGCCTCCACCGACCCGATGATCATGTTCGCCAAGCTGATCGACGCCGATGCCCTGGCCGCCCGCCGGGATGTGGAGGCCAACGTGTCGGCCGTGCAGCAGAAGAACGCCGGCTACATCGCCCAGGCCATGTTCAAGGTGCACGGCACCTCGATCTATCCGGACGCCACCTTCAGCCCCCGCGTGTCCTACGGCACGGTGAAGGGCTATGAGCAGAATGGCCAGCACGTCGCCCCCTTCACCACGATGGGCGGCACCTTCGAGCGGGCCACCGGGGCCTTCCCCTTCGCCCTGCCGGACAGCTGGCTGAAGGCCAAGGGTGCCATCAACCCGTCGCAGAAGTTCGATGCCGTCAGCACCAACGACATCATCGGCGGCAACTCCGGCTCCCCCGTCATCAACAAGGACGCGGAGGTCGTGGGCTTGATCTTCGACGGCAACATCCAATCGCTGGGCGGCGACTACGGCTATGACGGCTCCGTCAACCGCGCCGTCTGGGTCTCGGTCGGCGCCCTGAAGGAGGCGCTGGCCAAGATCTACCACGCCAACCGCCTGTCCAAGGAACTGGGCGGCCGCTGAGGCGGAACGGCCCGCGTTGACGAAAGGCCTGCGGGGACTCGCTTCCCCGCGGGCCTTTTCCAATTGGGTACACCAAATGCCGCGGCCGCCGGCCGTCAGGTAAAGGCCACAATCACGTATTATAGAGAGAAGGCCGGTCCCGCGCGCCCCGGGGCCGTCTCTCCGGCATTCTGTTCTCCGGCATTAAGGGCGGTCGTGGGCGGGCCACCGGGTCCCGTCCCTTGCAAGAGGATGATCATGCAGCGCGCGTTCAAGGCACCGTTCCTGGTGATGATGTCGCTGGTGGTGGCGGTGCTGGCCCTGGCCGGCGGTAGCGCCCCGGCGTCGGCCCGCACCTTCGTCAGCGTGGGCGTCGGCATCGGTCCCGTCTGGCCGGCCTACGGCCCCTATTGGCACGATCCCTACTGGCGCTGGCGCGACCCGTACTGGGCGCCCTATCCGGCGGCATACCCGTACCCCTACTATGCCCCGCCGGTGTACGTCGCGCCGGCCCCGGCCCCGGTGGTGGTGCAACAGCCGGTGCCCGTCGCCCAGCCTGTCCAGGCGGTGGCGGCCAAGCCGGTGTACGACCAGGCCAATTGCCGCGAATACACCTCCACCATCACTGTGGCGGGCCGTCCCAGCCAGCAGGTGGGCACGGCCTGCCAGCAGCCGGACGGGTCGTGGCGCATCGTCAACTGACGGCGCCCGTTCTCAAGGATATGGTCAAGCGAAACCCCAGGGCTTCCCTGGGGTTTTCCGCGTCCGGCCCTTGCAACATTTGCACTTCCGTTACAAAATCCTGTCCCCCGGCCAGGCGTGCCGGGCTTATGCTATGGACGTACCGCCCGGGCGGGGAGGCTGGGGTCACGGGTACGGGATGGCATCGTTTGAGGACAGGACCATGCGTGTGGGGCTTACCCATGTGCAGGCGGCCGCGCTGGGCGGCTGCTTCGCCATGCTTTTCACCGCCGGCGCCCGTGCCGATGAAGGCATGTGGACCTTCAACCACTTCCCAAGCGCCAAGGTCCAGGAAGCCTACGGCTTCGACCCCACCCCCCAGTGGCTGGACCACATCCGCGCGGCCTCGCTACGCCTGCCCCGGGGCTGTTCGGCGTCCTTCGTCTCGGCCACCGGCCTGGTGCAGACCAACCACCATTGCGCCCGCGATTGCCTGCAGCAGCTATCCTCCGCCACGCGCAACCTGGTGGAGGAGGGGTTCTACGCCGCCCGGCCGGAGGACGAGGTGAAATGCCCGGACGTGGAGGCCAACCAGCTGCTCGGCATCACCGACGTCACCCCCCAGGTGAAGGAGGCCGTGGCCGGCCGCGACGGCGCCGACTACAGCCGCGCGCTGCGCGAGACCCTGGCCAAGCTGCAGCGCGACTGCGCTGGCGGGGACGAGGCCATCCGCTGCGACGTGGTGGAACTGTACCGTGGCAGCATCGACGACGTGTACGAGTACCGCCGCTACCAGGATGTCCGCCT
>NZ_BACU01000019.1 GCF_000333275.1 Azospirillum sp. B4 | reverse complement strand
CAGCCAGACGGGCCGGCCCAGGGCGCCGGCCAGATGGGCGACGGAGGTGTCGACGGTGACGACCAGATCCAGGTTGGCCACCAGGGCGGCGGTGTCGGCATAGTCCGCGAGCTCCGCCGTCCAATCGATGAGGCCCAGATCGGCCGGGGCGGCGGGGCCGCCCTTTTGCAGGCTGACGAAGGCCACCTGATCGTCGAAACGCGTCCCTATCGTCCGCAGGGGGGGTACCAGCAGGGCCGGATCCAGGCTGCGCCGCGCGTCCACGATGTTGGTGGGGGCGCCCGCCCAGCACAGGCCCACCCGCCGCCGCCCCGCCGCCGCCGCGTCGAGCCGGGCGGCGAACGCCGTCCTCTGCGCCCCGTCCGGCGCCAGATCCAGATAGGGGCCGGGGGTGGCCAGATCCGCGGCCGTGGCCAGGCCCAGCCGGGCCGGCAGGCTGAGCAGTGGGCAATAGGCGTCATAGGCCGGCAGCGGGTCGCCAATGGACGCCACCTGGGCGACACCGGGGACGGTGGTCAGCAGGCGCACCAGTTCCGGCTGGCAGGCCAGCACCACACGGGCGCCCCGGGCCGCCAGCGGGGCGATGAAACGGGCGAATTGCAGGCTGTCGCCCCGTCCCTGTTCGCTGTGGACCAGGATGGTGCGGCCGGCGGGATCGGACCCATCCCATTCAACCCCGGGCGGACGCGCCAGCACATGGCCGGATCGATACCGCCGCGCCTCGAACTGCGGCCAGCCGGCGGCGTAATCACCCGCCATCAGCAAGGCCACGGCCAGGTTCCAGCGCGCCTCGCCGCCCCGCTCGCCCAAAGGCTGGCCTGGGGCGGGGGTGGTGACCGCCACCGCGCGCCGCAGCAGCGTCAGCGCCCGGGGCAGCTGTCCCCGGTCGGTCAGGGCCACACCCAGGTTGATCAGGGTGACGGCATGGTCGGGCGCCAGGGGCAGGGCCCGCTCCAGGCAGGCGATGGCGGCGGCCAGCCGGCCGGTGGCATGCAGCACCCCGCCCAGGTTGGCCATGGCGTCCACATGACCGGGATCAATGGCAAGCGCCTGCCGATAGGCTTCTTCTGCCAAATCGAACCGGCCCTGCGCCTTCAGCGCCGTGCCCAGGTTGCTGCGATAGGTGGGATTGTCGGGCGACACCGCCGCCGCCAGCGTCATGCTTTCGGTGGCGCCGTCCAGGTCACCCAGTTGGATGCGGGCCAAGCCCAGGAAATGGAGGGCGGCATGGTTGCGGGGTTCGGCGTCGAGTATGCGGCCATAGAGCGTCACCGCCGCGTCCAGCCGGCCGGCGACGTGATGCTCATAGGCAGCGGAGAGGGCTTCGGTCACACTGGCCATGCCGGGCAGAATGCGGTTTCGGTGGCATCAGGACAAGGCCGGCTGTGATTGAACTGGATGTGATTGGACGGGATGTGATTGACGGGATGTGATCAGGGGGCGGACGAACGGCGTGATGACGGACAGGATAGAGGGTATGCGGGCCGCGCTGGGGCCAAACGACTATGGCGCCGCCACCGCGACGGCGGAAACGCGGGATCTGTTCCCCCGCCTGTGGCACTTCGTGGGCTTCCTGGACGAGGTGGCGGCCCCCGACGGCTATCTGGTGCGCACCATCGCCGGCGTGCCCGTGGTGGTGCAGCGCTTCGACGACGACATCCGCGCCTTCCGCGACGTCTGTTCCCACCGCTACGCCCGCCTGCACGCCACCGACAGCGGCCAGGGCCCCCTGCGCTGCCCCTACCACGGGTGGACCTATAACCGCGACGGCGTGCCCATGGGCATCCCCGGCAACGACGCCTGTTTCCACCTGGACAGGGCGGACAAGGCGGCCTTGGCCCTGGCCCGGTATGAGGTGGCCGCGCGTGGGCGATTCATCTTCGTCCGCCTGGTCCCCGGCGGCGCCCCCCTGGATGAGTGGCTGGGCCCCCTGGGCACCTGGCTCGACGCCGTCTCCGACGGCTTCGCCGCCCCCTTCAGCCAGGCGCCGCTGGACTGGCGGGCGGACTGGAAGATGGGCATGGAAAACGTGCTGGAGGTCTATCACGTCGATGCCGTGCACCCGGAAACGTTCCGCACGGTGACGGAGGGCGCCTGGATCTGCGCCGAGCATGGCCCGCACAGCACCGGCACCATCGGCCTGACGGCGGAGACGCGGCGCTGGTGGGATGGGGTGGCCAAGCGGCTGAAGCTGACGCCGCTGACCCGTTTCACCAACTATGACCACGCCATCATATTCCCCAACCTGGCGATCGGCCTGACCGCCGGCCTGATGGCCAGCGTACAGACGTACGAACCGGTGTACGGCCCCGATGGCGGGGTCCAGCCGGGCCGCAGCACCCTGCGCTATCGCCTGTCGCTGGCCAGGCAGCAGCCAGGTGCCAGCGCCGCCGCCCGGGCGGGCGTCGAGGCCCACCTGGCCGATTTCAACCGCCGCCTGCTGGCCGAGGACCAGACGGTGGCGGAGGCCGCCTGGGCCGGCACGATGCAGATGGACCGCCCGGCCCTGCTGGGCGGGAACGAGGGGCGCATCCGCGCCTTCCACGCCGCCTGGCTGCGCGAGATGGGCCGATAAAGGGGACCGGTGATCAGGGCTTGGGCTGGGCCTTGATCCAATCGTCCACCCGGTCCTCCAGCAGGTCCAGGGGCAGGGATCCGGCCAGCAGCACGGCGTCGTGGAAGGCGCGCTCATTGAAACGATCGCCCAGCTTCTCCTGCGCCCGCTGACGCAGTTCCAGCAATTTCAACTCCCCGATCTTGTAGGCCAGTGCCTGGCCCGGCCAGCCGATGTAGCGCCGCAGCTCCGTCTCTATGTTGTGGGGGGCCAGGGCGGTGTTGTCGGTGAAGCAGGCGCGGGCCTGGTCCAGGGTCCAGTGCTTCCAATGGATGCCGGTGTCGGCCACCAGGCGGCAGGCCCGCCACATGTCGAAGGACAGGCGCCCGAACCGCTCATACTCGTCGCGGTAGATGCCCATCTCCTCCCCCATCTGTTCGGAATAAAGGCCCCAGCCCTCGCCATAGGCGTTGAGGTAGGCGCGGCGGCGGAAGGGCGGCAGATCCTCCAGTTCCCCCGCCAGGGAGGTTTGCAGGTGATGGCCCGGCACCGCCTCATGCAGGGCCAGGGCCGGCAATTCATAAAGGGGACGCTGGTCCAGCTTTCCGGTGTTGACCATGAAGCCGCCGGCGATGCCCTTGGCGGCGTCGCCGGGGAAATAGCGACCGGTGGTGTACGTGTCCTCGATATCGCGCGGCACCTCACGTACACCATAGGTCAGGCGCGGCAGGCGGCCGAAATGGGCGGGCAGCTGGTCGTCGATACGCTTGGCGATTTCCGACGCCTTCTCCAGCAGGGCCCGGCGCGTGGTGACGTAAAAGCGGGGGTCGGTGCGCAGAAAGGCCAGGAAGTCCCTGAAGCCGCCGGTGAAGCCGGTGCGGGCGATCAGCGCCTCCATCTCCGCGCGGATGCGCGCCACCTCCTTCAGTCCGATCTCGTGCACGGCGTCCGGCGTCAGGGTGGTGGTGGTGTGGTGGCGCACGGCCCAGCCGTAATAGGCCGCCCCGTCAGGCAGGTCGCGGGCCGCCAGGCTTTCCGGTGCCGCCGGGCGGTATTCCTGTTCCAGGAAGGTGACGAAGGCGCGCTGGGCCGGCCGCACCTTGTCCACCAGCAGCTGGCGCGCCCGCGCCCGCCACGCCGCCGCCTGGTCCGCCGGCGCCACAGACGGGGGTGCGGCCAACGGCGCCAGCAAGCCATCCTCCTCCACCGGCGTGCCGGCCTGCTTGCGCGCGATCTCCAGCACCGCGTCCACGATCAGGCGGGGCTGGACGAAGCCGGTGGCGATGCCGCGTCGCGCGTTGGCGATGTTGGCCGCGTAGTAGCCGGGTGCCGCCTCCAGGCAGGACAACCATGCCTCAGCCTCCGCCTCGGTGCGGACGTTGGTGCGGTTGGCGGCGTAGGTCAGGGTGGCGTAGAAACCGCTGTCGCTGTTGAACGGCATGCGATCCAGGTCGAAGGCCATACCGGCCAGCCGGTCGGCCGCGTCCCAGCGCATGAAGCGATAGGTGAGGGCGTCGGCGGACGACAGGCCCTTGGGATCGACGGTTTCCAATCGCCGAACGAAGGCGGCCATCCGCTCCCGCCGGGCGGCCGCCGCCTCGGGGCTGACATCGGGCAGGCAGCGGCCGTCCCCCGTCTTGTCCTGCAGCAGGGCGTCGTAGTCCGCCACCAGGGCGCTGAAGGGCGCGACCGGCCGCGCCGGGGCCGCTGGCGCCGCCAGCATCGCCATCAGAATTAGAAGGAAAATCACCGCCCGCACGCCCGCCCCCTTTCGGTTCGCTTCAGAAGAAGGGAAGCGCCAGCGGCGGGCAAGCCGGACAATGGGCAGGTCCGGCCCTAAACGGAAACGGGCGCGTGGACGCCGGCCAGTTGGGCGTAAAAGGCGCCGACCTTGGCCATCTGGACCTCGGGCCGGAAGCGGGTGAGATCGATGGTGGGCGCGGACACGCGACCGTCCAGCGCCGCCAATAGCGTGTCGGCCATGGCGGGCGCATCCTCCGGCGGGCAGAGGAAGGGGTAATCCGCGCCCAGGATTTCCAGCGGGCCGCCCGTGCGGGTGGCCACCAGCGTCACGCCGGCGTCGGCATATTCCAGCAGCGTGAGGCCGAAGGGCTCATGCCGGGAGGAGACGACACCCAGGTCCAAGGCAGAAAGGTAGCGCCGCACGTCGGGGCGGAAGCCGGCGAAGACCACACTGTCACCCAAGGCCAACTGGGCCACCTGGTCCCGCAGCGCGGGCATCTCGGCCCCCTGCCCGAACAGCACCAGTCGCGCGTCGGGCCGGTGGGCGCGCAGGCGGGCGTAGGCCGCCACCAGGACGTCAAAGCCCTTGCCCAGTTCCAAGCGGCCCATGCCCCCAATGACCGGCGCGTCATACGGCAGGCCCAGGGCGGCCCGCGCCGCCTCCCGGCTCAGGGCGCCGCTTTGCGGTAGCACCCAGTTGTGGACGGTGACGGACCGGTCCCGCGTCGCCGCCGGCATCATGCGGCCCTGGTAGTCGGCGATGCGGATGATGCCGTCGAACCGGTCATGCAGGCCGGCGCGAAAGCCGTTGTGCAGGGTGACGACGCGGGGGCAGCCCGGCCGGCAGCGCAGCACCCGCCGGGCGGCGGTGTTGAGGTGGGCGTGAACGATGTCCGGGCACAGGGCCAGCAGTTTCCAGAACAGGGCCGCGGTGCGCATACGCGTCGGCAGCCAGATCACGGAGACGCGCGGATCCAGCGACTCGGCCAAGTGGCGGGCGCCGGCGCCACCATCCTCACCCGGCCCCAGGATGACCATGACCTGGTGGTCATCCGCCTGGAAGGCCGCCAGTTCCATCACATGCTTCTCAGCCCCGCCGAATCCATGGGGAATGATGACGTGGGCGATGCTGGTCACGGACGCCGCCGGCATGGGGGCCAGACGCCGCGCGCCGCGGCGGGCTGGGGGTGAGTCTGACAGGACGATGGAGGACATGCCGGCGCACCGCTCCCCTACGGGTTAGGAAAGTCCTGCGAGGCGGCGGGAGAGGCGGATGCGAAACAGCGCCCCGACCCCGTCGTCGGCACCATTTTAAAGGTCCCCATGCGGGTTTGCCAGGCTTGGCGCGCCCGTCCCATCGCCGCACAGAACGGCAACTGTGCCGGTTATACGACGGGCCCGGCGATAACCTGTCGCAAGGCTGTCATATAAGCGGGACGCCGGACAATCCGCGGGAGACGATCAGTTGTCCGCCACGACGCGCCAGGCGCCGTCCGGCTGCTGGCAGGCGGTGCCGTAGGCCTGCTGCGTCTGGCCGCCGATGGTGACGTTCTGTTGGAATTCACGGCAATACTGGCCGTCGGTGGTGTGACCGTCGCGCAGGGCCACCACGCTGCCGCTGGCGTTGCCGTCGTTCCAGATGACGGGCTGGCCCACGGGCGCCATGGTGGCGCGGATTTGCGCATCCTCCAGCGCCCGCTGTTGCTGTTCCGCCAGATTGTCCAGCAGCGCCAGGGTGATGGCGGTCAGGCCCAACCAGCGATAGGCCTCATCATCCCGGTAATAGCGGCCGTAACCGGTGTAGTAGACGCCAAAGGGCCGCAGCACCACCACGTCGCGGTACATGTGCCGGCGATACTCGGGCACGATCACCGGCCCACGGCCATAGACGAAAACGTCATGGTCGCGGAAATGGCCGTAATGCGGGGCCCAGGGGCCCGGCCCGCCCCGGTGGTCGTCCCCCCGGTGGTCGTCCCAACGCCGGTCCCGGTGGTCGTCCCAGCGGTCTTGGGCCAGGGCGGGCGTGACGGCGGCGCCAAGGGACAAGGCGGCCGCCAGGGTCATGGAGCAAAAGGCGCGGAACGAGAGGCGTCGCATACCGGAATTCCTGTTCATCGAAATCAGCATGGCCCCTGCGGAGACCATCACAGCCTGGACTGATGCGCATTGATACAACGCTGTCATTGCGTCCGATTTATGGCTGGTGCCGGGCCGGATCAAGCGGCGGCCGCCGTGCCGGGGTGAGATAAAGCGTCGCGTCATGCGGCGCCGCCTCTTTCTCGGCATTGTTCCAGTGATGGAACGCGCAGTGCCGATTTGCCCAACTACCGCCAAAATCGTTCCAGAAATATAGTTCAGACATCAACCACGCCAGATACCCCGGCCCCCGAGCCCCCGCTGCACCGCCGCCAGGACCCGACGCCAGGAAAGGAGACGACGATGACCACGCTTTGCCTGACCTGCGCCGGCCGCCCGACCCCGTCGCTGCCCAGCCGCGCCGCGGTGATGACCACCCTGGGCACCCGGGCCCGCACCCTGCTGCCCGCCCTGCTGGCCCTGACCGGCCTGTCCTTCGACCAGATGGTCGTCCTGCGCGCCGGTCTGGACATGGTGCTGCAGTCCACCCGCAGCGGCCGCTTCCACTAAACCTCGAGTCGCCGCACCGGCAGGTCAGCCTAAACGTTTATCCAATATACGCCACCTTCCCCAGGCGTTCCGCGGGCTTCAGCCCCCACCCCATCCCCAAATTCTGCCTAAAGAATCCGCTGTCTGCCGCCCTGCTGGGCGCTAGCCGGAAGGATAGGGCGCAACTTGACCATATGGTCAGTTTTTTCTTTGTCCGTCCCCCGGACTGTCACACAGTGATCATCAATAAGCCCTATGACCTTGCGGGCATGGGGAACGGGACGCGGCGGTAAAGCCCGCCCGGATGGGAACGGGGGAATCACGCGCCCAGGCCTCTACCAACCATATCGGGAAGGGACGGAGCCATGGCCGCTTTGGGGACACTGCCTATACGTATGCGGAGCGCTGACGAGTCCCAAGCGGGCAAGCGCCGGCTGGGCTTGGCCGCCCGCCTGGGCTTGGCCTTCGGCGCCATCATCCTGGCCATGCTGGTCATCACGGCCCAGAGTTGGCTGACCTATGCCCGGGTGGACAGCACCCTGAACGGCATCGTCGGCGAGACCCTGCCCCGGCTGGACACCCTGGACGCCCTGACCCGCGCGGCGGAGGGGCTGGCCGGCACGTCCATGGACGCCTCCATCGCCACCAC
>NZ_BACU01000020.1 GCF_000333275.1 Azospirillum sp. B4 | reverse complement strand
GGTCCCGATGCCAAAGGCCCTCTGTTGATCCCCCCTGCCCCAACCGTCCTGATCCGTGCCGACGCCACGCCATCCATGGGCACCGGCCACGTCATGCGCTGCCTGGCCGTGGCGGAGGCGTTGCGCGAGCGGGGGGTGGCGCCGGTGTTCGCCGCCGTGGACCTGCCGCCGGCCCTGGCGCAGCGGCTGGCGGCCGCCGGCTTCACCGTCGCGATGCTTCCGGGGCCGGCCGCCGGTGACGCGGATCTGGCCGGCCTGGCCGACCGGATCCGCAGCCACGATGCCCGTGCCGTCATCCTGGACGGCTATCACTTCACCGACGCCTATCGCGCGGGGGCGGCGGCCCTGGGCGTGCCGGTCATGGCCTTCGACGACGGGCCGGGCACCCGGCCGCTGCATGCCCGCGTGGTCGTGAACCCGGGCGCCGCGGTGGACGGGGCCGCCTATCGCGCCGCCAACCCGGCCGCCGCGTTGGCCCTGGGCCCCGCCTACGCGCCGCTGCGGGCGGAGTTCCGGCGGGCGGGGGCCCGCGCCCTGCCGCCGCTGGAACGCCGCCGCCGCCTGCTGCTGACCTTCGGCGGCACCGATCCGGCGGGCCTGACCCTGCCCTGCCTGAAACGCCTGGCCCCCGCCCTGCCGCCGGACGTGAGCCTGGACGTGGTGGTGGGGGGCAGCAACCCCAACACCGATTGCATCCGCACCGCCGGCGCGCGCTTCGCCAACACGGTGGTGCATGTGGAAACGCCGCGCATGGCCGACCTGATGCGCGAGGCCGGCCTGGCCCTGTCCGCCGCCGGCGGCACCTTGGGTGAGCTGGCCTGCCTGGCCGTGCCCACCCTGCTGGTGGTGGTGGCGGACAACCAGGCCAGCAGCGCCGGCGCGGTGGGCGCCAGCGGCAAGGCGCGGGTGATCGACGCGCGCGGCGCCGACAAGGCCGAGGCGGCGGATCGCCTTGCGGCCGCCGCCCTGGCCCTATGGGCCGACGTGGATGCGCGGGCGGCACTGAGCCACCGCATCGCCCGGGGAGATGATGGCCAGGCGGTGGACGGCCAGGGCGCAGTGCGCATCGCCGACGCCCTGCTGGCCCTGATGCCATAGGCGCTACCCGTACAAGCCCGCCGCCGCTATGGTCTAGCCCCTCCCCGCCGTCCGGAAACCACCCGCGTGACCCTTCCCGATCTCGAATCGCTGCCGCCCCTGGAACGGGCCGTCCTGCGGCTTGAGGCCCTCGCCGGCCCGTCGACCGGCAAGAAGGCGCTGCTGGAATGCCTGAACCAGGCCCGCGTCGTCCGGCCCCCCTGCACCTGGGATGCCTTGGCCACGGCGCGGCGCGACCTGGCCCGCCGTGGCTTCCTGGATTCAACGCTGACCTGCCCGCCGGCCGTGGCCCAAGCCGTCGCGGCGGCGGCCGTGCACGAGGTGGAGGGCAAGGCCCTGGTGGCCGCCATCCGCACCCGGCTGCCGGCGGAATCCCAGACCTACTGGGACCACCGCCAGATGGAGGTCGACGTTTCCCGCGCCCTGCGCCTGGCCATCCTGTTGAACGACGAGGCGGAGCTGGCACGGGTCGCCGCCCTGACCCGACGTCCCCTTGAGGATCTTCCGCTGTTCACCGGCGCCTTCGCCACGGTGCCGGTGGGGGTCGATTGGCTGGCCAGCCGTACGCCGGCCATCCAGCGGGTCGTGATGGCGATCAAGGCCAATCACTGGATCGCCACGGGGGAGATGTCGGCCGACCATCCCCAGCTGATCGCCCGCTGTCGCCGTGACCCCACGCTGCGCGCCACCTGTTTCACCATGATCGCCGACCACGACCTGCTGAGTGGCCGGCTGGGCGACCTGGCCGCCTTGCTGGCCCACCCGCCGGCGGGCGAGACCGACGCCCCGGTGGCTTTCGCCGCCGCCCACGCCCTGTTGTCCGCCGACGTGGCCAGGGCCATCGCCCTGTTCACGGAAGCGCTGGCCCTGCGCCGTCGGGCCACCCGCACCCGCAAGGGCGGCCTGCCGGGCTATATGGGCTTCCTGCACCTGTGCGCCCTGCTGGCCAGCGGCGATGCCCGGCACCACGCCACCATCGCGGCGCTGCTGCAGACCAAGACGTCGCCCACCGCCCCGACGTCCCTGGGACAGATGGTGCTGGAGGCCCTGTTCAACCTGGCCCGCAATAATGAGGATGCGGCCCGGACCAGCCTGACGTGGGCCCTGGGTGCCGCGGATCGGGTGGCCCTGCCCTCACCCTTCAGCCTGGGGCTTCTGGCCGTGGCCACCACCTTGACCAGCCCGTCGCTGGTTCGCGGCAAGGAGGAGATTTGGGGGGCCCATTTCCGCCGCCTGGCCGCCACCATGCCGCTGGCCGCCGACCTGCTGGCCGAGGCGCTGGAGCGCGGGGGTGCCCGGCCGGCCCCGTACCGGGCCCACCTGGACCGGCCCGGCCGTGAGGTGCGGTGGCCCTTCCTGGCCCTGCTGCCCATGAAGGAGCCGTGGGAACGGGCGCTGGAGAACCTGGAGGCCATGCTGGAGCCGCCGAAGCCGGCGGAAAAACAGACCACGGGCAAGCGCCTGGCCTGGCTGGTCGACCCGGCCAGTGGCGCCGTGGAGCCGGTGGAGCAGGTGCAGCAGCGGGGCCCGACCAAGAGCCCCACCCAGGGATGGACCATTGGCAAGCCCGTGGCGCTGAAGCGCCTGTACCAGGGCGACGCCCACCTGACCTATCTGGATGATTTCGACCGGCGCGTGGTCGCCACCATCGCCCGTGACTATGACGGCTGGGGCCACGGCCGGTCCCGCTATGAGTACTTCCTGCCGCCGCGCGACACCCTGCCCGCCCTGGTGGGCCACCCCCGCGTCTTCTCCCGGCGGGAGCCCGGACCGCCGGTCGAGCTGGTGGCGGCGAAAGCGGAACTGGTGCTGGCGTCGGCCAGGAGCGGCTATCGCCTGGCCCTGTCGCATCCGGCGTCCGAGGCCGACGCCATCATCGAGGTGGAGTCGCCCACCCGCTGGCGGGTGGTGGTGATCGATGAGAAGGCGGTCGCCGCATCCAGGATTCTGGGGCTGGAGGGCATCACCGTGCCGGCCGTGGCCCGCGAGCGCCTGGCCGCCATCGCCCGGCTGCGCATGCCCGACCTGCCGGTGCGAGTGGAAGCGACGGAGCTGGACGAGGGCCGGACAGAAGAGGGCGACCCGGCGCCGGTGGTGCGCCTGCGCCTGCTGGACCCCGGCCTGAAGGTCTCGCTGGTGGTGCGCCCGCTGGGCCCGGACGGTCCCCATTTCCCGCCAGGCCAGGGCACCCGGCGCGTCACCGGCCAAGGCCGCCGCGCCATGCGCGACCTGGCGGCGGAGGATCGGCTGGCCCAGGCCCTGGCCGAAGCCTGCCCCAGCCTGGGCGGCGAGGGCCGGGAATGGGAGCTGGAAGGCCTGACCGCCGCCCTGGAGTTCCTGAGCGAGCTGAAGGCCCTGCCCCAGCCACCGGCCGTGGAATGGCCGGAGGGGCAGAAGCTGACCCTGCGCGGGGAAGAAGCCGGCGCCAGCCGGTTCAGCACCACGGTCAAAAGCACGGCAAACTGGTTCGCCGTGGCCGGCACCCTGACCCTGGACGAAGGGCTGGTCCTGGACCTGAAGGACCTGCTGACCCGGCTGGAGGACGCGCCCGGCCGCTTCGTGCGCCTGGACGACGGCCAGTTCGTGGCACTGGACCGCCACTTCCGCCGGCAGCTGGACCGCCTGCACCGCCTGGGCGGGCTGAAGGTGCCGCGCGCGGCGGGGGCGGCCCTGCGCGACCTGATCGAGGAGGCGGCGTCGGCCAAGGTGGATGAGGCCTGGCAGGCCTTCATCCACGCCCTGGATGAGAATGCCGCCTGGCAGCCGCGCCTGCCCAACGGGCTGACGGCCGAACTGCGCGACTACCAGGTTCAGGGCTATGCCTGGATGAGCCGGCTGGCCCGCTGGGGCGCCGGCGCGCTGCTGGCCGATGACATGGGGCTGGGCAAGACCGTGCAGGCCATCGCCGTCATGGCGGCCAGGGCCGGCGACGGCCCCGCGCTGGTGGTGGCCCCCACCTCCGTCGCCGGCAACTGGCAGTCCGAACTGGCCCGCTTCGCCCCCGGCCTGACCGTCCATCACCTGGCGGAAGCGGGCGGGCGGGAGGAGGTGCTGAAGGCGCTGGGCCCCGGCGACGTGCTGGTCACCACCTACGGCCTGCTGGCACGGGAGGAGACAAGGCTGGCGGCGGTACCCTGGGCCATGGCGGTGCTGGACGAGGCGCAGGCCATCAAGAACCCAGACACCCAGCGCGCCCAGGCGGCCCGCGCCCTGAAGGCCAGCTTCCGCTTGGCCTTGACCGGCACGCCGGTGGAAAACGACCTGGAGGAGCTGTGGAGCCTGTTCCAGTTCATCAACCCCGGCCTGCTGGGCAGCCGCAAGGCCTTCGCCCACCACTACGCCACCCCCATCCAGGCGGCCAAGAACCCCAACGCCCGGGCGGCGCTGCGGACGCTGGTCCGGCCTTTCCTGCTGCGCCGGACCAAGGCGTCGGTGCTGGCCGAGTTGCCGCCGCGCACGGAGCAGACGCTGCTGATCGACCGCGGGGCGGAAGAGATCGCCTTCTATGAGGCCCTGCGCCGCCGGGCGCTGGAAAAGCTGGAGGAGATATCGGGGGAACGGTCGCGCATCCACATCCTGGCGGAAATCACCCGCCTGCGGCAGGCCTGCTGCCACCCCGACCTGGTGGCGGCCGACGCCAGCCTGCCCTCGGCCAAGCTGGACGCCTTCCTGGAACTGGTGGATGAGCTGCGCGAGGGCGGCCACCGCGCCTTGGTGTTCAGCCAGTTCATCGGCCATTTGGCGCGGGTGCGCACCGCCCTGGACCGCGCCGGCGTCACCTATCAGCTTCTGGATGGCAGCCTGTCGGCGGCGGAGCGGCAGCGCCGGGTGGCGGCGTTCCAGGCGGGGGAGGGTGAGCTGTTCCTGATCAGCCTGAAGGCCGGCGGCGTGGGCCTGAACCTGACGGCCGCCGACTACGTCATCCACCTGGACCCGTGGTGGAACCCCGCCGTGGAGGACCAGGCATCCGACCGCGCCCACCGCATCGGCCAGCGCCGGCCGGTGACCATCTACCGCCTGATCCTGAGGGGCAGCATCGAGGAAGGCATCGTCGCCCTGCACGCCCGCAAGCGCGACCTGGCCGACGCCCTGCTGCAGGACGCCGACACCGCCGGCCACCTGTCGGACGAGGACCTGCTAGAGCTGATCCGGGGCGTGGGATGAAACCCACCTACCAGTGCCGATCCACCCAGATCCACGCCTCGATGAAGCCGCCCAGAACGGCCAGCAAGGCCACGGTCAGACCCAGGCTGCGGGCGAATTCGCCGAACTCGCCCTGCTTGTGGGCGCTGCGGGCGGTCAGCAGCAGGTAGGCGGCCACCATCACGCCGATGATCAGCCAAATGGAAACGCCGTGGATCCAGCCGCTGACGGCGTCGCTGAGGTCGTAATACCAGTCGGGCATGACGGTATGGTCCAAAGAGGAAGGGCAGGGCGCTCCATCGGAACGCCCCGCCCCCTTTAGACGATAATGTTCAGTTCCGATAGGCCGGCGGCAGGGCGGCGTCCGGCGTGGCGTAGCGCCGTGCCAGATCCTGCGCCCGGCTGGTCAGCGGCGCCTCCACCCCGCGGACGAAGACGTGTTCGGCCACGGAGAGGATTTCCAGCGGATCGCCCGACCACACCACCAGGTCGGCGTCGCGCCCGGGCTCGATGCTGCCCGCCCGGTCGTTGAAGCCGAAGACCTTGGCCGGGGTGGCGGTGATGGCGGCCAGCGCCGCCGGCCACGGCATGCCATGGGCCACCGCGTTGCCGGCGTTGTAGCGCACCTGGCGGGCATAGTGGCCGACGTACGGCCCCTTGATCACCACGGTGGCGCCGGCGGCCTGCAGGATGGCCGCGTTCTCCAGCCGGGCGTTCAGGCTTTCGAAGCCGCGCGGCAGGTTGGCCAGGGGATCGACCACCACGGGCACGCCCGAGGCCGCGATCTCACCCGCCATCATCCAGCCTTCCTCCACCCCGTCCAGGATGAGCTTCAGCTTCAGCCGCTTGCCCATTTCCAGGGTGCGGCGGATGTCGGCCACGCGGTGCACCCCCACCAGCAGCGGCATCTTGCCCTGGATGACGGGGTACAGCGCCTCCAGGTCCTCCTTGCTCTGCTTGTAGGGGCGGTGGCTGCCGTGCTCGTACCCGGCCTTGTTGGCGGCGTAGCTGGCCGCCTCCTCCAGGCTGGATTCCAGCAGTTGCAGCACGGTGGCGTGGCTGCCGCCCAGGTGGGCCATGGCGTCCTCGCCCACATCCACCACCAGCACGGCGCGCCGCTTGGTGATGCTGTCGGTGCCGCCGGACATGTCGACCACGGCCGCCTGGCCGGCGAACAGCTTCTCTCCCTTCTTGTCGCCCCGGCCGGACAGTTCCGGCGTGACCAGGGCCCGGGTGACGCCGCCGACGCGGGCCACCGGCACCAGCATGGAGGCCGGGTTGATGCCCAGCGAAACGTCGAAGGCGGCCGACAGGTCGGCGGTGGCCCCGGCGAAGTCGTTGCTGGAGGCCTCGCCCTCCACTTCGCCGGCGCTGAGGCTGGTGTCGCTGGCCACCAGGCCGGGGGTCACGATGTGGCCCTTGGCGTCCACCCGGCGGGCGTCGGCCGGAATGGATACCGAGGCGCCCACCGCCTGGATGCGGCCGTCGCGGATGAGGATGGTGCCGGACGCGATCTCCCCCGCCGGCCCCATGGTCTCGATGCGGGCGTTGGTGATGGCCACCGTCTCGGCGTGAGCGGCGCCGGCCAGCAGCGTCAGGCTGGAGGCGGCCGCCATCAGGATGCGACGGGGGCTCATTGCGCGTGCTCCGTGCTGGTGGTCAAGACGGGGCGGCCGGATCCGACCCCCTGGGGGCCCGGATGGGCGGGGCCGGTTTGGCCCAGTTCGAAGTCGGACTTGGGCTGCACCGCGGGGTCGTGGCGGTCATAGACCAGGGCGCCGTCGATGAAGACTTGGTCGGCCGTGGCGTAGACGCTGAAGGGGTTGGCGCTCCACAGCACCACGTCGCCCATCTTGCCGGCCTCCAGCGTGCCGGTCCTGTCCAGCACGCCAATGGACTTGGCCGGGTTGGCCGTCACCCACTTGATGGCCTCGGCCTCGTCGATCTCAAGCCCCAAGCGCCGGCCGGCGGCCAGCGCGATGGTGGCCTCCTGCACCAGGTGCTGGGTCAGGATCTCGTCATCGGAATGGATGACGGTGCAGACGCCGGCCTTCTGCAGCAAGGCCGCGTTTTCCTCGATGCCGTCGTAGGCCTCCATCTTGAAGCCCCACCACTCACCCCAGGTGGCGACGCAGATGTCCTCCTTCTTCAGGAGGTCGGCGATCTTGTAGGCCTCAGACCCATGGTGGAACATGGCGATGTGGAAGCCGAACTCGTGCGAGATGTCGATCATCTGCGCCATCTCGTCGGCGCGGTAGCAGTGGTTCTGCACCAGGATGCTGCCGTCCAGCACGCCGGCCAGGGTGTCCATCTGCAGGTCGCGCTTGGGCGCGTCCGGCGCCTTGTCGCCCTTTCCGGCCTTATAGTCGGCGAGTTTTCGGCGGTAATCGTCCCATTTACGGCGATATTCCTGGGCGTCGATCCAGGCCTTGCGATAGCCGAAGACGTTGCCCATGCGGGTGGCCGGGCTGCGGCCCTTGCTGCCGTAGACGCGCTTGGGATTCTCGCCGCAGGCCATCTTCAGGCCGTAGGGCGCGCCGGGGAATTTCTTGTCCTGCACGGTGCGGCCGGGGACGTTCTTCAGGATGACGGCGCGGCCGCCGAACAGGTTGGCGGAACCGGGCAGGATCTCCAGCGTGGTGATGCCGCCTTCCAGCGCGCGGATGAAACCCGGGTCCTGCGGCCACACGGAATGTTCGGCCCACACCTGCGCGGTGTTCGGGTCCGTCATCTCGTTGCCGTCGGAATTGGCCCAGACGGAGGGGGAGGCATAGACGCCCAAGTGGCTGTGGGCATCGATGATGCCAGGGGTCACGTACTTGCCCCGCGCGTCGATGACCTTGGCGCCCGACGGCACCGGGATGTCCTTGCCCACGGCCGCGATCTTGCCGTCCACCAGCACCACGGTGCCGCCGTCGATGCGGGCCCCCGTTCCGGTGAAGACCGTGGCGCCCACCAGGGCCGTCGTCACCGACGGCAGGGGGTGGTAAGTGCTGGGGAAGGGGTTCTTGTCGTCCGCCGGATCCAGGCCGGCATAAACCGGCTTGTCCTTGCCCCTGTCGCCGGCCGGTGCGGCGGCCGTGTCGGCATGCGTGCCGGTGGCGCAGGCGCCCAAGAGCGCCAGGGCCGCCACCAGCGGGACCACGCGATGGTGTCGTTTCATGGAAGTATCGTCTTCCCGTTCTGCCGGGTGCCCAGAAAGGCGCCTGGACCCGAGATGGGAACGGCACCTTCGCCCCTGTTGATTGTTCTAACGCCCCAAGGGGTTAACGCGGTCCGCCTCAAAAAAGTGCGGTGCTTCAACCTTGTTGACGACGCTAACAGAGGCGGGGCCGCCTGCCTATGGCGCGATACGATTCGGTTACAATATCCGGTTACAATATGCGTAAGCCTCAGGCGCCGGCGGGGCATCCGCCCCTTGGCTATCCTCCCTTTGCGGTCCGCTGTCGCTCCCCGCAAAGGTCCGGCGGCCCCGGTCGGGGCCTACAGCGGCGTGAGGCCGCTGCTCCTATGCCGCCGCCATCACGCTTCCAGATAGAACGCGGCCAGTTCGCCGGCCGTGGTGAACTGGCGGAAGCCGGCGCGGAAGGGGTCCTGGCCGGTCTTCTGTTCCATGGCCACCAGCAGGGTCGCGAGATCCAGGCTGTCGAACGGCAGGTCGCCGCCCAGGAACCGGGTGTCCGGGCCGAAGCGGCCGGCCCAGGCCACGCCTTTGTCGCCCAGGATCTTCAGCACCTCGTTATGGATCACGGCCAGCATGGCGCCGGCGTTCAGTCCTATGGTGGTCATGCGTGGAACTCCGTCAGCAGGGCGTTGACCTGGGTGGCCGCCTGGGCCTGGGGCATATGGCCCACGCCGGGCAGGCGATGCAAGGTGATGGTTGGGGGGACGGCGCCGAAGTCCGGCGGCGGCACGATGTCGTCCGCCTCCCCCCAGATCAGTTGCAGGGGCGGCAGCGGCTGTGTCCAGTCGAATTGGGGCGGGGCCGCGTGGATGTCGGCGATCAGCCGGTCCAGCAGGCGGATCAAGGGCGCGCGCGCCCCGGGATCGGCCAGGCGATTGAGAAAGGCGCGGGCCAGCACGTCGCGGTTGGGCGGCGCGCCGGCGAACAGGCGGTCGATCAGGGCGCGGGCCTGGTCCAGGGTTTCCATGTCGCACAGGGCCCGCAGGAAGGTGGCGTCCACCCGGCTGCCCAGGCCGGCGCAGGCGATCAAGCTCATGCGCCGCACCCGCTCGGGATGGCGCTGGGCCAGCAGCAGGCTGACCCGCCCGCCCATGGAATGACCGACGATGTCGGCCCGGCCCACGCCGGCGGCATCCATCAGCCGTACCACCCAGTCGGCGACGCCACCCAGCCCCGACGGCACGTCCAGGGTGGAGGCGCCGTGGCCCGGCAGGTCCACGGCCAGCACCCGCCGGCTGGGGAAGCCGGCCGCCCCCTTCACCAGGGCTTGGATGTTGAACTGCCAGGACAGGGCGTCGCCGCCGAAGCCGTGCAGCAACACCAGGGGAACGGTGCCCAAATCCGCCGGTCCCCGGTCCACCACGGCCCCGGGGCCGCCGGCGAAGCGCAGGACGCGGCGGCCAGCCAGCAGCCGCTCAGGCTCGGATGCGGGGCTCGCCATCGTCACGCGGCGACGTGGTCCGACACCAGGGCCAGCAGGTCGTCCACCGTCTTGGCCTTGGCCAGGTCCTCACCGGCGACCACGATGTCGAACTTCTCATCCACCAGGGCGATGAAGCTGATGACCGCCAGGCTGTCCCAGCTGTCGATGCCATCCAACTCCTCCGGCCCCTGCAGCGTGCCGGCGTCCAGCTCCAGCATCTCGTCCAGCGCGGCCAGGAAATCTTTCCGGTTCATGGGTATCCTCTTTCTTCTCAGGGTAGGGTCTTCTGCGCCACGTCACGGTTCAGCAGCGCCCAGTCAGGATGCCGGCGCAGCACCTCCAGACAATCCGTCCAGGTGAACCGCGGCTTGGCCGGCAACAGCTCTTCAAGCAAACGGCGGACCAGTTGGAAATCCTCCACCGTGTCCACGCACCAGCGTTGCGGCCCCATCTCCACCGGCGCCGGACCGGCCGGCGGCGGTAGGGCGCCCAGGCGGAAGCGATCCGGCCGGCGGTAGATGAAGGGGGTGACGTGCTCCCGCTCGAACGGCGCCGTAGCTTCCTTCCAGGCGGTTTGCAAGGCCGCCATGGATATCGCCTCGGCATCCAGGCCGCGCGGGTAGTGGCCGATGTCGACGGAGGCATGGTCCAGCGGCGGGTCGGCCGCCAGGAACAGGGCCAACAGCTGGTCGATCAGGCCGGGGTCGATCAGGGGACAGTCGCCCGTCACCCGCACCGCCACGTCCGCCCGGTGGGCAAGGGCCGCCCGGCAAAAACGATCCAGCACGTCCAGTTCGCTGCCGCGAAAGCAGGCCACGCCCAGGTGCTGGCACAGGGCGGAGATGGGGTCGTCGTTGGCACCGTCGCTGGTGGCCACCACCACCTCGTCCACCAGGGTGGCGCGGCGCAGCCGTTCCACCTGATGGGCCAGCAGCGGCTTGCCCGCCACCGGCAGCAGCACCTTGCCCGGCAGGCGGGTGGAGCCCATGCGCGCCTGGGTGATGCAAACGACCCGGGGTTTCGCGGGGGAGATCATGACGGCTGGACCATGCCCCAATCAACCATACCCCAGTCGAGCGGCTGGCCGGCGTCCAGGTCCCGGGCGGCGCGGGCGCCCAGCACCTGGTCCAGATGCTTGGGCGCCAGGCCCAGCCCCGGCCGGACGGAGCGGACGTTGGCGGCCGTGAACAGCTCCCCCGCCTTCACCGGCGAGGAGATGTAGAGGGAGCGGCGGAAGGACCGGCCACCGGCCTCCGACGGCTTCACGGCATAGCCGACCTGCCCCAGGGCGGCATGGGCCACCCGGCAAGAGTCGGCCATCGCCTTGAACTCCGCCGGTTCCAGGGAGAAGGAGGCGTCGACCCCACCTTCCGCCCGCGACAGGGTCAGGTGCTTTTCAATGATCACGGCGCCCAGCGCCACCGCCGCCACAGGTACCGCGATGCCGTGGGTGTGGTCGGACAGGCCGGTGGGCACGCCGAAGGCCTGGGCCAGGTGGGGGATGGTGCGCAGGTCGCACTCATCATGCGGGGTGGGGTAGCCGCTGGTGCAGTGGAGCAGCACGGGATCCGGGGTGCCGGCCGGTGCCGCGGCACGCGCCGCCGACACCGCGTCGTCGATCTCCCCCAACGTGGCCATGCCGGTGGAGATGATCAGCGGCTTGCCCTTCGATGCCGCGTACCGGATCAGCGGCAGGTCCACGATCTCATAGGAGGCGATCTTGAAGGCCGGCGCGCCCAGCCGGTCCAGCAGGTCCACCGCCGTGGGATCGAAGGGGGAGCTGAACAGGGTGATGCCGACGGTGGCGGCATGGGCGAACAGCTGGGGATGCCAGGCCCAGGGGGTGTGCGCCTCCTCATACAGCTCATGCAGGCTGCGGCCGTCCCAGGGACCGCCGTGGATCTGGAATTCCGGCCGGTCGGATTTCAGGGTGATGGTGTCGGCGGTGTAGGTCTGCAGCTTCACCGCGTCCGCCCCCGCCGCCTTGGCGGCATCGATCAGGCGGATGGCGCGCTCGATCTCCCCCTTATGATTGCCGGACATCTCGGCGATCAGGTAAGGCGCCTGGCCGGCACGGAATTCAAGGCGGGCGGGATCGGACATGGGCGCGGATCCTGGAGGCAGAATGCCTATGGCATGTCACACCTTGATAACACCTCGGGGAACCGACTGGAACGGAGTCATTCGCGGTCGCACATGTTCTCTGTCGACAGCAAACAGAGAAATACTGATTTCCAAATATTATTTCCTGTGGACTCCACATTTTCTTTTTTTGCCGGGAGTTTTATCGGGAATTTTATGAGGTTCGGATTTATCTCGAATATCAGAAAGCTGACCCTCCCCATTTTCGGCACATTCCATTTGCGTACCCGTGCCAGCGCAACAGAATTCCGGCCTAAGCGACCAGGTTTCCAATGTCGATCCGGTTCTTTCTATGTCTCCATGTATTTTTCTAAGATCAGTTTCGATATCGGATATATATTTCTTAAGAATTAAGTCACTGCCGTCGATGACAGGGCCATATAGAACCTGCACTGCGATTTGAATTATCAACAGAAGAATAGAAGTACAGAATGTAAGAAACTGCAGTCTTCCAAATATCTTATACGGCTTATAATCTAATATGTTCACATCGGCTTCGAAGTGACTCTTATTGGATAGTATCCCCGACAGACTGTACAGAGATATGACGCCACTTCCCACCGATACCGATATCAAAATGACGGATAGAATCGCCGGAATGCCACCCCATCGCATATCTATCTTCGACAGTGACAAAAATCCAAGCATGCTAACTATGATCGCGCTGGACAGCGTGACTATCTGCTTAGTCGACTCCTGAGCCGCCTTCACCGCCTCGATCTTCCGTGTGGAGTCGGTCATTTCGGCAGAAGGCTCCGGTGGTTATGCCGCAAAGCACAAGGGTGGTAGCGGGGGAGGACAGAGACTTCCAAAAATCTCATTATTAAGCAGGTAGCGCATTTTCTTGGATCCGACCGTGGAGTGGGCGGAATCGACATAACATTGGGTAGCTTTAACCCTATCCAGTATCCTCTCAGCGACTTTTCGCATTATAGCTCTCGCTCGATTGAGGTTCCTTTCTTGCTCAAGTGCATTGATATTCTTTATTTCATAGTCTTCACTATCATATCCTGATAGGACATGATCAACGATCGCATCGACAAATTCACGAATTATTTGCGCCTCTTCCCGAGCGATGCGAATTCCCTTCCGGTAAGCGATAAGCTCGAAGTCGGCAATAATGACTGAATTCACAGTGCTGGGACGACGCCCATATACTTTCTCGACGACGGCCATGTTTCCCTCCATAGTTTTGGGGGAATTTTCCATATCGAGCAACCTAAGTCAATAATTCTCCACAGAATTTCTATTTTTGGTAAATCGTTTCTCTCCGCTTTTCCAATAAGTTCGCGCAGGGATTGTCTGCCTTTCTGGAGTGGAAAGGAGCCATGATTGAGGGGATGCTCACCCGGCCGTGCGCGCCACGTCCAGCCCCGCCAGGTCGTGCATGCGCAGCAGGCCCAGCACCTTGTTGTCGGCGTCCACCACCGGCAGCACGTAGATCTGCGAGGGGCTTTCCATCTGGGCCAGTGCCGCCATCGCGGTGGTGCCGGTGCGGCAGGTGCGGGGCTTGGGCGTCATCAGGGCGCGGGTGTCGCGGTCCAGCAGATCCTTGCCCACGCGGGCCAGGCCGCGACGGATGTCGCCATCGGTGATGACCCCCAGCAACCGGTCGTCGGCATCCACCACCAGGGCGGCGCCGGCGGGGTGGCGGGTCATTTCCAGCAAGGTTTCCAGGATGGGGCGGTCAGGCCCCACCAGGGCGACATGGTCCGGCGCCCTGGCCATCAGGTCGTCGACATAGGCGCCCAGCACCACGCCCAGGGTGCCGCCCGGGTGGTTGCGGCCGAAATCCTTGGCGGTGAAGCCCTTCTCCGTCGCCACCGCCACCACCAGGGCGTCGGCGAAGGCCAGCATGGCGGTGGTGCTGGCGGTGGGCAGCTTGGTGTCCGTCGCCTCGGACTCGACATGGACCTTGAGCGTCCAGTCGGCCATGCGCGACAGGGTGGAGGGCACGCGGCCGACCATGGCCGCCACCTTCACGCCGCGCGGCTGTGCCGCCTTGGCCACGTCCACCAGTTCCTGGGTCTGCCCGCTGTTGGACAGCAGGATCAGCAGGTCGCCCTCGCGCAGCAGGCCCAGCTCGCCATGCAGGCTGTCGATGGCGCTGTAATAGAAGGCGCGGGCGCCGATGCTGGCCAGCTTGCTGGCGAACTGCCGGGCCACCAGGCCCGACTTGCCGATGCCGGCCACCAGGGTGTTGCCGTGTTCGCCGCAGATGTGGTCGACGACGTTCAGGAAGTCGCCGTCCAGCGCCTCCACCTGATGCAGGACGGCGTTGGCCTCGATGCGCAACAGGTCGGAAGCGGCGGCGAGGACAGCGGCGCGGTCGATGGTCATGGGAATGGTATCCATTACCTTGATGAAGGGGCGGCGGGGCCGCGAAATTGGCCAAGGGTGTACCCCAAAGCCCAAGCCCCCACCACGCGCCAGATCACACCGGCAGGCGTGTGTTACGGGTATGGTGGGAAGCCGCGTCGGACTTGTACCAACGGCATTTGACCGTGACCGCTCAAATGCCCCTCAGTCGCCGGGCGGCGGACATCCGTCCGCCTTGGCTATCCTCGCTCCGCTCCTGCAGTGCTCGCTCCGGCGGACGCAGTCGCGTCCTACAGCGGCACGAGTCACAATCTCGTGCCGCTGGTATTAACTCACCTCGAACCCCACGGGCGGCAGGCGGGTTCGGGCGCGATCGGCCATGCGGATGTACGCGGCCTCCAGACGGCGGCAGAAGGCCGCTGTGTCGAAGGGACCGCCGGGGCGCGTACGGTTGCGGGCCAATCCGGCGCGGGCATCGGCCAACCGCGTGGGATCAAGCGCCAATTCCAGGGCCTTGGCCTCGTACGCCGCCAGGTCGTACGTCACCAGATCCGGCAAATCCAGGGCGGACAACAAGCTGGCGGCGACACGGGAGATGAAGGGTACGCCCGCCCGGGTCAGCACCGGCAGGCCGCCGTAAAGCGCGTCCGACGCCGTGGTGTGGGCGTTCATGGGATAGGTGTCCAGGAACAGGTCGGCGCAGGCCTGGCGGGCCAGATGCTGCGCCATGGCCCCTTTGGGCAAGGCCGGCGCGACCACCAGCCGGGCGGGATCGACGCCGAAAGCTGATAGCGTTGACTGTAATGCCAGCAGTCCTGCCCCCGGATCCAGCAGCCACAGCACCGAGTGCGGCACCGCCGCCAGCAGCCGCGCCCAACAGGCGAAGACATCCGCCGTCAGCTTGTAGGCGGCGTTGAAGCAAGCGAAGACGAAGGCGTCGTCCGGCAGCCCGCAGTCCGCCCGCGTGGGCGGCGCGTCAAGCACCCGGCCGGCGTCGTTGGCCTGGTAACACCCGGGCAGGCGCACCACCGCCTCATCCCAAAAGGCCTCCGCCCCCGGCGGCACCACCACGGCATCGGCCAGCACATAATCGGCTCCCGACCCGCGCCCCAGGGTGCCGGGATAGGCGAGGTACTGCGCCTGCACCGGCGCGGGGCGTAGCGGCAGGATGCCGGGGCGGGCGCCCTCGGTATACCCCTTGACGTCCACCAGGACGTCCACCCCGGCGGCACGGATGGCCTGGGCCGCCGCGTGGTCGCCCAGGCCACGCAGATCGACAAAGCGATCGCCGCCAGCCACCAGCCGGGCCCGCATGGGGCTGCCATCGTCAGGGCCGTAGGAGAAGACGGTTACCATAACCTTGTGCCGGTCATGGCCTTCCAGCACGCCGGCCATCAGGTAGGCGGTGGGGTGCTGGTGCCAGTCGGCGGACAGGTAGCCGACGCGCAAAGGCTGGCCCGCCGGGCCCAGGGTGGCCGGCGGCAGGGGCGGGCCGGCGGCGCGGGCGTTGGCGGCCGCATGCAGGCGGGCCGCCCGCTGGCGCCAGACCTCGTCCACATCCAGGACCAGCACGGCGAAGGGCGGGGCGCTGTCGTCACCAGCTTCCAGCAGGGACAGCAGCTCCGGTACCAGCGCCCCCGCGTCGTCCCAGCGGCACAGGCGATACAGCAGGTGGATCAGGTGGGCCAGCGCCCCGGCCCGCCGGCTGGTGCCCCGGTCCAGCGCCGCCCGCAGGCAGGGCAGGGCCTCCAGGTCGCGATGCCGGCGCTGCAGCAGGGTGCCCAGGTTCAGCCAGGCGTCGGCCATGTCCGGCCGCAGCCCGGTCAGCGCGCGGTACTCCGCCTCCGCGGCATCCAGCTGGCCCCGGTCCTCCAGGACGGAGGCCAGGTTGAAGCGGGCGTTGGCCTGCGCCGGGTCCTGCGCCAGGGCCGCGCGCAAGGTGGCCTCCGCCGCCTCCAGCCGGCCCAGGCGATGCAGGGCGACGCCCAGATTGGCCCGGGCGCCGCCATGGGCGGGATCCCGCAGCACCGCCTGTTCCAGGGGCGCCACGGCATCCGCCGGCCGGCCGCCGTTCAGCAGCAGGGTGCCCAGCGCGAAGGCCGCACCCGCGTGCGACCCGTCGCGGGCCAGCGCCGCGCGGAAAGCGGCCTCCGCCGCCGGGACGCGGCCCACGGCCGCGCGAAGACGGCCCAGATTGGTCAGGATCTCGGCATCGGGCCGCAGGGCGGCGGCGCGGGCCACCAGCGCCTCGCCCGCCGCCGGATCCCCCTGCTGCGCCCTCAGCACGCCCAGCAGGTTCAGGGCGTCCGGCTGGTGCGGTTCGACGGCCAGCACCTGGGCGTAGAGGCCGGCGGCCTCCTCCAGCGCGCCCGCCTGGTGGCGGGCCACGGCCTGGTCCAGCAGCGGGCTCATGCCGCGCGGGGCGGCAACGGCGCCGCCAGCCAGGCGCCCAACCGGGCGGTCAGGCGGGACAGCGGCGCCCGCCAGTCGCCCATCTCCTCCTGCCGCAACTGCACCAGGAAGGGATACCAGGGGCTGTCGACTCTAGAGGACCCC
>NZ_BACU01000021.1 GCF_000333275.1 Azospirillum sp. B4 | reverse complement strand
CAGCAGCTCTCGAGAGAAGGTCAGCATCGCGGCCAGTAATCCTCGCTGGCCTGCCTGAAGGCCGGCATGTCGTCCGGCCAGCGGTTGGCTTGTCGAAGATGGCGGCGTGCTGCATGTCGCGCGGATCGGCCGGCCATTCGTGCTGCAGGCGGTATTGCTCGAACATGCGGGTGTTGCGCGACAGGGGCTGGGCCTCCGGCGCCGGTATCCAGCCGCGATACCAGTCCGGTGTGGCCATGGCCGTGCGGCGCCCCGCCTTGTCGCGGGAGAAGAAGGCGTCGGCCTGGCTGAAGATGCCGTCCACCGTCGCCTGCGGCACGCCGTGACCCGCCAGGTAGAAGAAGCCGATCTCCTCACAGGCGTGCGCGATCTCGGCCGCCACCCGGCGGCGCGCGGCGGCGTCACCCGACAGGAAGGGCGCGAAGTCGATCAAGGGTAATTCAGCCAGGGAAATGGCGCTCGCGGCGGCAATATCGTCCGCGCTGCGTTCGCTTCTGCTCATTTCAACCTCCGAGACTATTAGTCGAGCCCGCCCCATCAGACCGCCGCGCCTCAAGGACGGACGGCCCACCCGTGATGATGATTACGGCAACACGGCAAGGCAATGCGGTGCTTTTTCCTGACGGCGCCGTGGCCGAATGATCACTGTTGTTATATCCGGCCGGCGCAATATTTGGTTCGGCAGGAAAATCACCGGTCAATCCTCTGGTGGAATTTCCACACGCAGACCGTCGTGGTCCGGCGTCAGCGTGATCTGGCAGGACAAGCGCGACGTGTCGCGGCGATGCGCGGACAGGGCCAGCAGGTCCTCCTCCTCCCCTGTCGCCACCGATGCCGGCTCGACGTAGACATGGCAGGTGGCGCAGGAACAGCAGCCGCCGCACATGGCCAGCAGTTCGTCGAAGCCATGGTCGCGCAGGCCCTCCATCAAGGTCATGCCCGCGTCCATCTCGACGGCGCGGCCGGTGCCGTCCCGGCTGACAACGGTGATGATCGGCATGGGTGTCCTTATCCCCCAGGAAAAAATGAAGCCAGGCGAGAGATGGAACCGGTCACGCGGCGGCGGCCAGGTCCTTCAGCGGAACGGTGATGTCCGCGACAACGGCGGGGTCACAGCGCGCGCCGCCCTCCACCAGGGCGCGGCCCTGGGTGTAGTCGCGGATGGCGTTGACGCAATCCAGCGCCACCACCCGGCCGGCGCGGAAATAGACAATGGAAAAGCTGCGCGCCGCCGGGGCGCCCCGGAGGACGGCGGTGTCATGGCCGGCCGACAGGCCCACCGTCTGCAGCTTCAGGTCATATTGGTTGGACCAGAACCACGGCACGGCGTGGTACGGCTCCGCGGCACCGGTCAGCGCCTTGGCCACGGTGATGGCCATGTCATTGGCGTTCTGCACCGATTCCAGGCGGATGCGCTGGCCGCCGGCATAGGCGTTGGCGTGCTGGGCGCAATCCCCGATGGCGCGGATGTCGGGCAGCGAGGTCCGGCAGAAGGCGTCGACCGCGACGCCGTCGCCGCCCTCAGCCCCAGCCGCCAGCAGCGGCTCCACCGCCGGGGTGATGCCGATGCCCACCACCACCATCTGGGCGGGGATCAGGGTGCCATCCCCCAGGCGCACGCCGGTGGCCTGGCGCCCGTCGCCGAGGATGGCCTCCACCCGCGCGCCCAGCCGGATGTCCACGCCCTGGGCGCGGTGCTCCCCCTCATAGAAGCGGGACAGCGCCGTTCCCGCCACGCGGGAAAGCACCCGATCCGCCTGTTCCAGCAGGACGACGCGCTTGCCCGCCGCGCGCAGCACGGCCGCCGCCTCCAGCCCGACATAGCCGCCGCCGATCACCACCACCTGCTCCACCGCCGGCAACTCCAGCCGCATGCGGTCGGCGTCCGCCCGGGTGCGCACGGTGTGGACGCCCGCCAGGTCCCCCCCGGCGCAGGCCAGCCGCCGGGCCTCCCCGCCCGCCGCCCAGATCAGCTGGCCATAGCCAAGGACAGCGCCATCGGCCGTGGTCACGGCGTGGGCCGCCGGGTCCACCGCCACCACCCGCCGCCCGGGCAACACAGTGATGCCCCGCCCCTCCCAAAAGGCGGCGGGTCTGATGAGGATGCGCTCGAAGGGCTTGGCGCCCGACAGGTAATCCTTGGACAGGGGCGGACGTTCGTAGGGCGGCTCCGGCTCAGCCCCGACGATGGCGATGCTGCCGGCGTAGCCGCGCTGGCGCAGGGTGATGGCCGCCTGGGCCCCACCGTGCCCCGCGCCGACGATCAGGACGTCGTGGTGCATGTTTCCTATCCGCCAAGCTGTGTCATAGCGCCGCCGGTCTGGCCTGCCGGGCGGTGCTGTTGATGATTACGGCAACGCAAGAGGCCGGGGCGGTGCTTTTTTCTACGAACACCGTGGCCAAATGATCACTTTTGCCGGCCTGGCCCGCGCATTAGTCATCATGGGGAACATGAGGGCTTCAAGGTCGGACGCATGGAACGGGCATTGACGGGCAAGGTGGCGCTGGTGACGGGGGGAACGCGGGGGCTGGGCCTGACGCTGGCCCGCACCCTGGTGGATGCCGGCTGCGCCGTCGCCGTCATCGGGCGCGATCCAAAAGCCGGCGCCGAAGCGTTCGAAAGCCTGCAGGCCCGGGGCGGCATGGCCTGCGCCTTGAGCGCCGACGTGACGGACGAACAGGCGATGACGGCCGCCGCCGCCGAGGCGGAGGCGCGCCTGGGTCCCCTGGACATCACCGTCTGCGCCGCCGGCGTCAGTTCCGCGCGCAAGCCGGTGTGGGAGACGTCCGCCGCGACATACCGCCACTGCTTCGACACCAATGTGCTGGGCGTGCTCAACGGCATGACCGCCACCCTGCCCGGCATGGTGGCCCGGGGTGGCGGCAAGGTGATCGTCATCGGCGGCACCTACGGCCACAAGGGCGTGGCGGGCTTCTCCGTCTACGCGTCCTCAAAATGGGCGCTGCGCGGCCTGGTGCGGTCCGCAGCATTGGACGCCGCCCCGCATGGCGTCACCATCAACATGATATCGCCAGGCGGGGTGGACGGCGAACGGCTGCGCCGTCTGTTCCGCCAGTCTGCGGCGGCCAATGGCGAGCCCGAGGACGCGCCGCTGAAGCGCTTCACCGCCGGCACGGCGCTGGGTCGGCTGGTCGGCGAGGACGACGTCGCCGCCGCCATGCTGCACCTTCTGGGCCCGGGCGGGCGTATGATGACAGGCCAGGACATCGTCGTCGACGCCGGCATGGTGATTTAATGCGGTTTGTATAGGGAGAGCATGAAAGATGAGTGATTTGACCGGCTTCCGGCGCGAAACGCAGATCCTGCACGCGGGCCGCGACCCGAAGGCCAATCACGGCGTCGTGAACCCGCCCGTCTATCATTGCTCCACCGTCCTGTTCGACAGCGTGGAAGCGCTGCTGGAAACCCGCAAGGACCGGGCCTCGGGCGCCTACGTCGGCTTCACCTACGGTCGTGAGGGCACGGAAACCACCCGCGCCTTCGAGGACGCCGTGACCCTGCTGGAGGGCGGCTACCGCGCCGTCACCACCTCCTGCGGCCTGGGCGCCATCTGCGCCTCGCTCACCGCCTTCCTGTCGGCCGGCGACCACCTGCTGATCGTCGACAGCCTATACGGCCCGGCCCGCGCCTTCTGCGAGGATTTCCTGCGGAAGTTCGGGGTGGAGATCACCTATTACCGTCCCACCATCGGGGCGGGGATCGAGGCGCTGTTCCAGCCCAACACCAAGGTTGTCTATCTGGAATCCCCCGGGTCCCTGACGTTCGAGATGACGGACGTGCCGGCCATCACCAAGCTGTGCCGGGCGCGGGGCATCAAGACCATCATGGACAACACCTGGGCCTCGCCCGTGTGCTTCCGGCCGCTGGAGCACGGCGTGGACGTGTCGGTCAACGCGGCCACCAAGTACATCTCCGGCCATTCCGACCTGATGCTGGGCATCGCCGTCTGCACGGAGGAAGCCTTCATCCCGGTGAAGAAGACGGCCTCCGGCTCCGGCTATTGCGGCGGGCCGGATGATGTCTACATGGCCCTGCGCGGCCTGCGCACCCTGGCGCTGCGCATGAAGCGGCACCAGGAATCGGCCCTACGCGTGGCCCTGTGGCTGCAGCAGCGCCCCGAAGTGGCGCGGGTGATGTACCCGGCCCTGCCCGACGACCCCGGCCACGCTATCTGGAAGCGCGACTACGACGGTGCCTCCGGCCTGTTCGGCGTGGTGCTGAACGCCTGCACCGACACGCAGTTCGCCGCCATGCTGGACCACATGGACCTGTTCAAGTTGGGCTACAGCTGGGGCGGCTATGAAAGCCTGGTGGTGCCGACATACCCGTCCGACCTGCGCTCCGCCGTCACGTGGGAGGCGCCGGGCCCCTCCCTGCGCCTGCATGTCGGCTTGGAGGATCCGGAGGATCTGATCGCCGACCTGGAGCGGGGCTTTGCCCGCCTGGCCGCCGCCCGCTGACCCCAGCCCTAGGAAAATTCCATGACCCTGATCGACATCACCGCCGGCGGTTTCCATTTCGCCGCCCGGCTGGAGGAAGAGCTGGCGCCCGTCACCTGCGCCCGTTTCCTGGCCATGCAGCCCTATGACGAGAGACTGATCCACGTGCGGTGGAGCGGCGAGGGCTGCTGGATCCCCATGGGCGACACGCCCTATGACCTGCCGTGGGAAAACGCCACCCGCTACCCGGCGCCGGGACAGTTCATCTTCTATCCCGGCGGCTTCAGCGAGACCGAGATCCTGCTGGCCTATGGCGGCGTCGCCTTCGCCAGCAAGCTGGGGCCCCTGGCCGGCAACCACTTCCTGACCATCGTGGAGGGCCAGGGGCAACTGCCCGCGCTGGGCCATAAGGTCCTGTGGGAAGGGGCGCAGCCCATCAGCTTCCGGCCCCGCGCATGATCCCCTCCTCCCCCCGGCATCCTTTCCTGGACGGCCAGCCCAAGGCCCTGTTCATCGGTGGCCGCTGGCAGGCGGCGGACGCGACGTTCGAGACGCTGAACCCGGCCAACGGCCAGGTGCTGGCCACCATCGCGCGCGGCACGGCGCGCGACATGGACGCCGCCGTCACGGCGGCCCGCGCGGCGTTCGAGGACGGCGCCTGGCCCCGCTTCTCCCCGTCCGATCGGCAGCGTCTGCTGTTGCGCCTGGCCGACCTGCTGGAGCGGAACGCGGAGGATTTCGCCCGCATCGACACGCTGGAGATGGGGTCGCCCATCCGGCACACGCGCGGCAGCGTGGCCCTACTGGTCGACCTGCTGCGCTATTACGCCGGCATGGCGCGGGGGATCGAAGGGCTGACGGCCCAGACCTCCGACCCCGACATGTTCGCCTGCACCTTGCGGGAGCCCGTGGGCGTCTGCGGCGCCATCATCCCGTGGAATGGGCCGCTGTGGCCCTCCGTGCTCAAGCTCGGCCCCGTGCTGGCCACCGGCTGCACCCTGGTGCTGAAGCGGCGGAGGACGCTTCCCTCGCCCCGCTGATGCTGGCCCGCCTGGCGGAGGAGGCCGGCGTGCCGCCCGGCGTCTTCAACGTCGTCACCGGTTTCGGGGCGGAGGCGGGCGCCGCCCTGGCCGCCCATCCCGGCATCGACAAGCTGGCCTTCACCGGCTCCGACACCACCGGCCGCGCCATCGCGGCGGCGGCCGGGAGCAATCTTAAGAAGCTGTCGCTGGAGCTGGGCGGCAAGTCGCCCAACATCGTCTTCGCCGACGCCGACCTGGACGCCGCGGCCCGCACCGCCGTCATCGCCGCCTTCGCCAATTCCGGCCAGGTGTGCAGCGCCGGCACCCGCCTGTTCGTCGAGCAATCCGTGCACCGGGAGTTCGCCGGCCGGGTGGCGCACATCGCCCAGACCTTGCGCATCGGTGACGGCATGGATCCGGAAACCGACCTGGGTCCCCTGGTCAGCGCCCGCCAACTGGCCCGCGTCTGCGGGCATATGGACGACGCCCGCGCGGCAGGCGCCACGGCGATCAGCGGCGGCGCCCGCCTGGACGGCGCCGGTTACGGCCAGGGCTTCTTCTTCCCGCCCACCGTGCTGGTGGACGCGCGCGACGACATGCGCGCGGTGCGGGAGGAAATTTTCGGCCCCATCCTGGCCACCCTGCCCTTCACCACCGAGGACGAGGTCGTCACCCGCGCCAACGCCACGCCCTTCGGCCTGGGCGCCGGGGTATGGACACGCGACGTGGGCCGGGCCCATCGCCTGGGCCGGCGTCTGCGCGCCGGATCGGTCTGGGTCAACTGCTACAACGCCATCGACCCGGCCATGCCGTCCGGCGGCATGAAGGCCAGCGGCTACGGCCGCGAATACGGCCGTGCCCACCTGGACGAACACCTCGAGACCAAGAGCCTGTGGATCAGCTCTCGCTGATCCAATCGGGGCCCACAGCGGCATGAGGGCAACCCTCATGCCGCTGATTCCCCATCACAGCCACTTGGCCACGGTAGGCTTCCGGAAGACCAGCAGCTGGTCGATCAGGCCGTCGGCGTCTGGGGCCAGGGCGATGCCGGCGCGATGTTCCGGCGGCAGGAAGCGCTGGGCGATCATGGTGTCGATGAACCCCATGAAGGCGTCGAAATAGCCACCGACATTCAGCAGGCCCACCGGCTTGTCGATGTCGCCCAGCTGGTTCAGGGTCCAGGCCTCCATGAACTCCTCGGTGGTACCGATGCCGCCCGGCAGGGCGATGCAGGCGTCGGCCAGGGTCAGCATCCGCTCCTTGCGCGCCCGCATGCCATCCACGATCTCATGCAGGCTTAGCTTCTGGTGCAGGTGATCCTTCTCGAACAGGCGGCGGGTGATGACGCCGTGGACGTGCCCGCCCTCCGCCAGGGCGGCGTCCGCCAGGATACCCATCAGACCCTTGTGCGTGCCGCCGTAGACGATGCCGATGCCCCGGCGCGCCAGCGTGGCGCCCAACTGGGCGGCGGCGTCCTTGTAGGCATCGCCCAGGCCGGTGTTCGACCCACAGAAAATCGCGATATTCTTCACCGTGCGCGTGGCGGTGGCAGGCGTTTCCGAACTCATGTCGTAAGGCATCCCTAGTGGAACGAGCTGTCAAAGCATAGGTCAGGGGCCGGGGCCTGTACAACGCGCCGGCAGGTTTGTTTCGGCATCGCCCTGCCGCCGTTTAGGCAACGGGCCCGGTGCCGCCCCGGGTGCATACTCAGGAAAACCACGCGGGCGCTTGACGCGACCTCGCGAATGACTGGCACGGGTCCCGCTTTCAACCAAACACTCAAACCGGCCGCGCGCGGGCACGAACCCGCGCGCGGCGCCGCATAGGGCCGCCTGGCACCAAGGAAGAACAGGAGCAACCGCATGACTCCCGAACAGAACGCGCTGATCACCCGGTCGGGCCCCGACACGTCGCTGGGCAAGCTGCTGCGCCGCTACTGGCAGCCCATCGCCCTGGTGGAGGAACTGGAGGGTGCCCGCCCCGCCAAGGCGGTGCGCGTGCTGGGCCAGGACATGGTGCTGTTCCGGGATGAGACCGGGCGCCTGGGCCTGCTGGACCGCGACTGCCCCCACCGCAATGCCGACCTGGCCTTCGGCCGGCTGGAGGGGGGTGGTCTGCGCTGCCTGTTCCACGGCTGGCTGTTCGACGTGAACGGCAATTGCCTCGAGACCCCGGGTGAGCCGGCGGGCAGCAAGCTGTGCACCCGCATCCACCAGCGGGCCTACCCGGTGGTGGAGAAGAGCGGCATGATCTTCGGCTATCTGGGCGACGGCGAGGCGCCGGCCTTCCCGGATCTCGACTGCTTCATCGCCCCCGACAGCCACGTCTTCGCCTTCAAGGGCTATCTGGACTGCAACTGGCTGCAGGCGCTGGAGGTCGGCATCGACCCGGCGCACGCCAGCTTCCTGCACCGCTTCTTCGAGGATGAGGACGCGGCCGGCAGCTATGGCCGCCAGTTCCGCGCCCAGTCCGCCGACAGCGACATGACCATGACGCAGGTGCTGCGGGAGTATGAGAACCCCGACATAGCCGTGGAGAAGACGGACATCGGCCTGCGCCTGACCTCGCTGCGCGCGCTGAACACCGGCGACACCCATGTCCGCGTCACCAACCTGCTGTTCCCCCAGGCCTTCGTCATCCCCCTGTCGGAGACGATGACCATCACCCAGTGGCACGTGCCCATCGACGACGTCAGCTGCTACTGGTACGCCGCCTTCACCGGCTTCGCGGAGCCCGTGAACAAGGAGGAGATGCGCCGCCAACGCCTGCAGCTCTACACCCTGCCCGACTACAAGCCGCGCCTGGGTCGCCACAACGACTACGGCTATGACGTGGTGGAACAGCGCAGCCGCACCTACACCGGCATGGGGGAGGACATCAATGTCCACGACCAGTGGGCGGTGGAAAGCCAGGGCCGCATCCAGGACCGCACGCGCGAGCACCTGGGTACGACCGACAAGGCCATCGTCGCCTACCGCATGATGCTGATGAGCCAGATGCGCAAATCCGATCAAGGCGAGGCGCCCTTGCTGGTGCTGGACGCCGCCGGGGCGGCCGCTGTCACCGGCCCCGCCACCGTGGACGGTGTCGCCAAGGCGGGCGAGGACATCCAGGCCTATTGGCAACGCACCGATGCCCGCCGCCGGGCGCAGGCGCCCTGGGCGGCGCCCGTGAAGGCCAGCGCCTGATGCCGGCCTTCATCGAACGCCACGGCCTGTGGACGGACGACCAACGGCGGCAGGCGGAGGAGGTGCTGGGCCACCTCAAGGGCGGGGAGGTGCGGCAGGTGCGCCTGTCCTTCCCCGACATGCACGGCCTGCTGCGCGGCAAGACGCTGCTGCCCGGCGCCGTGCCGGGGGCCCTGCGCGACGGCTGCGCCATCACCTCCACCCTGTTGCTGAAGGACACCGCCCACCGCACGGTGGTGCCGGTGTTCACGGCCGGGGCCGGCATCGGCAGCGCTGACCTGCAGGGCGGCGGCGACGTGGTCATGGTGCCCGATCCCGCCACCTTCCAGCACCTGCCCTGGGCACCCGGCACCGCCTGGATGATGTGCGACCTCTACCACGCCGACGGCAGGCCGGTGGCCCTGTCCACCCGGCGGATCGCGCAGGCGGCGGCGGCGCGGCTGGGCGACCTGGGCTTCGACTATATCAGCGGGCTGGAGGTGGAATTCCACCTGACCCGGCTGGTGGATCCCAAGCTGGCCCCTGCGGATTCCGGGCAGCCGGGCACGCCGCCGGAAGTCACCCTGCTGCACCAGGGCTACGCCTACCTGACCGAGCAGCGCTTCGACCAGATCGAACCGGTGCTGGACATCCTGCGGCGCGACTGCCTGGCCCTGGGCCTGCCGCTGCATTCGCTGGAACTGGAGTTCGGGCCCAGCCAGTGCGAGTTCGTGTTCAGCCCCGGCGGCGGCATCCAGCCGGCCGACGACATGATCCTGTTCCGCAACGCGGTGAAACAGATCGCCCGGCGCCACGGCTACCACGCCAGCTTCATGTGCCGGCCGCAGCTGCCCAACGCCATGTCCAGTGGCTGGCATCTGCACCAGTCCTTGCGCGACCGCAAGACCGGCGCCAACGCCTTCGCGGCTGAGGACGGATCGCCCCGGCTGTCCCACACCGGCCGGCTGTTCCTGGCCGGCCTGCTGCGTGGTGCCGCGGCCGCCACGCCCTTCAGCACCCCCACCATCAACGGCTACAAGCGCTACCGCGCCAACAGCCTGGCGCCCGACCGGGTGGCGTGGGGGGAGGACAACCGCGGCGCCCTGCTGCGCGTGCTGGCGCGTGGGGAACCGGGGGCCACCCGCATCGAGAACCGCATCGGGGAGCCGGCGGCCAACCCCTATCTCTACCTGGCGTCCCAGATGCTGACCGGCCTGGCCGGCATCACGGCCGGGGAGGAGCCGCCCCCCGCCGTCGACAGCCCCTACATGGCCGAGGCCGACGCCCTGCCCACCAGCCTGGAATCCGCCCTGGTCCTGCTGGACCACAGCGCGGTCCTGCGCCAGGGCTTCGGTGACGCCTTCGTCGATCATTTCCTGATGATCAAACGCGCCGAGGTCGCCCGCTACAACAGCACGGTGACCGACTGGGAACACCGCGAATACTTCGATCTCTTCTGAAGGTCCCATCCGTTCCATAAGGAAGCGCCCCGGTCGCCTGGCCGGGGCGTTTTCCTTTGTGCGCAAGCGGCGTCACGGCAGTCGGGACCGCTTGCGTTTCCTGTGAGCAGGCCATACACTGAACCGCATGGTTCAGTATTTAGATCTTCCCCTCGACCTCTCGTTCGCCGCGCTATCCGATGCCACCCGCCGTGGGATCATCGAACGGCTTGGGCGCGGGGCCGCGTCGATCACCAGTCTGGCCGATCAGTTCCAGATGACGCTGACCGGCATGAAGAAGCACATCCAGGTTCTCGAGCGGGCGGGGCTGGTGGTCACGCGGAAGGTCGGACGGGTGCGGACCTGCACGCTGGGCAACCGTGGCCTCTCGGCGGAGGCCGCGTGGATCGAGGCGCATCGCAAGCTCTTCGAGGCCCGCTTCGACGCGTTGGACGACATCCTCAATGAAATGAAACAGGAGGAAGGCGATGACTCAAAACGTTGACGGCGCCGGTGGCGCGCGGAACCCCACCTCGGTCGAGCGCAAGGGCGATCGCGAACTGGTCGTGACCCGGATATTCGACGCGCCGCCGGGCACGGTTTACAAGGCTTGGAGCCAGCCGGCGCTGTTCCAGCGCTGGTGGGTGCCGAAATCGGTACCCGGCATCTCGCTGGTGTCATGCGATCTGGACGTCCGGACCGGGGGAAAGTACCGGCTGGAATTCGCCGCCGGCGATTCCACCATGGCCTTCCACGGCAAGTACCTTGAGGTGGTGCCGAACGAGCGCATCGTCTGGACCAACGACGAGGGCGAAGAGGGCGCGATCACCACCGTGACCTTCGAGAACCTCGGCGGCAGGACGCTGCTGACCTTCCACGAAGCCTATCCGTCCAATGAGGCGCTCGAGGAGGCGCTCCAGGGCTCGGCGACGGCATTGCCGGAGCAGCTGGATCAGCTCGGCGACTTGCTTCCCAGCATGGACGCGTAGTGCTGGTCTAAAAACTCACCTCAAGGGAACGTCCGCTCTCAATACCAACGGCATGAGTTTGTAACTCATGCCGTTGTAGGACGCGACCGCGTCCGCCGGAAGTTTCCGGGGAACGAAGTGGACTGGAAACTGAGGATAGCCAAGGGGCGGATGCCCCGCCGGCGCCTGAGGCCGCTATAAAGTCGCCCCGCCGTCGATGACCATCTCCTGGCCGGTGATGTTGCGCCCGCCGGGACCCACCAGGTACAGGACCATGGCGACGATGTCCGAGGGCTCGCTGGGGCGGCCAAGGGGAATGCCCATGTTGGCGACGTAGCGGGTCAGCGCCTCATCCTCGCTGACGCCGTCCTGCTCCGCCCGGGCGCGCCAGGCGGCCTTCATGCGGGGCACGGCGACGGGACCGGGGGCGATGTAGTTCACCGTGACGCCATCGGGCCCGGCCTCCAGCGCGGCACTGCGCGACAGGCCGCGCAGTCCCCACTTGGAGGCGCTGTAGCTGGACCGGCCGGCGCGGCCGCGCATGCCGTGGTTGCCGCCGATGTTGACGATGCGCCCGCCCTTGGCCGCCCGCATGACGGGCAGCAGGCGTGACAGCACGATGAAGGGCGCCCGCAGGTTGGTGGCGATGACATTGTC
>NZ_BACU01000022.1 GCF_000333275.1 Azospirillum sp. B4 | reverse complement strand
GCCGGCGCCTGGCCGCCGCCCACGCGCTTCCCGACAGCATCAGGGCGCCTGCCGCCACCGATGCCAACAGCGCCCTACCATGCCCGTGATGGCCACGCATCTCTCGATCCTCCCTAGATTTCTTATTGGCCGCCTGCCCCCGGTTCATGCGGGCAGGACGGTAAGGCCCACGGCACCCATTGGTGGTGCCGTTCCGCCGCATGGTCCCCCGGATACCCTTGCTGACGGGTTAACCGGGAGAGCCATCCAGTGGCTGAATGTGTGCATTACAGTCGGGGACTGAATGGTTGTCTAATAATAAGATTGGCGTATCTTATAACTTGAAGTTTGAACAACCGCCGTGACGCGCCCCCCTCATGAAGATCGATCCCCGCCGCCTGATGGAATTCCTGGCCGTGGCCCGCCATGGCTCCTTCAACAGCGCCGCCGCCGCCTCCCGCGTCTCTCAGCCGGCGCTGTCCAAGAACATCGCGCTGCTGGAGCGGGAAACGGGCGTGCGCCTGCTGGAGCGTGACCGGACCGGCGCCCGGCTCAATTCCTTCGGTGAAAGCCTGGCGCACTATGCCGAGGCGCTGGAGACGCTGCTGGCCCGCGCGGCGGAGGAACTGACCCTGAAGCGCCAAGGCATCGAGGGGCCGCTGGCAGTCGGGGTCACGCCGGTGGCCGCCGCCACCCTGGTTCCCCGCGCGCTGGAAGTGCTGACGCGCCAGACCCCGCGGATCATGGTCTCGGTGGTGGAGGGACTGGATGATGAGCTGTCTTTGCATCTGAGGCAGGGGCAGCTGGATCTGATCGTCGGCCCCCTGGGCGTCGGCCCCCACTATGAGGATTTGGTGGAGGAGCCCCTGTTCATGGACAGGGCGGAGCTGATCATGCGCCCCGGCAACCCGCTGGCGGCCGCCGGGGCCTTCAACCTGCGCGACCTTCAGTCCGCCTCCTGGGTGCTGCCCAGCGCCGGCAGCGTCTTCCGCCGCCAGTTGGAAACCCTGTTCGTCACCGCTGGCACCCGCTGGCCCACGGGCGGCATCACCACCAACTCCATCCTGGCCATCAAGTCCGTGGTCATGACCACGGACAGCGTGGCCCTGATGTCGCCCCAGTTGACCGCCGTGGAGCGGGCCGCCGGCCGGTTATGCAGCTTCCCCCTGGCCGACGTCCGCTCCGCCCGCCCCGTCGGCCTGATCCTCAGCGCCAAGGCGCCGCGCAATCCGCTGACAGCGCGCTTCATCGACATCATCCGCGGCATCGTCCAGGGCGACCCGCACCTGGCGGGCGACGCCGTATTGCCCCAAGTGAAAAGGCCCGCTGTCCCATGACAGCGGGCCCCTGTAGACCACTGTGTGCGTTCAGGCGATCAGCGCTTCTTCTTCACGATGGCCGCTGTGGTCGTTTCCACATTGCGCGGCTTGGGCGTCGGCATCTGCTGGATGCGACGGACGTTGCGGCCATGGCCTTTGGCTTCCACCACCAGCGCGCCGTCCCGCATGACGAAGCTACCACGGACCAAGGTGTGCACCGGCGCGCCCTTGGCCGCGTGGCCGTGGAACGGGGTGCTGGAGCCCTTGGACTTCAACTTGGCTGAATCCACCTGGGTCTCGCGGTCCATGTCGATGACCACCAGGTCGGCGTCCGATCCCGGCAGCAGGGCGCCCTTGCGCGGGTAGAGGCCGAAGGCCTTGGCCGGGGCCAGGGAGGTCATGCGCACATAATCGCTCAGCGACAGACGGCCGGCCCCCACCTGGGTCAGCATCAGCGGCATCTGCGTCTGCACCCCGGTGAAGCCGCAGTCCGTCGTCCAGATGTCGTCGCGGTGCTTTTCCTCATGCGAATGCGGGGCGTGGTCGGTGGCGATCATGTCGATGGTGCCATCCTGCACGGCCGCCCACAGCTGGTCCTGGTGCGTCTTCTCCCGCACCGGCGGGTTCACGCGGATCAGCGACTTCTTCTCGGTGTATGCGCGCTCATCCAACAGCAGGTAGTGCGGGCAGGTTTCCGCCGTGATGTCCACGCCCCGCGCCTTGGCCTCCCGCAGGGGCCGCAGTTCATCGCCCGAGGAGACGTGCAGGATATGGATGCGGGCGCCGGTCCATTCCGCCAGGATGGCGGCGCGGGACACCGCTTCCGTCGCCACCACCGGCGGGCGGGCGTCCAGGTGGGCCAGCGGGTCGCAGCGGCCGGCCTCCTTCAGCTTCTTGGAGCGCCGCGCCATGATGGACGCGTTCTCCGCATGCAGGGCGATGCGGTAACCGTGCTTGGCGACGATCTCGAACCCTTTCCAGATGGCCCGGTGGGCGGCGACGGCAGGTTGCCGAAAGTGTTGCCCATGAAGCACTTGAACCCGCGACGCCGCCTTCCATCAGGACTTCCAGCTCGTTAAGGTTTCCTCACCCGCAAGCCATAATTGCCAATTCAACTTGGCTTGCTTAACGGACCTCAATTTTAGGTTCACGCCTCCCCGTTCCCGTGGGCGGGTTGGTTTTGGGCATTTCGAACCCGGGGGGAACCCGCCCATGGGGGGGCTGGGCCGTCCCGTATTCCCAGGTTTCCTTGTGGGGGTAACCGGGATCGCGAAAATGCACATGGGCGTCGATGGCCCCGGGCAGGATATACTGCCCGGCGGCGTCCACCACCTCGGACGCCTCGGGCATGCTTTCAGCCGCGCCGATGGACAGGATGGCGCCGTCCTTGATGGCGATGGAGGCCTGGAACTGCGCGCTGTCGGTGACCAGCGTGGCGCCGTTGATGACGATGTCTGCCTTCATGTTGCTTTCCCGCGATGCAAAAGCCGCAAGCCCAACCCCGGCGCGGCCATAGAAATGAAAGGTGGATCGGATTTGCCGCTCAGAGCGCGGCCCAGCCCCCGTCAACGGGCAGGTCGACGCCCGTGATCTGCTTCGACACGTCGGACGACAGGAACAGGCAGGCGGCGGCCACGTCCCGGGCCGTGCTGATGCGGCGCAGCGCGTATTCGGCCGCGTGCTCGGCGATCACCTCCTCCTCCGTCAGGCCGCGCGCCTTGGCCACGGCGGGCATGACCTTGGTGCGGAAGCGCGGGCCGTCCACCATGCCCGGGGCGACGATGTTGACGTTGATGTTGTGGGGCCCGGCCTCGATCGCCGTGGACTTGGTGATGCCGCGCAGGCCCCACTTGGATGCGGAATAGGCCATGCGCCCGGCGCGGCCGCGCAGGCCGAAGGTGCCGCCGACATTGACGATCTTGCCATACCGGCGCGCGATCATGCCCGGCAGAACGGCGCGCATGGTGTTGAAGCAGCCGGTCATGTTGAGGCGGATGATCTCATCGAAGGCCTCCGGCGTGGTCTCCCAGGCGGTGGCGCCCACCGGGCCGGTGCCGCCGGCCACGTTGACCAGAACGTCCACCTGGCCGAACGCCGCCACCGTTGCCGAAACGGCGGCATCACACTGCGCGGCGTCCAGCACATCGCACGACAGCACCAGCGCGCGCACGCCCTGCCCTTCTATTTTCGCCGCCAATTCAGTCAGCGGAGCCATATCCCTGCCAATTATCGCAATATCCGCCCCCTCCTCCGCAAAAGAAAGACAGATTTCCGGCCCCATGCCCTTGCCAGCTCCCGTGACAAGAATCTTCTTTCCCTTAAGGAACAGATCCATTTCATTCCTCTATATTGCTTCAAGCGGCTATGGATATTTGATCAATTTTAGGTCAATCTGGGGAACACAAGGTTGGAAGGTCAGTGCCCCACCCCGTTGACATTAAAGATATGCCGTTGCCGCAGTTGTGCTAAAGCTGGGGTGCGGCGTAGCCCAAAAACGAACAGGGACCCGTCATGGCTCTGCGTAATCAGCGAATTTGGATCTACATCAATGAGGTCGCGCGCATCGGATCGGTACGCCAGGCGGCGGAACGCCTGAACGTCACGCCGTCCGCCCTGCTGCGGCGCATCCAGGATGTGGAACACGACCTGGGCGCCCCCATCTTCGAACGCCATTCCTCCGGCGTCCGCCTGACGGCGGCCGGTGAGGTGTTGATCCGCTGGATCCGCTCGCAATCGGCGGACCTGCGGCGCGTCTATTCGGAGATCGAGGAACTGTCCGGCCTGCAGCGGGGCGAGGTGCGGCTGGCCTGCAGCCAGGCGGTGGCGCGCGGCTTCGTGCTGCGCCAGGTGGCCGCCTTCCGCAAGAAGCACCCCAACGTGCGCTTCAAGATCACGGTCACCGACCATTCGACGGCCATGCGCCAGCTGACCGCGTTCGAGATCGACCTGGTGCTGATCTTCCGCCCGCTGCGCCATCCCGAACTGCACCCGATCATGTCGATCGGCCAGGGCCTGGTCGCCATCATGAGCGCCGACCACCCCCTGGCGACCAAGGACATCCTGCGCCTGCGCGAGTGCGCGGAGTATGAGACGGCCATGCCGGAATCATCGTTCGGCGGGCGCGAGATCATCGAGAACCGCCTGGCGGCCAGTTCGGCCAAGCTGTCCATCGGCGTGGAATCCAACAGCTTCGACCTGCTGGGCGACCTGGTGGCGGTGTCCAACCTGATCGCCTTCCAGATCGACATCGGCGCCGACCTGTGGCGCAACGATCCGCGCTACGCCGTGCGCCGCATCAGCGACCTGGACCGCACCTATGGGCCGCTGGTCCTGGGCCAGTTGAAGGGGCGCCCCCTGCCCCTGGCCGCCGCCAAGTTCGCCGAGCAGATGGCCCGGGAACTCAACGACTGCCGGTCGCTGCCCACGCTGGGCGATTATTACCCAGAGGAGGAGCAGGTGCCCTTCGAGGGTCAGCCGACGCCGCTTCCGTAAAAGCGGGCGGCGGCTTCGGCGGACACGAAGCCCTCCTCCACATCGCGCGCCACCAGGTCCGCGGCGCGCGATGTGGCCGCCCCCAGGCCGGCGCCGCCGGGAATGTCCAGCACCAGCCGGTCACCGGCTGGGATTTGCTGAAGGCCCTTGGCCTGCATCGCCTTGCCCGACGCCAGGCGCACCGATCCTTGCGAGCCGTCACCGCCGCCATCCCGGCCCTGGGCCGGGTGATCCACCCGCTCGAACATGGCCAGCACCTCGAAGGCGCTGTCGTCGCGCATGGCGACCTCCACCCGCTGGCCCAGGCCGCCCCGGCGCTCCCCAATGCCGCCGCTGTCCGTCAGCAGCTCCTTGCGCCAGATGACGATGGGGGCGCTGTTCTCCGTGATTTCCACCGGCATGGCGCGCACGCCGCTGGGGAAGGCGGTACCGGACAGTCCGTCCTGCTTCGGCCGGGCGCCCGAGCCACCGCTGTTGAAGAAAATGGCGTCGAAGCTGTCGCCAGCCTGGGCATCGTCGGCCGGCTGGCGCCCACGCAACTGCACGCTCCACAGGCAGGAGCTGCCTTCCGCCGGCACGCGGTCCGGTATGGCCTGCGACAGGCAGCCGAACACCAGGTCGGGCAGCATCTGGCCGATGACGTGGCGCGCCGCCACCGGCCAGGGCCGCTGGACGTTGACGATGCTGCCCTCCGGCGCCACCACCTCGAACGGCAGCAGGGCGCCGTAGTTGTTCGGCACCTCCGGCGAGATGACGCAGCGCAGGCCGAAGATGGTATAGGCGCGGCAGTAATTGAGCACGACGTTGATGCCGCGCGGCACGCAGGCGTCGGTGCCCTCGTAATCCACCAGGATGCGCTCGCCATCGATGGTCAGGCGGGCGCGCAGGGTGATGGGGTGGTCGTAACCATCGATGGTCAGGCTGCTGGTCCAGCTGCCCTGGGGCAGCTTGGCGATCTCCGCCCGGGTGGCGGCCAGCGATCGCTCGACGATGTAGTCGGCGACACCGGCCAGGTCGTCCAGGCGGAATTCCGCCAGCATGGCGCTGAGCCGCCGGGCCGCCGACTCGTTGCTGGAGATGTAGGACAGCACGTCGCCCCGCACCTGCAAGGGGGTGCGCACGTTCAGGCACAGGATGTCCAGCAGGTCCTGGTTCAGCACGCCCCGGCTGGCCAGCTTCATCAGCGGGATCTGCAAGCCTTCCTCGAAAAGGGAGCGGCCGTCCGGCCCCTGCCCCAGGGCGGCAATGTCCACCTGATGGCAGCAGACGCCGAAACAGCCGACGATGCACCCCTGGTGAAGGCGGGCGACAGCACGGTCACGTCATGCAGGTGGCCGGCGTCACCAGGGGTCGTTGGTGATGAAGTGGTCGCCTTCGGCCATCGTCGGCACCGGGAACTTGGCCAGGAAATGCCGCACGCCGGCCGCCATGGAGTTGACATGGCCGGGGGTGCCGGTCACGGCTTCCGCGATCAGGCGGCCCTCCAGGTCGAACAGGGCGGCGGACAGGTCACCGGCGTCGCGCACGGTGGTGGAAAAGGCCGTGCGCATCAGGGTCTGGGCCTGTTCCTCCACGATGGAGATCAGGCGGGTCCAGATCACCTGGGTGCGCAGTTCATTCAACGCTGCCGTCATGGCGATTAACCTTCCTCACGCCGGGTCAGGACCAGATAGCCGTTGCCATCCATCCAGGCATCGAAACGGGGGGAGACCACCGTGGTGGTCTCCCGCTCGGTGATCAGCGCCGGGCCCTTGACCCGGTCGCCCGGCCGCATGGTCTCGCGCCGCACCAGGGCGAAGGGCAGCGCGGCACCGCTGTCGGGGTCGATCACCGACCGCCGTTCCGTGACCTCCATGTCGCGCGTCGCCGTGACGGGGGCGATCTCCTTGGGCTTCCACGCGGGGGAGCCCACGGTGACGCGCCAGGTCAGCGCCTCGATGGGCAGGTCCAGGGTCACGCCGCCATACTGGGTGCGATAGGCCGTCTCGAACGCCGCGCGCAGCAGGTCCACATCCTCCGGCACCAGAGTGCGGGCCGGGATCTCGAACGGAATCTCATAGCCCTGGCCCTTGTAGCGGGCGAGGCAGGTGCGTCGCTCCACCTGGGCCGCACCGGGAGCGCCCGCCTCCACCAGGGTCCGGGCCTCGGACGTCATGCCGTCCAGCAGGCTGTTCAGCCGGTCGAGGTCCAGCCGGTCCAGCTGCAGGGTCAGGCTACGCGCCACCTCATAGGACACCGGCGCCCGCAGGAAGCCGATGGCCGAGCCGACACCGGCGCCCGATGGGATGATGACCTCGCGGATGCCCAGCTTTTCGGCGAAGCGCGCGGCATGCAGCGGGGCGGCCCCCCCAAAGGCGATCAGGCTGCGATCGTCCAGGGTCATGCCCTGCTCCACCGCGTGGACGCGGGCGGCACTGGCCATGGTCTCATCCACGATCTCGCTGACGCCGATGGCCAGCGTCTCCGCCTTGCCATCCCAGATGCCCAGGGCCGCCAGGGCGTCGTTGGAGGCGCCGGCGTTCAGCGTGACCTTGCCGCCGGCGAAGCGCGACGGATCGATGCGGCCCAGGGTGATGTCGGCGTCCGTCACGGTGGGACGGGTGCCGCCCCGGCCATAGGCGGCCGGCCCAGGCTCCGACCCGGCGCTGTGCGGCCCCACGGCCAGGCGGCCGGCATTGTCGACGGAGGCGATGGAGCCGCCACCGGCGCCGATCTCCACCATCTCCACCACCGGGATGCGCAGGGGCAGGCCGCTGCCCTTGCGGAAGCGGTGGGCGCGGCCAACCTCGAACACCTGCGAGGTCTGGGGCGTGCCGTCGTTGATCAGGCAGATCTTGGCGGTGGTGCCGCCGACGTCCAGGGCCACCACCTGGCCCACGCCCCGCTCCGCCGCCACGGAGGCCGCGAAGATGGCGCCGCCGGCGGGGCCGCTTTCCACCAGCCGCACGGGATAGCGGGCGGCGGCGTCCACGGTGGTCAGGCCGCCGGAGGACAGCATCAGGTACAGCGGGCAGCCGAAGCCCATGGCCTTCAGCTTGTCGTCCAGGCGGCGCAGATAGGCATCGACCAGCGGCTGGACATAGGCGTTGGCGGTGGTGGTGGAGAAGCGCTCATACTCCCGCATCTCAGGTGAGACTTCGGAGGACAGGGACAGGCTGACGCCCGGCATCTCCGCCGCCAGGATTTCCGCCGCGCGCCGCTCATGGCCATCGTTGGCGTAGCTGTGCAGGAAGGCGACGGCCACGCTGCGGATGCCTTGCGACCGCCACTGGGCGGCGGCGGCGCGCACCGCGTCCTCGTCCAGCGGCACCAGCACCTGGCCGCGCGCGTCCATACGCTCCACCACGCCCACGCGCAGCCGGCGCGGCACCAGGGGCTGCGGCTTTTCCATGCCGATGTCGTACTGGTCGAACCGGCTTTCGCTGCCCAGCGCCAGGACGTCGCGAAAGCCCTCGGTGGTCAGCAGGGCGGTGGGCACGCCGCGCCGCTCGATCAGGGCGTTGGTGGCCAGGGTCGTGCCGTGGACCACCAGCGAAACGTCGGCCGGCGCCACGCCCGCCTCATCCAACAGCAGCCGCACGCCGTCCAGCAGGGCGCGTTCCGGCGCGTCGTAGGTGGTCAGCAGCTTGGTGGAATGCCGGCGGTCGCCCACCTCCAGCACGATGTCGGTGAAGGTGCCGCCGATGTCGGCGCCGATGCGCGCCTCCTTGGGCACGGACAGGCTACGCTCAGTTGTAGATGTCATGGGGATTCTTGGACAGCGTGGAATAGAAGCGGGCCAGGTGGTCGGCGACGCGCACGGGCTTGTACTTCGGCTCGGCCCCCGCCAGCAGCTCGGGCAGCGGCGCCACGACCACATCGCGGTCGGGGTTGGCGAAGTAGGGGACCGAGAAGCGGCGGGCGCCGTCGCGGTTGCGCACGCGGTGATAGTTGGACAGGAAGCGGCCGTTGGACCACACATCATCATGTCGCCGACATTGATGGTGAAGGCGCCCCGCACCGGCGGCGCCTGGATCCACACGCCGTCACGGCGCTTCACTTCAGCCCGCCAATTCCTGCTGGGCCAGGAC
>NZ_BACU01000023.1 GCF_000333275.1 Azospirillum sp. B4 | reverse complement strand
GTATTTTATAAAAAAATAACCACCATAGGTAGCCACCATCTGGCAGGGGGACAAAAGCATCTGGCCGACGGGCACAAAAAAAGCCGGCCAAGTCGCCTCGGCCAGCTTTTCTCGTTGATGCAAATGAACCGGCGACTCAGCCCCGGTTCATGCGGCTGTCCACCAGGTCGGTGACCACGGTGGGGTCGGCCAGGGTGGAGGTGTCGCCCAGGGCCTCATGCTCGTTGGCGGCGATCTTGCGCAGGATGCGGCGCATGATCTTGCCGGAGCGGGTCTTGGGCAGGCCCGGCGCCCATTGGATCAGGTCGGGTGTGGCGATGGGCCCGATCTCCTTGCGCACCCAGGCCACCAGTTCCTTGCGCAATTCCTCCGTCGGGTTTTCCCCGGCGTTCAGCGTCACGTAGGCGTAGATGCCCTGGCCCTTGATGTCGTGGGGGTAACCGACCACGGCGGCCTCGGCCACCTTGGGGTGGGCGACCAGCGCGCTTTCCACCTCGGCCGTGCCCAGGCGATGGCCGGAGACGTTGATGACGTCGTCCACGCGGCCGGTGATCCAGTAATAGCCATCCTCGTCCCGGCGGCAGCCGTCGCCAGTGAAATACTTGCCGGCGAAGGTGGAGAAATAGGTCTGCTTGAAGCGCTCGTGGTCGCCGAACACGGTGCGCATCTGGCCGGGCCAGCTGTCGGCGATGCAGAGGTTGCCCTCGGTGGCGCCTTCCAGCATGTGGCCTTCGTTATCGACGATGACCGGCTTCACGCCGAAGAAGGGGCGGGTGGCCGATCCCGGCTTCGTGGCGGTGGCGCCGGGCAGCGGGGTGATCAGGATGCCGCCCGTTTCCGTCTGCCACCAGGTGTCGACGATAGGGCAGCGCTCATCACCCACCACGGAGTGGTACCACAGCCAGGCCTCGGGGTTGATGGGCTCCCCCACCGAACCCAGCAGGCGCAGACTCTTGCGGCTATGACGCTTCACCGGCCCCTCGCCCTCGCGCATCAGCGCGCGGATGGCGGTGGGGGCTGTGTAGAAGATGTTGACCTTGTGCTTGTCGATGACTTCCCAGAACCGGCCGCTGTCCGGATAGTTCGGCACGCCCTCGAACATCAGGGTGACGGCGCCGTTGGCCAGCGGCCCGTACAGGATGTAGCTATGGCCGGTGACCCAGCCCACGTCGGCCGTGCACCAGTAGACGTCGCCCTCGTGGTAATCGAAGACGTACTGGTGCGTCATGCTGGCGTACACCAGATAGCCGCCGGTGGTGTGCAGCACGCCCTTGGGCTTGCCGGTCGATCCCGAGGTGTAGAGGATGAACAGCGGGTCTTCCGCGCTCATCGGCTCCGGCGGGCAGTCGGGGGAGGCGGCGGCCACCGCCTCGTGATACCAAATGTCCCGGCCTTCGACCCAGTTCACGGCCCCGCCGGTGCGGCGCACGACGATGACCGTGTCGACACCCGGGCAGGACTTCAGCGCCTGGTCGGCATTGATCTTCAGCCCCACCTTGCGGCCACCGCGCAGGCCCTCGTCGGCGGTGATGACCACGGTGCTGCCGCAGTCCTGCACGCGATCCTTCAGGCTGTCGGGGGAAAAGCCGCCGAACACCACGGAATGGACGGCGCCGATGCGGGCGCAGGCCAGCATGGCGTAGGCCGCCTCCGGGATCATGGGCAGGTAGATGGTGACCCGGTCGCCCTTCTTCACGCCGCGCGCCTTCAGCACGTTCGCCAGGCGGGTGACGTTGTCGTACAACTCGGAATAGGTGATGTGCTTGTGCTCGGACGGGCTGTCGCCCTCCCACAGGATGGCGGTCTGGTCGGCGCGTGCGGGCAGATGGCGGTCCACGCAGTTGGCGCAGGCGTTCAGCACCCCGTCCTCATACCAGCGAATGGAGACGTCGCCGGTGAAGCTGGTGTTCTTCACCTTGGTATAGGGCGTGATCCAGTCCAGCCGCCGGCCATGCTCCCCCCAGAATCCGTCCGGGTCGCTGATGGAGCGGTCGTACATCTGCTGATACTTGGTGGCGTCGACCCAGGCGTCGGCGGCCACCGCGTCGGGAACGGGGAACAGGGTGTTGTTGCTCATGGGACCTTGGTTTCCTTCCCTGATGTGTTGTCGCCGGCCGGGGCTTCAGGGGGCCCGGGGGTCCCGTCCTGAAGCCACCGCCCGTGTCCGGCCCGGCCCCTCCGCTCCGGGGGGCCCTGACCGGTCCTCTAGCCCGCACGGGGCCGAATTGGGCCTGGCGGCGATCGCCATCGCTTGCCAGGCCAAGTATCCCTCGCGGCTCCGCTTTCCACAAGCGCGGGACCGTCGCGCAACCGGCAAATTCGCGGCAATTCACGGGCTTGCCGATATTTCCGACCTTGTCTGCGCGTGTATATCCTTATGCGCGTTCCCGTCGGCCGCCATGATATGGATCACCCCGCCAACCGTTCAGGGTGACGCGAAAGGGGGCACATTTTTGCGTGTCGCACCCCCTTGGCGTTGCTGCGCCCTGTGTTCATCTTGTGTTATTGGTAGCGGCATATTGCCACCATGCGGGACAGCGCCCGACCGGCGCTGATGGGACGCCCATGAACACGGGTGCGGGGGACAAAGGTTCGGGACTGGACACCACGGATCTGATCGGCCGCCTGAGCCAGATCAGCAGCCGAACCAGCCTGATGGCCATCGACAGCGTGCTGCGCGCGCTGGCCCATCCCGCCGTGACCCGGCCGGGGGCCGGCCTGGCGACCGGCGAGGGTGGGTCGGCCCAGCCGGCGGCCGTGGTTGGCGACCCTTCCGCCTCCACCCTCACCGACGTGGCGCGGGAGGTGGGGGTGATCGCCCGCCGCATGGTCACCACCACCGAGGACTTCGCCGCCACCATGAAGACGCGGTCGGCTTAATTATAACCAATCAAGCCCAGACAAGCGCCAGCAGCGCCAGGAAGACGGCCAGCAGGCCGGCGGCGGCGGTCAGGGCAATCACGGCACGCAGGTCGGAGACGTCGACGCGGGCCCGGCCGGTGCCCAGCCAGTCCTCGTAAACCACCAGCTCCCCTTCCTTGCGCGGGCCGGCCAGGGCCAGGTTCAGGGCCCGGGCGACGGCGGCCACCGGCAGGGCGGCCGTGCCCTGGATGTGCCGGGTGCCCAGCGCGCCCAGGGCCGTGCCGGGGCGGCTGCCAGGCACGAACAGGCAACCCGCCGTCAGGAACAGCACCGTCAGGCGCGCGGGCACCCAATCCATGATCGCCATGGCGCGGCGGGCCGGCCGGCCGAAGGCGGCGTAGCGCGGGGAGGTGTGGCCCACGGTCACGGCCACCGTCTCCACCGCCACCCAGATCATCAGGCCGGGCAGGTCGAACAGCACGAACCAGAACAGGGGCGCCACCAAACCTCGGCCGACCTGGCCCACCAGCGCCTCCATGCCCGCGCGCAGCACGGCGTGGCGGTCCATGGACCAGACGGGCTTGTGCGTCAGGGGCGCAACCGCCTGGCGCAGCACCTCCTCATCCGCCACCGGCGCCGCCGCCAGCAGGCCGCGCATGGTGACCAGCAGGCGGCCGAACACCAGCGCCCGCGTCACCAGCAGCAGCGACAGCAGCCAGGCCACGCGCAGGTGCACGGCGGCGATGGTCAGCACCAGGGCCGCCAGGCCAATGCCACCGCACAGCACGATGACCAGCAGGGCGCCGCGCGCCAAGCGCACGCTGTCCAGCCGCTCGATGCGGTTCAGCCGCTTGTCCGCCCAGCGCACGGCCAAGGCGATCTGTCCCTGGGGCGTCAGCAGCCAGCGGTCCGCCGCCGGAAAGCCGGCGATGAAGGCGTTCAGCACCAGCGCCAGGGCCAGCAGCAGCAGCGACTCCGCCCGTGGCGGCGCGAACGGCAGGGGGATCATGGGGAGCGCCTGCCAGGCCGCAGGCTGGCCAGCGTGAAGGTGGGCAGGCGGCGCTGCGCCCCGTCATCATCCCCCTCCGCCGGCCCTTTCGCCGGCGGTTCCGGCGGCGGCAGGAAGCCCAGCGTGTCCACCGCCGGGCTGGCGGTGGCGCCGCCGGGCAGGCGCCACACCAGGGTGTCGAAGCCGCCGCAATGGCCACATCGGGCACCCCAGGCGGGATTGACCCCGCCGCAGGCGCCGCACACCCAGGCCGGGTCGGCCGGCGCCTTGGCGGCGCTGGCCAGGTGGCCGCGCTCCTCCGGGCCGGGGCCATGCTCGGCCACCGCCACCGCCGCCAGCTGGCGATAGACGCGGGCACTGGGGCGCAGCGTCAGGGCGCGGGTCAGGTGACCGCGCGCCAAGCCCCACAGGCGGGCCTCGGCGGCGGCTTGGGCCAGGGCCGCGTGGGCCTCGGGCACGCCAGGGTCCAGGGCCACCAGGGCCTCCAACCGCTTCACCCGGGCCAGCGGGTCGGCGGCGTCACCCGGCTTTTCTCCGGCCAAGCCCCAGGCGGCGGCCAGGGCCGGATGGGGCGTCAACCGCCAGGCCTGCTCCAGCGCGCGGGTGGCGGCGCGGGCGGAGCCGCTGGCCGCCAGCAGGCGGGAAGCCTGCACCGCCGCCGGCACGAAACCGGGCGCCAGGTCATGGGCCTTGCGCGCCAGGGACAGGGCCTGGTCCTCATTGCCCTCGGCCTCCGCCACGCGGCTGCGTTCCACCAGCAGGGCGGCGCGGTGGCGGCGCAGGGTTTCAACCGGCAGCGCCTTGGCCGAGGTCAAGGCGTCCAGTGTGGCCGCCGCCGCCGTCCAGTCCCCGGCCCGCGCCTGCAGGTCGAACTGGGTCAGCAGCGGCCAGCGCGCCTTGGGCCGCAGGGTGCTGGCTTCCTGGGCCAGGGTCAGTGCGCGCTGGGTGTCGCCGGTGGCCAGGGCCTGCAGCGCCAAGCCGCGCACGCCGACGAAGGCCATGTCCGGCCGCTTTAGCGTGGCCCCCCGGTCGCGCATGGCGGCGAAGTGGGTGGCGGCCTGCGCCTCGTCCCCCGCCAGTTGGGCGGCCTGGGCGGACAGCAGCAGGGTCAGCGCCGGTTCGTTCAGCAGGCCGTCGGCCTTGCCGGCCAGCCGCGTGGCGGCGGGACCATCCCCGGCCGCCACGGCCAGCAGGCCCTGGCTCAGCGCCTGGTACCCCCGCGTCCGGCGGCCGGTCCTGCGCCCCGCGCCCAGCCGCCGGGGACTGCGCCACAGCAACAGGAGCAGGCGCACCAGCATGTAGGCGACCACGCCCACCGCCAGCAGCGCCAGGGCGACCACGCCGACCTCCGTCTGGATGATGTAGCCTTGCCAGTCCAACCGGACGGTGCCCGGCCGCTGCGCCACCCAGACGGCCAGCGCGATGACCACGCCCAGCCGCAGCAGGAACCAGAGAATCCGTCTCATGGACGTCCCCCCTCCACCGGCTGCGCGGCGGCGTCGGGTTGGCTGGGTTCAACCGGCTTCGCATCCTCCGGCTTGGCGCCGCCGTCCTTGCCCGCGTCAGCCGGCCCCCTGGGCGGCCCAGGCGGCGGCCCAGGCGGCGGCCCAGGGGGGGCGACAGGGCTTTCGGCGGGCTTGTCCGCCTGTACCGCCGGCTTCTCCTTGGGCGGGGGCAGGCCGGCCTGCACGTCACTGACGGCGCGGCGCGACAGCCGGGCCATGGCATCGTCGGCGCTGAGGCGCGCCTGGGCGTCGCGCAGCCAGGCCTGGACCTCGGGCGTCGCCGCCGGCGGGCCGGACAGGGCGGTCATTTCCGCCACCGCCGTGCCGATGTCGCCCCGGTCCAGCGCGGCGCCGGCCCGCGACACCACCGCGTCGGGGGCGTTGCCCTCCATGCGGCCGTCCTTGCGCCGGATGGTGACCAGGGCCTTGATCCGGCCCCACAGCCGCTCCAGCCAGTCGGCCCCCTCCGGCACCTGTGCCGCCTGCTGGGCCGCCGCCGCGGCGCGGTCGAAGCCTTCGCGCAGCGCCACCGGGCCGGTCAGGCCGGTGGCCTGGCTTTGCGCCAGCCGGTCCAGGGCCTGGCGCAGGGCGTCGTCTTCCGGCGCCAGGCCCCGCACCGCCGACAGCTCAACCCCGTAGGGCCGGCCTGACAGCAGGGCCGCCTGCAACTGGTTGGTCGCCACCAGCAGGGCCTGGCCGCGCCCGGCCGACGCGGTCTGTGCCGCCAGGCGGCCGCTGAGTTCCTCCCGCTGCTGTGCCGACTGGGCCAGCGCCTGCTCCAGCGCGCGCTGGCGGTCGGTCAGGCGGTTGAACTGGTCCGTCATCTGCTCCAACCGCGCGGCCAGGGCCGGGTCGGCCGCCACCGGCGTGGCGGTGCCGTCGGGGGTCACGGCGGGAACTGCGGCCAGCTTGGCCTTCAGGTCCGCCACCTCCTGCTCCAGCGCCTGCTGGCGCTGGCCGGCGGTGTTCAGCCGACGGGCCATTTCCGCCAGCGTCGCCTCCGTCCCGGCCTGCTCCGCCGACTGCATCGGCGCGGCCGCCTGCGGACTGGGGAAGGGCGGGCTGGCGGCCGGCAGGCCGGCGCGGGTCAGCCACAGGTCCAGGGCGCCGGCGCGGTAGAGGCTGTAACCGCCGGCGCCCAGGGCCGCCAGCGACAGGAGCAGGGCCAGGGCCGACACTGCACCACCCCCTTTGCGCGGCGGCGGGGCCGCCGGGCGGGGGGCATCGCGGCGGAGGGAATCAGGCTTGGCGGCGTCCAGGCGCGGGGCTTCCCCCTTGGACGGCTCCGCTCTCGGCAATTCCATGCGCGGCCGCTCCGCCCGGAAGGCATCGGCCTTCGGCGGTTCCGGCGGAAGGGGCGTCGCCGCGTCCTCGGGCCGGGCGCCCAGGCGATAGCTGCTGGCTGGTGCCGCAGGTTCCCTGTCCAGGGACGGCTCACCAGCGGGGCCGGGCGCCGCCGCGACGCGCGCGTCCGGACCGGGCAGAATGATGACGGCGGGAGGCGGCGGCGTCGCCGGCCCTTCCGGCACCCCCATCACGGCGTCCAGGTCCGTCGCCGCCAGCGGGATGCCCAGTCGGGACGCCGCGGCCTCCAGGTCGGCGCGGCGGTTGGGCGGGATGTGCCCCCGCTTCTTCCAGCCCTGCACCGTGGTCACGGGAATGCCCAGCTTGGCCGCCATGGGGCGGATGCCGCCGAACCGTTCGACGATGGCGTCCACCTGCGGATTGGGGCCCGAGCCCGCCTGGGGGGACGTCGCGTCCGAACCTTCACCGCTCATACGGCGATCCTTTCATCCTTGATAACGCGTCTTGCCGGCCCGCTAGACACCGGGCGCCAGCGCCAGCAGGTCCAGAAGGGCCGCCTGATCCGGGTGGGCGGCGACTGCCACGTGGCGGAAGGGACTTCCGCCGTCACCCTCGCCCAGGGCGCCCGCCACCGCCGGGCTGAGGCACAGGGCTGAAACGGCGGTCAAATCGATGCCGTTCCGTACCGCAAGGTTAACAAACGTACGTGCCGACCGGGGAGAAAAAAGCAGGACATGGCTGACCGTCCCCGCCGCCAGAGCATCACGGATGCCGGGCAGCAGGGCGTCCGCCGCCACGGCGCGGTAGAGCGCCAGGCGCCGCGTGGCGAAGCCCTGGGCCGCCAACGCGCCCGCCGGATCGCCAGCCACATCCTCCCCAGCCGCGTGCAGCAGCAGGCCGCCATCCACCTGGGCCTCGGCCGCCACCAGCCGAACCAGATCCCCGACGTCACCGGCGGCCGAGCGCACCTGGATGAAGCCCAGATCCCGCGCGGCGGCGGCCGTGCGGTCCCCGACCGCGTACAGGGGACATGCATATGGGGGAAGCGTACGGTCACCACCAAGCCGCGTCAGCGCCCGTACGCCGTTGACACTGGTGACCAGGATGGCCTGCACCGCCTGCGGCGGCGGCAAGGCGACGTCCAGGTCCTGGATGGTCATCAGCGGATCGACCAGGACGTCATGGCCCAACGCGGCGACGGCCGCCGCCGTGCGGTCGGCCTCCGGCTGCGGGCGGGTGACGAGGACGGTGGCCATGGGTGGCGCCCGCCTCCCGCTTCAAGAAACGGTGAAGATGCCGGCGGGCAGGCGATCTTTCAGTTCCTGGCCCGCGTCCAGCCCGGCGGCCAGCGCCTGCGCCGCCGGGAACCGGCGGCTGGTGGTGACGATGGTGCGCCCATCGGGGCTGAGCGCCATCGCTTCCAAATCCATCTCACCATCGGGCAGCACGCGGGCAAGCGCGGCGATGGGGGTGCGGCAGGAGCCGTCCAGCGCCGTCAGCACCCCGCGCTCCGCCGTCACGCGCAACGCGGTCTCAGCGCAGTTCAGCGGCGCCAGCAGGGCGCGGGTGACGTCATCGTCCAGCCGCGTCTCGATGCCGATGGCGCCCTGGGCCACGGCGGGCAGCATCATTTCGGCCTCCAGCACCGCCGTCACCCGGTCGGCCAGATCCAGGCGGCGCAGGCCGGCCATGGCCAGAAGGGTCGCGTCCACCTCCCCCTCCGCCAGTTTGCGCAGGCGGGTCTGGACATTGCCGCGCAGGGGCACCACGGTCAGGTCCGGACGGCGGGCCAGGACCTGAGCCTGGCGGCGCAGGCTGGCGGTGCCGACGACGGCGCCGGCGGGAAGGTCCAGCAGGCCGGCGCCGGAGCGGCTGAACCAGGCGTCGCGCGGATCCTCGCGCGGCAGCAGGCAGGTGATGCCCAGGCCGTCGGGCAGCACCGTGGGCACGTCCTTCATGGAATGGACGGCCAGGTCGACCTCACCCGCCAACAAGGCGTCCTCGATCTCCTTGGTGAACAGGCCCTTGCCGCCGGCCTCCGCCAGGGTGCGGTCCAGGATGCGGTCGCCCGTCGTCTTGATGACGACGATCTCGATGGCGCCCGGTTCGGCCAGGTGCGGGTGGGCCGCGCCCAGCCGGTCGCGCGTCTCATGCGCCTGGGCCAAGGCCAAGGGGCTGCCCCGGGTACCAATACGCAGGGGAGCAATGGAAGTATGGGAGGGCGTCGCGGTCGTCATGCCTGCCTGTCTATCCCCCTTTGCGGTTGCGGGAAAGGGCCCGGTCGGTGACAACGGCGGAAATGATGCCGATTTGATATGGCTTAAGCCCGGCCACCGCCGGAATTGGCCCGAAGGTTTTGAGTGATGATCGTCCTGGGTATCGAGACCAGCTGTGATGAAACCGCCTGCGCCATCGTCGATGACGCGCGGACCATCCGCGCCAACGTCGTGCTGTCGCAGCTGGATGAGCACCGCCCCTATGGCGGCGTGGTGCCGGAGGTGGCGGCCCGCGCCCACCTGCATTACCTGGACGGCCTGATCCGCCAGGCGCTGGAGGAGGCCCAACTGGATCTGGGCCAGGTCGACGCCATCGCCGCCACCGGCGGTCCCGGCCTGATCGGCGGTGTCATCGTCGGTGTCATGACGGCCAAGGCCATGGCGGCGGCGCGCGGCCTGCCCTTCGTCGCCGTGAACCACCTGGAAGGCCACGCCCTGACGGCGCGCCTGACCGACGACGTGGCCTTCCCCTATCTACTGTTGCTGGTGTCGGGCGGGCATTGCCAGTTGCTGGAGGTGGAGGGTGTGGGCCAGTACCGCCGCCTGGGCACCACCATCGACGACGCGGTGGGCGAAGCCTTCGACAAGACGGCCAAGCTGCTGGGCCTGGGCTATCCCGGCGGCCCGCTGCTGGAAAAGGCGGCGCAAGGTGCCACCAACCCCGGCCGGTTCGACCTGCCGGCGCCGATGAAGGGGCGGCCGGACTGCGACTTCTCCTTCTCCGGCCTCAAGACCGCCGTGCGCCGGCATGTGGAACAGCTGGGCGCGCCCACGCCGGCGGATGTGGCGGACCTCGCCGCCGCCTTCCACCACGCCGTGGGCCAGTCGCTGCTGGACCGCTGCGACCGCGCCATCAAGGCCTTCAAGGAGCGGCATCCGGCCAATGAACACGGTGGGGGCAGGCACCTGGTGGTGGCCGGCGGTGTCGCCGCCAACACATACCTGCGGGAGCAATTGGCCAAGCTGGCCGCCAAGCGCGGCCTGATCTTCACCGCCCCGCCCCTGGCGCTATGCACCGACAACGCCGCCATGATCGCCTGGGCGGGGCTGGAGCGCTTCCGTCTGGGCCAGACCGACGGCCTGGACTTCGCCCCCCGCCCCCGTTGGCCGCTGGACCCCAACGCGAAGCCGATGAAGTTCGCGGGGGTTAAGGCGTGAAGGGTCGCTCGGCGCCCAAGGTTGCGGCTCAGCGGGCTTGAGTGTCTAATATCCGGACCTCTGAAGCTTGCCGCCTTGAGAAGGCATAACCATGAGCGATTCCAGCCTGTACGATCGAGATTTTTACGCCTGGGCCAATGAGCAGGCGGCCTTGCTCCGTGCCGGTAAGCTGGCGGCGGCCGACATCGCGCATATCGCCGAGGAGATCGAGAGCATGGGCAAGACCGAAAAGCGTGAGCTCGTCAGCCGGCTTACGGTCCTGCTCCTGCATCTGCTGAAGTGGCGGTTCCAGCCTCTGCTTCAGGGCGCATCATGGCGCACAACGATCCGCAACCAGCGCCTCGACATTACGGACCACCTGGCCGATAACCCCAGCCTGAAAGCGCATCTGCCCGAAGCCATGACCCGCGCTTACCGCAAGGCCATTGGTGAAGCCAGCCTGGAAACGGGTTTACCGGAAACGACGTTTCCCACGACGTGCCCCTGGACGTTCGAGCAGATCATGGACACCCAGTTCTGGCCCGAAGCGGAGTCCCATTAGAGCGGGGGCTCCGCGGTACGAGACGCCCCCGCCCGTCTCCAGCCAGGGGCCATGCGCCTCAATGCGCCGTGCTGGTGAACACCTGTTCTGCCCCGCCCTTCTTGAAGACGACGCCGCCCTTCATCACGAAGTCGACCTTGCCCATCAGGTGATGTCCTTGGTCGGATCGCCGGGCACGGCGACGATGTCGGCGTATTTCCGGGCGGCGATGCTGCCGATGTCCTTGTCCTTCTTCAGCAGGGTGGCCGCGTTGATGGTGGCCATCTGCAGGGTGTACATCGCCGGCATGCCCCACTGGACCAGCAGGGGAAGTCCTTCCAGTTGTCCCGTGCGGGAAGACGCCGGCATCGGTGCCGTAGGCGAACTTGACCCCGGCCTTGTAGGCGTCGCCCACCGTTTTCATCAGCTGCGGCCCGACCATCAGGGCCTTGGCCTGAACCGCCGGCGGATAGGCGTGGGGGTTGCCCTTGGCCTTCTCCGTCACATAGGTGCCGGTATAGATGGTGGGCACGTAATAGGTGCCGTGCTCCTTCATCAGCTTCATGTCCTGGGCGTCCATGAAGGTGCCATGCTCGATGCTGTCGGCGCCGGCGACGACGGCGCGGCGGATGCCCTCCGCTCCGTGGGCATGGACGCCGACGATGTAGCCGTACTCATGCGCGGCGGCGACCAGAGCCTTGGTCTCCTCCTCCGTCAACTGGCTGTTGTCGACGCTGCCCGACAGATCCAGCACGCCGCCGGTGGTCATGATCTTGATGGTGTCGACGTTCTGCTTGTAATGCTCCCGCACCGCCTTCCAGGCGTCGGCCGTGCCGTTGATGATGCTGTCGTGCGCGCCGACATCCGGCTGCAGGTCCATGCGCAGGCCGTCCCCATCGTCGGCATGGCCGCCGGTGGAGCCGATGGCCGGGCCGGCCGTCAGGATGCGCGGGCCGGCGACCCAACCCTTGGTGATCTGGTCGCGCAGGGCCACCGTCTCATAATGGCTGTCGCCCAGGTTGCGGACGGTGGTGAAGCCGCCCAGCAGGGTGCGCTTGGCCCACACGGTGCTGCGCACCACCCAGTCCGCCTGGTTGAAATGCAGCATGTCGCTATAGATGGTGGGCGTGAATTCCATGCTGATGTGGACATGGGCGTCGATCAGGCCGGGCAGGCAAGTGTCGCCCGCCGGCAGTTCCACCACCTCGGCATCCGGCCGGGTGACATAGCCGGCGGCCACCTCGGTCACGCGGTCACCTTGGACGACCACGCTGCTCTGGCCCAGCATCTTGCCGGCCACCGAATCCAGCAGCGCCGGGCAGTGCAGCACCACGGGCTTGGCCGCCGGTGCCGCGTCCTGCGCCTGGGCGGCGAGAGGGGCCAGCGCGCAGCCGGCCAGCAGGGCAAAGGAATGGACAGCGCGACGGGTACGGCGACCCGCCGTCATCGAGAAACCAACAGCCATTTCGGCATCCCCTTATTCTGAAAGCATGTCCCTGTTCTTCCGCCGGTCACAGGCCCGACGGCTTGCCGCAACCGTACCATCGCCCCCCGCCCGCCGCCACCGGACCGTTGCGGACCGCAGGGCATCCGGGGTAAGCCAAAGCCCTGGTGACGGGTATGGGCAAACGGTGAGGGGAATGGCAATGCGGCGGATCGGTGTCATCGGCGCGGGCGCCTGGGGCACGGCGCTGGCCATGGCCGCCCGGCGCGCCGGGCGCGACGTGACCCTGTGGGCGCGTGAGCCCGAGGTGGTGGCCGCCATCAACGGTGGCCACGAGAACACGCCCTTCCTGGCGGGTGTCCCCTTGGACCCCGCCATCCGCGCCACCGGCGACTTGGGCGAGGCGGCGGCGGCCGACGCCGTGCTGCTGGTGACGCCGGCGCAGCACATCCGTGCCACCACGGCGAGGCTGAAGCCCCTGCTGGCCGCCGGCACGCCCGTTGTGCTGTGCGCCAAGGGCATCGAGATCGCCACCGGCGGCCTGATGACCGAGGTGGCGGCGGGTGAACTGCCGGACACGCCGCTGGCCGTGCTGTCCGGTCCCACCTTCGCGGCGGAGGTGGCGCGGGGCCTGCCCACCGCCGTCACCCTGGCCTGCCGCGATGCCGATATCGGCCAGCGCCTGGCCCAGGCCCTGGGCAGCCTGACCTTCCGCCCCTATGCCAGCGACGACCTGGTGGGGGCGGAGATCGGCGGGGCGGTGAAGAACGTGCTGGCCATCGCCTGCGGCATCGTCGCTGGTCGCGCCCTGGGCGACAACGCCCGCGCCGCCCTGATCACCCGCGGCCTGGCGGAGATCGCCCGCCTGGGCCAGTCGCTGGGCGCCCGGCCGGAGACCTTCATGGGCCTGTCCGGACTGGGGGACCTGACCTTGACCTGCGGCAGCCTGCAGTCGCGCAACATGTCGCTGGGCCACGCCCTGGGCCAGGGGCAGCCCCTGGCCACCATCCTGGCCGGCCGCAACTCCGTGGCGGAAGGTGTCTACACCGCCGAGGCCGTGGTGCGCCTGGCGGCGCGGCGCGGCGTGGACATGCCCATCTGCCAGGCGGTGGACGCCATCCTGAACCAGGGCGCCGACGTCAACGCCACCATCCAGTCCCTGCTGTCACGCCCCCTCAAGCCCGAGGGCGTGTGACCTTTCACCGGAGAGCCGTTTCCCATGCACTTCGCCATCACCTGCACCGACAAGCCCGGCCACCTGGATCTGCGCCTGGCCACCCGCCCGCGCCACCTGGAATACCTGGACACCCAGGTTGACCACATCGTCGTCGCCGGCCCCCTGCTGGACGTCGAGGGCAAGCCCACGGGCAGCCTGCTGGTCGTGGAATTCCCCGACGAGACCGCCGCCCAGGCCTTCGCCGACGCCGACCCATACACTCAGGCCGGTCTATTCGAATCCGTAACGATCAAGCCCTTCCGCGTCGTCTACCCGAAGGCCTGACACCCGCGCCGTCAACCTCCCCGTTTTTTAGCCCGCGACTGCGGGCGCCGGAGATTTCTGGGGAGCCGAAGGCGGACTGGAAATCGAGGACAAGCCAAGCGGCCGGATGGCCGCGCCCGGCGCCTGAGGGAACACGATCAAGGAACCAAACATGTCCTACTGGCTGGTGAAGTCGGAACCCTTCAAATATTCCTGGGACAAGTTCGTGGCCGATGGCCGCACCCATTGGGACGGCGTGCGCAACTACCAGGCGGCCAACAATCTGAAGGCCATGAAGGTGGGCGACCGCGCTTTCTTCTATCACTCCAACGAGGGGCTGGAGATCGTGGGCATCGCCGAGGTGGTGCGCGAGGCCTACCCCGACCCATCGGATGAGAGCGGCCGCTTCGTCATGGTGGACCTGAAGCCGGTGGCGCCGGTGAAGACGCCCCTCACCCTGAAGGACATCAAGGCGGACCCCGACCTGTCCAGCATGGCGCTGGTCCGCCAGTCCCGCCTGTCCGTCTGCCCCATCACGGACGCGGAATGGAAGGGCGCCTGTGAACGCATGGGCGTCGATGCCTGACCAGTCCCCCGCGCCCCTGTGCCGTCTCAGCGACATCCCCGACGGCCAGGCCAAGGGGATCAGCTGGGGCGCCGGCCCGGCGCGGGAGGATATCCTGGTGGCCCGGCGGGGCGACGCGGCCTTCGCCTACCGCAACCGTTGCCCCCATGTCGGCACCACCCTGGACTGGACACCCGACCGGTTCATGAGCGCCGACGGCAGGCACCTGCAGTGCGCCACCCACGGCGCCCTGTTCCGGGTGGAGGACGGCTTCTGCATCCACGGCCCTTGCGCCGGCCGCAGCCTGAGCCCCGTGGCCGTGCGGATCGAAGACGGCACCATATACCCAGACTTTGAGGGGTCTACTGGCTGAGAACAGCCGCCAGCGCCTGCGCTTCCGGTCGGAAGAAGGCGCGGTCCAGCAGGATTTGCTCGGGCGTCGTCTGCTGGCCGTAGAAGATGTCGTTCCATTCCTTGCGCGGCGTGATGACGGAGCCGTCGACGGCCAGGCCGCCGAACAGGCCGCTGGTCTTGGCATAGACGTACATGTCGGCGTCCATGCCCACGCCATAGCCGGCACCCACCTGGGTGCCCAGCTCGCCCACCGCCACCTTGGCGTCGGCGCCCAGTTTCACGCTGCGGTCCATGACGGCGTTCAGGCCCTTGTCGGTCATGATCACCAGCATCATCTGCGCCTGCTGGCCGCCGAACTGCAGGCCGAAGCTGGCCTCGGCCATGGTGTAGAAGGCGGGGCCGCTCCACGACCCGTCGCTGCCCTTGGCCACCAGCACGCCGGTGCCGCCCCCCCCGCCCAGGAAAAAGCCGGCCTGGATGACGTTGGGCAGGATCAGCACGCCCTTGGCCCGGCCCAACAGGTTCTTCAGCGGCGCGTATTGCGGGTCACCCAGCAGGGTCATGGCGGTCAGGCGCGCGCGCTCCACCATCAGTTGCGCCTCCGTCACCTCCGCCCGCGCCGGCACGGCCGCGCCCAGCGCCAGGCCCGCCGCCGCGCCCGCCAACACCTGCCGCCGATCCATCATCGTCTCCATCCTTCTGTCATCCCTCGGGGGCGTATCGCCCAGCCGAGCCATCCTTTGAGGTTGTTGGCAGAATTCCTACCATATCTGGGTGCCGCCGCCCACGGTCCAGAGGAGTGTGGCCCCTGGGGTCCAAGGCCGGGCGGCCCTTTGGGGGTGACCCTAAAGGGAAAGTAAGGCGGCCGTGCGGCAATATTGCTTATGGCGTGCGGTTGACCCACCGCACCGCCCACACCGGGCCGGCATCGGTGGCGATACGGTCCAGGCGGGTCAGCGAAAGGGGCGCCACGTCCAGGGCCAGGGCCTTGGCCGGTGTCAGGTCCAGCGCCAGGGCCACGGCGGCGCGGATCGGCCCGGCGTGACTGACGCAGATGATGTCGCCCCCCTCCGCCCGCGGGCTCCAGTCGTCCACCGCCTCGGCCACGCGGTGGCACAGAGCGACGAAGCTCTCACCCTCCGGCGGGGCGGTGCCGGCGGGGTCGGCCCAGAAGGGGGGTAGGTGCGGGTCGCCCGCCTCCTCCAGTCCGGCATAGCTGTGGCCTTGCCAGGCGCCGAAATGCTGTTCCATCAGCCGGGGGTCGGCCTCCGGTGCCGTCGCGCCATCCGGTACCAGGGCCGCCAGGCGTTCGGCCGTCTGCCGGGTGCGGGAAAGGGGGCTGGCCAGCCACAGGGCGCGGGCGGGCAGGCGGGCGGCCGTCAGGTGGGCCTGTGCTTCCGGCCAGGGGGCGAGGTCTACGTCCGCCTGGCCGGCGATCTGATGCGGCTGGGCCAGGGGTGCATGGCGCACCCACCACCAGCGCGTCGTGGCAGCGATGGCGCTCATGGCATGGGGACGGCGCCGCCCAGGGCGCCGGTCACGGCCACCAGGAACAGGATTTCGCTCACCTGCTCCGCCGCGCCCAACACGTCGCCGGTGACGCCGCCCACCTGGCGGCGGGCCAGCAGGGCGACGACGATCATGCCGCCGCCCGCCACCAGCAGGATGGCCAGGCGGGTCAGGCCGCTGTCCAGCGGCAGCTTGGTCAGGGTGGTGGCGGCCAGGACGAAGCCGGCCAGCAGGGCCGCCAGGGCGCGGGCGCTGTTGGGCTTCCCCACCCCGGCGCTGTGGCCCACCAGCCGCGCCTCCGGCAACAGCAGTTTCATCCCCGGCAGGAAGCAGCGGGCATAGGCGTGCGCGCCCATCAAGGCCACGGCCACGTGGTGGGGGCTGCCGATGGCGGCCAGCGCCATGGTGCGGGCGGCGACGCTCAGCACCAGGGCCACGGCGCCGTAGGTGCCCACCCGGCTGTCCTTCATGATGGTCAGCTTGGCCTCGCGGTCGCGCCCGCCGCCGAAGCCGTCGGCCACGTCGGCCAGCCCGTCCTCGTGCAGGGCGCCGGTCAGGCCCATCAGCGCGCCCACCGTCAGCAGGGCCGCCAGCAGGGGCGGCACGTTGACGGAACTGAGGCCCCAATAGACCAGGCCGCCCAGCGCGCCAATCAGCGTGCCGACGATGGGGAACCAGGTCAGCGCCCGGGAATCCAGGTCCTGCGGCCAGGCCCCGCGCCAACGGATGGGCAGCCGTGTCAAAAAGATCACGGCGGCTATGAATTCGGCGAAGACACCGCCCAGGCGCGGCCCCGTTGCATCAGTCATGGTTCCGGTATACGGGAAGTCCCGTCCGCCCGCCAGCGCCACTCCGGCGCCTGATCGCGGGTCCCATTATCGGGCCGGAGCATCATGAGCGACATCCCCTCCTTCGACGAATTCCGCCGCGTTCTGGCCGACCTGCCGGGCCCGGATCTGGAGGCCGCCACCACCGTCATGCAGCGCGAGGTGCAACTGACCAAGCCGCGCGGCGCCCTGGGCCGGCTGGAGAGCCTGACCGAATGGCTGGCCACCTGGCAGGGCCGCACGCCCCCCCGGGTGCAGCATCCGCGTGTGGCGGTGTTCGCCGGCAACCACGGCGTGGCGGCCCTGGGCGTGTCTGCCTATCCATCGGCGGTGACGGCGCAGATGGTGCACAACTTCACCCAGGGCGGTGCCGCCGTGAACCAGCTGTGCGGCCAGGCCGACGCCGACCTGCGGGTCTATGAGCTGGACCTGGACAACCCCACCGCCGACTTCACCCACGGCCCCGCCATGAGCGAGGAGGCCTGCGCCCGGGCCATGGCCTACGGCATGATGGCGGTGGAAACCGGCATCGACGTGCTGTGCCTGGGGGAGATGGGCATCGGCAATTCGACATCCGCCGCCGCGCTGTGCCTGGCGCTGTTCGGTGGCCAGCCGGAGGACTGGGTCGGCCCCGGCACCGGCCTGGATGCCGAGGGCATGGCGCGCAAGGCGGCGGTGGTCGCCGCCGGCGTGGCCGCCAACGCCGACCTGCTGTCCGAGCCCTTCCACGTGCTGCGCGCCGTGGGCGGGTATGAACTGGCGGCCATCGTCGGCGCCATCATGGCGGCCCGCATGGCCCGCACGCCCGTGGTGCTGGACGGCTACGCCTGCACCGCCGCCGCCGCCGTGCTGTTCAAGGCCGATCCCCGCGCCCTGGACCATTGCATCGTCGGCCACCTGTCGGCCGAGCCGGCGCACCGCCGCCTGCTGGACCATATCAAGCAGGAACCGCTGCTGAGCTTCGGCATGCGCCTGGGTGAGGGCTCCGGCGCCGCCCTGGCCCTGCCCATCCTACAGGCCGCCGTCGCCTGCCACACCGGCATGGCGACGTTCGCGGAGGCCGGCGTGTCCAGGCGCGGGGCCGAGGGGCGCGCTACGCACTGATCTCGATTTCCCCTCAGGTGCCGGGCGCGGCCATCCGGCGGCTTGGCTTCCTCGCTCCGCCCTGCGGTGCTCGCTCCGGCGGCTGTGGTCGCAGCCTAGTCAAAACGCGCCAAGGCCCAGTTCTGGCGGAACTGGGCTAGGCCGCGACCGCGGCCGCCGGAGATCTCCGGGGAGCGTCAGCGGACTGGAAATCGAGGATAGCCAAGGGCCGGATGGCCCGCCGGCGCTTGAGGCGAACAAACAGACAAACAGGCCCGTTAGGGCCGGTGATACGTCAGCACCCAGGTGATGCCCACGGCCACGGCGACCAGGCAGGCCAGCATCCAGGTCTTCAGCGGCACCGGCACCTTCTCGCCCGGGCTCTTGCCCTTCTTCGGTTTCATCGGGCGTTCCGAGCCCGCCACCACCGTGGGCTTGGGCCGGCCGCTGCCCTTGTAGGGGTCGTGCAGTTCCACCAGGCGCCAGTCGTAGTTGGACAGCGCCTCCTCATTCTCGAAATCCACCTGGATCAGCCGGACATAGCCCCGGCCGTGGGTGCGCACCGCCTCGCTGAACTCGCGCTTGCCGGCCGACAGGTTGTCGACAAGGGCCAGCGTCTCCCACTTCTTGCCCTGGGGCTTCTGCACCGCGAATTTGCGCTGGCTTTCCACGGATTGTTCTCCACCGGCGTAGGGCCCAACCGCATAGGGCAAGGGTAATTATCAGCGCCGCGCGTCCGGGGGCAAGGGGCTGGCGCGCGCCCATCCAGCGGACAGGTGCGACGCCGTGCCCCGTGCGCTATAGCTTGAAGCCGGGACGGTACCGCTGATCTTATCGGGCCATCTAAGATGGGGTTGTCAGGGCGATGGCGCGGCAGGCGTGGACGAGGGCGGCGGACGCGGAACCCAGCCCCTGGGGCGGAGACGGGGATGGCCCCGGCGCACGGCCGGGCGGTACGCGGCCCGATGGCGCCCGGCTTGGCGGGGAGCGCTGGGCGGGTGCCCGCGTCAACCTGCGCACCCTCAACACCATCCGCTGGATCGCCATCGCCGGCCAGGCCATCACCCTGCTGACGGTGGAGGATCTGGTCGGCATCGACATTCCCCTGCTGCCGGCCCTGGCGGTCACGGCGGTCTCGCTGCTGATCAACCTCTACGCCATTTCCCGCCGGCGGCGCAGCCCCTTCCTGACGGAACGGGGTGCCGCCATCTTCCTGGCCTACGACACGGTGCAACTGACCGTGTTGCTGATGCTGACCGGCGGGCTGGAGAATCCGTTCGCCGTGCTGGTGCTGGCGCCGCTGATGGTGGGGGCCAGCATGCTGGGCCGCCGGCTGGTGACGGGGCTGACGGCGCTGACCGCCGCCTGCCTCACCCTGGTGTGGATGCTGGCCATGCCGCTGTCCTGGCCAGCCAGCTACGGCGTCACCCTGCCGCCCTATTACCTGGACGGCATCTGGGCGGCCCTGACCTTGTCGGCCATCTTCATCGCCACCTACGTCTACAAGGTGGCGCAGTCAGGCCGCGACCTGTCGCAGGCGCTGATCGCCAGCCAAGTGTCGCTGGCCCGCGCGCAGAAGGCATCCGCCCTGGGGGCCCTGGCGGCGGCGGCGGCGCATGAGCTGGGCAGCCCCTTGGGCACCATCGCCGTGGTGGCCAAGGAACTGGCCCGCGACCTGCCGCCCGACAGCCCCTGGGCGGAGGACATCCAGCTGCTGCAGAGCCAGTCCGCCCGCTGCCGCGACATCCTGGCCGACCTAGCCCGCCGCCCGGACGCGGAGGGGGAGATGGAGCCCTACGCCCCCTTAGGGCCGGTGCAGGTGGTGGAGGCGGTGGCCGCCCCCCACCGCCGGGCGGAGGTGGCGCTGGAGGTCGCCGTGACCGGGGCGGAGGAGGGCGCGCCCTCCCCCCTGCCGCTGACGCCGGAGTTGCAGCACGGCCTGGGCAACATTCTCCAGAACGCCATGCAGTTCGCCCACAGCCGGGTGGATGTCAGCCTGCACTGCGACAGCGCCGCCCTGATGATGACTGTGGCGGACGACGGCCCCGGCTTCCCCGTCAGCCTGCTGGAACGACTGGGCGAACCCTATGTCTCGGACCGGGATGAACGGCTGGAGCAGGTGCCGGTGCGGGCCGGGGGCGGTGGCACCATGGGCCTGGGTCTGTTCATCGCCCAGATCCTGCTGGAGCGTACCGGCGCCACCGTCACCTATGCCAACGGCCCGCCGGGCAGCACGCCATTGGGCACCGGCGCGCGTGTCATGGTGCGGTGGAGTGGCCCGCCGCCATCGCCATGACACCGGCACGGCGAAATCCTGGCATGATGGAGGGCGGCATTATGCCGCCCTTGTATAACGGCGGCGCCCCTTGGCCGGGGTCCCGCCCATGTCTATTTGGAAGGGGCGTCCTTTTGCCGCGTGTCGCGACCACCAGGAATGCCGCTACAGGGGCGTAAGAAGGTCGTTCACAAGTTTGCGACCGTCTTGGCGCCCACTGGCCGGGAATGAAGGGGTTTTCCAGAGATGACTATTGAGACCGCCGACGTGATCGATCCCATGCGCCTCGGTTTCACCGGGGACGCCTCGCGCAGCCTGCTGGTGGTGGATGACGACGCCCCCTTCCGCATCCGCCTGGCCCGCGCGCTGGAGAAGCGCGGCTTCGACGTGGTGGCGGTGGACAGCGTGGCGCTGGGCGTGGACGTGGCGCAGGAGGCGGCCCCCCGCTATGCCGTGGTCGACCTGCGCCTGGCTGACGGCAGCGGCCTGGACGTGGTGAAGGCCCTGCGCGACGCCCGGCCGGAAGCCCGCATCGTCATGCTGACAGGTTATGGCAACATCGCCACCGCCGTGGCCGCCGTGAAGGCCGGCGCCGTCGATTACCTGCCCAAGCCGGCGGACGCCGACGCGGTGGAGGCGGCCCTGCTGACCGACGGCCCCCTGCCACCGCCGCCGGAACACCCCATGTCCGCCGACCGCGTGCGCTGGGAACACATCCAGCGGGTGTTCGAGCAGTGCGACCGCAACGTCTCGGAAACCGCGCGCCGCCTGAAGATGCACCGCCGCACCCTGCAGCGGATCCTGAACAAGCACGCGCCGAGGACTTGAGTTTCCGGGGGTTCCCTCAAGCGCCGGGCGCGGGCATCCGGCCCCTTGGCTATCCTCGCCTTTCAGTCCGCTTCGCTCCCCAAAAGGCTCCGGCGCCCGCAGTCGCGGGCTAGTCGTCGCCGACGCTCCTCCGGTGGTGTGGCGGTTGGCGCTTTATTCGGTGGCCGACAGTCGTTCCATCCGGCGGTAGAGTAGGAAAGACGACACGGGCAGGAAAAGCAGGGTGACGACGGTGTCGAGTACCCTTAGGGCCGGCATGCTGGAAGGCGCGCCTTTGTGGGCGGCCTCCGTGCTGACCAGCAATCGGGCCGTTATGTGGAAAAGCCGAGCATAGGTCGCGACGATGGCCATTAGGGCGACCTTGCCTACGACTGCATAGAGGCTGGTCTGCTCCTGGTTGGCGGCCAGGGCCAGGCCGACGGTCACGGCCCATAGCAGAGCCAAGCCCTGGGCGGTTCGCCTGATCCTTGAGACATCAGCCCGGGCATCGGCCGTATCTGTCGAACGTCGGTTCCGAACCTGGACGGCGAACCGGTAAATCCAGACCAAATGTACCAGGACGCCCGCTGCGCAGAGGGCAAGGCCGCGGGTCACAGGGAAATCCCCTGAGGGGAGCAGCAGGGAAACCAGCGCCAGAGCGAGGTAGGCGCCAACGAACGCCCATGGGCGCAGGGGCATTGGTACGCCGGTCGCCGTGTTGCTCGCCTCAAAAATCGCTGCAGCGGCCCTTGCGTTCCCAGTCGCCGTAGCGGGTGGGTTCGGGGCCGGCGGGGCCGCCGATCTCACGCACCGTTTCGGGTTTGGCCGCTTCGGCCTTGGGGGCCACGGTGTCGGTCTTGGACTCGGGGGCCGTGGGTGCCACGTGGCTTTTGAACACGGGGGCCTTGGGCTGGGGCAGGGGGGGCAGCTTGCTCATAAGGTTATAATTGGCGCCGCTGCCAGCCGCCGCCAAGGGGTTTTACGCCACCCCCGCGAATCCATGCCGGAAACGGGGGGCGGGTGGCCGAAAGGGGCCGATGACAGCGCGGCTTTTCCGGGGTACACCCCGCCCCCATGAACACCGAAACGCTGGCCGCCCGCCGGGTGGCCCTGGACCTTCTGGAAAGCGTGCTGCGCCGCCGCGTGCCGCTGGATGACGCGCTGGACCAGCACCGGGGACTGCCGGGGCTGGAGCCGCGCGACCGCGCCTTCGCCCGCCTGCTGACCGCCACCGTCATCCGCCGTCTGGGCCAGATCGACGCGGTGGTGATGTCGCTGCTGACTCGGCCCGACCTGCCCAAGGGCGGCGTGCTGGACATCCTGCGCGTCTCCGCCGCCCAGTTGCTGTTCCTGGGCACCCCCGCCCACGCCGCCGTGGACACGGGCGTGGAGCTGGCCGTGGCCAAGGGCCTGGCCGGCATGAAGGGCCTGATCAATGCCGTGCTGCGCCGCGTGGCGCGCGAGGGGGCGGAGCTGCTGGCCGCCCAGGACGCCGGCCGCCTGAACACGCCGGACTGGCTGTGGCTGGCCTGGCGCCAGCACTACGGCACCGGCCATACCCGCGCCATCGTTGATGCCCACCTGGTCGAGGCGCCGCTGGACATCAGCGTGAAGGGCGACCCGCACGCCTGGGCGGAACGGCTGGAGGCCACCGTGCTGCCCACCGGCACCCTGCGCCGCGCCCCCGGCGGTTCGGTCACCGAGCTGCCGGGCTTCGAGGAGGGCGCCTGGTGGGTGCAGGACGCGGCCGCCGCCTTGCCCGCGCGCCTGCTGGGTGATGTCGCCGGCCTGGACGTCATCGACCTGTGCGCCGCCCCTGGTGGCAAGACCGCCCAGCTGGCCGCCGCCGGCGCCAAGGTGACGGCGGTCGACCGTTCCGCCCCCCGGCTGGAGCGGCTGTCGCGCAACATGGAACGGCTGGGCCTGTCGGCGACCACCGTCGTGGCCGACGCCACCAAGTGGACGCCGGACGCGCTGGTGGACGCCGTGCTGCTGGACGCGCCGTGCAGCGCCACCGGCACCATCCGCCGCCATCCCGACGTTGCGCGCCTGAAGACGGCGGAGGATGTGGGCCGCCTGTCCGGCGTACAGCGCCGACTGCTGGATCGCGCCATCGACATGGTGAAGCCCGGCGGCTTGGTGGTGTACTGCACCTGCTCCCTGCAGCCGGAGGAGGGGGAGGAGCAGTTGTCCAAGCTGCTGTCCCGCCGTCTGGACGTGATGGTGGAACCCGTCATCCCCGTGGACCTCGCTTACGATCCGGATGCCGACGTGACATCGCTGGCGCCGCTGGTGACCGACAGCGGCGACGTGCGCACGACGCCCGGCCACTGGGCCGGGTTGGGCGGCCTTGACGGATTTTTCATGACCCGCCTGCGCCGCACCGCCTAGCGGTCGACGCCTCGCGGTTGGCAAAGCGCGTTCGAGTTGATAGGAACCAAGTCATCATGCAGCAGCCGGTACGCATCGCCCCCTCCATCCTGTCGGCCGACTTCGCCAACCTGGGCGCGGAGGTGCGGGCGGTGGACGCCGCCGGCGCCGACTACATCCACATCGACGTCATGGATGGGCATTTCGTGCCCAACCTGACCATCGGCCCCATGGTCGTGCAGGCGCTGCGCCCGCATTCGGCCAAGGTGTTCGATGTGCACCTAATGATTTCGCCGGTCGACAACTTCATCGCCGCCTTCGCCAAGGCCGGCGCCGATATCATCACCGTGCATCCCGAGGCCGGCGCCCATACCCACCGCACGCTGCAGCTGATCCGCAGCCTTGGGAAGAAGGCCGGCGTGGCGCTGAACCCCGCCACCCCCGTCTCGGTGTTGGACTACATCATGGATGACGTCGACATGATCCTGGTCATGTCGGTCAATCCCGGCTTCGGCGGCCAGTCCTTCATCAACAGCCAGAAGGAAAAGATCCGGGCCATCCGCCAGCGCATCGACGCCATGACCGCCGGGACGGACCGCGTCATCGATCTGGAGGTCGACGGCGGCATCAACGCCGAGCTGGCGCCGGTGGCCATCGCTGCGGGCGCCGACGTGCTGGTGGCCGGCACCGCCACCTTCCAGGGCGGCCCGGACGCCTACGCCGACAACATCCGCCGCCTGCGCGGCCCGCTGGTCTAAGGGATCGAACGGCGCATGGCCCGTGTCACATCCGGCATGAGACGGTTCCGCGCCGGCCCCGGCGCGCTGGTCTACCGGACGCCGCTCTACGGCGTGCTGCTGAAGGGGCGCGCGCCCCAGGCGCTGGGCGTCGTGCCCGTCGACCCGTGGCCGGGCGACACCCGCCAGGGCCAGGCGCTGCTGGAAGGCCGCTTCCGCTTCGCCGGCGAGGAGCGCCAGGCGGACCTGCCGCCCTGGCTGGACCTCAGCGCCGGGTCGGCCTGGCTGACGGCCCTGCATGGCTTTGATTGGCTGCGCCACCTGAAGGCAGCCGGGGGCGATGCCGCCCGCCGCCAGGCCCGCGTGCTGGTCACCAGCTGGCTGGACGGCTTTTCCTCCTGGCATGCCGTGGCGTGGGCGCCGGAGGTGACGGCCCAGCGCATCGTCGCCTGGATCGGCGCGCACGACTTCTTCCTGGCCAGCGCCGACGACGGCCTCCGCGCCCGTGTCTTCGACAGCCTCGCCCGCCAGATCCGCCACTTGGCCCGCCTGGTTCCCGGCCGCCTGCGTGGTGTGGACCTGCTGCTGGGCATCAAGGGTCTGGTCTACGGTGGGTATTGCCTGGCCGGACGGGAGCGCGCGGCCCAGCGGGCCCTGTGGCTGCTGAACCGCGAACTGGCCCGGCAGGTCACGCCCGACGGCGGCCATGTTCAACGCAGCCCGTCGCTGCAATTGCAGGCCCTGCGCCACCTGATCGACATCCGTGGCGTGCTGCGCGCGGCGAAGGCCGACATGCCGGACGCCCTGCAGCACACCATCGACCGGCTGACGCCCACCCTGCGCTTTTTCCGCCATGGCGATGGCGGCCTAGCCCTGTTCAATGGCGGCTGGGCCGAAGACCCCGCCTTCATCGATACGGTGCTGAGCCAGGCGGACGCCCGGGGCCGGCCCCTGCGCTCCGCCCCCCATGTCGGGTTCGAGCGGCTGGCGGCGGGCCGCACCTGCGTGCTGCTGGACGCCGGCGCCCCACCGCCCGCCGGCCTGGATGCCCGGGCGCATGCCGGCACCCTGTCGTTCGAGATGAGCGTGGGGCGGGAGCGCCTAATCGTGAACTGCGGCAGCCATCCATCGGAAACCGGCGCCTGGCGTGGGGCCCTGGCCTCCACCGCCGCGCATTCCACCCTGGTGGTGGCCGACACCAACTCCGCCTCCGTGCGCGAGGATGGTGGCCTGGGCCGCCGCCCGCATCCGGTGGAGGCCAAGCGGCGGGAGACGGGCGGTGCCGTCCTGGTCGAGGCCGCGCATGACGGCTACCGCGACACGTTCGGCCTGATCCACCACCGCCGCCTCTACCTGGCCGAGAGCGGCGAGGATATGCGCGGCGAGGACCGGCTGGAGGGCGGGGCCGGCGGCCACACCTACACCCTGCGGTTCCATCTGCACCCGGGCGTGCACGCCAGCCTGTCCCAGGGCGGTGACGGCGTCCTGCTGCGCCTGCCGTCCGGCGCGGGCTGGCGCCTGCGCCTGTCGGGCGGCACGGTGGGGCTGGAGGAAAGCGTCTACCTGGGCGACGGGCCCGAGCCGCGCGGCACCCTGCAGGTCACCGTGCGTGGGGAGACCGCCCCGGGCGGCGCCACCGTGAAATGGGCCCTGCGCCGCGAGAAGAAGGCCGAGGGCGCCGACCCCTGACCCACCCGTGACCCCAAGTTTCCCTTGAGCCCGGCATCTTGCCGGGCTTTCTCATTCCCAAATCCCACCGAAGCCGGATTGCCATCATGACCAGCCCCGATCTCGTTCCCCTGCGCCGCGCCCTCATCTCCGTGTCCGACAAGACCGGCCTGATCGAGCTGGGCCAGGCCCTGGCCGCGCGCGGCGTGCACATCCTGTCCACCGGCGGTTCCGCCCAGCGCCTGGCCGAGGCCGGCGTGCCCGTGACGGAGGTGGGTGACCACACCGGCTTCCCCGAGATGATGGACGGCCGGGTGAAGACCCTGCACCCGCGCATCCACGGCGGCATCCTGGCCCGCCGCGATGACGAGGGCCATGTCGCCGCCATGAACGCCCACGACATTCCCGGCATCGACCTGGTGGTGGTGAACCTCTACCCCTTCGAGGCCACGGTGGCGAAGGGGGCGGACTTCGAGACCTGCATCGAGAATATCGACATCGGCGGCCCCAGCCTGATCCGGGGCGCCGCCAAGAACCACGACTTCGTGGCCGTGGTGACCGACCCGTCCGATTACGCCCCGCTGCTGGCCGAGCTGGCCGCCCACGATGGCCAGACCACGCTGGATCTGCGCCGCCGCCTGGCCGCCAAGGCCTATGCCCGCACCGGCGCCTACGACGCCGCCATCGGCGCCTGGTTCGCCAACCGCCTGGGCCAGACCTGGCCGGAAAGCGTGACCCTCTCCGGCACCCTGCGCCAGACCCTGCGCTATGGCGAGAATCCGCACCAGACCGCCGCCTTCTACGTGACGGGGGAGCGCCGCCCCGGCATCGCCACCGCCACCCAGCTGCAGGGCAAGGAACTGTCGTACAACAACCTGAACGACACCGACGCGGCGTTCGAGCTGGTGGCGGAGTTCGAGCGTCCGGCCATCGCCATCATCAAGCATGCCAACCCCTGCGGCGTGGCCGAGGGCGACGACCTGCCGGCGGCCTATGCCCGCGCGCTGGCCTGCGACCCCGTCTCCGCCTTCGGCGGCATCATCGCCGCCAACCGCACCCTGGACGCCGCGACGGCCGAGGCCATCGCCAAGCTCTTCGCCGAGGTGGTGATCGCCCCGGACGCGGATGAGGCCGCCCGCGCCGTGCTGGCGTCCAAGAAGAACCTGCGCGTGCTGCTGACCGGCGACCTGCCCAACCCGGCCCAGGCCGGCACCCTGATCAAGACCGTGGCCGGAGGCTTCCTGGCGCAGAGTCGGGACGATGGCCGCGTCCAGCCGGCCAACCTGAAGGTGGTGACCAAGCGCGGCCCCACGCCCAAGGAACTGGCCGACCTGCTGTTCGCTTTCCGCGTCGGCAAGCACGTGAAGTCCAACGCCATCGTCTATGCCAAGGACCTGGCCACCGTTGGCATCGGCGCCGGCCAGATGAGCCGGGTCGACAGCAGCCGCATCGCCGCCATCAAGAGCCGCGAGGCAGCGGAGGCCGCGGGCCTGGCCGAGCCGGGAACCAAGGGCAGCGTGGTGGCGTCCGACGCCTTCTTCCCCTTCGCCGACGGCCTGATCGCGGCGGCGGAGGCCGGCGTCACCGCCGTGATCCAGCCCGGCGGTTCCATGCGCGACCAGGAGGTGATCGACGCTGCGGACGAGCGTGGCCTGGCCATGGTATTTACCGGGATGCGTCATTTCCGTCACTGACGGGTGAAGGAACGCCGGGGATGATCCGTATCAAGGGATCAGGCCATCCCCGGCGCATGCCTCATCCGAGGCCGGGGGTGGCGGTGACCTGAGGGGTATGCCCGGGGATTCGTGGGGGAATTGCCCGGGCCAATAAGGAATCGTTGCCCGCATGACCGCCTCCGCGCCAGACCATGCCGCACCGGCAGGCGCCGTTTCTTCCACGGTCCTCGCCGGGACGGCACCCGCGCCGGGCGATGTCGTCCATGATGCGGCATCCGTCCCCCTGATTCCCTCCGCTGGCCGCCCCGTGGCGGCCCTGCTGGTCATGAGCCTGGTGCTGACCCTGCTGGTCTTCGGCTGGGCCGCCTGGGACCACCACCGCCGCGTCTGGGACGACGCCCGCGACCAGGTGGTGGATGTGACCCACGTGCTGGAGGAGCATGCGGGCAAGATCTTCAGCATCCACGCCGCCAGCCTGCGTTATGTGGAGCGCCTGGTGGATGACGCCGGCTGGAAGGAGATCGCAGGCGATCGCCGCTTCTACGACCGCCTGCGCGAGATCTGGCAGGCCTCGCCGGAGCTGGAGGGCGTGTGGGTGGTGGACCCCGGCGGCATCGTCCGGGTGAACACGATGCAATGGCCGGCACCGGTGCTGGACGTCAGCGACCGGGAATATTTCCGGGTCCATCTCAACCCCGGCACCGGCATCTACATCGGCCAGCAGTTGCGCGGCCGCCTGTCCGGCGCCCCCTTCCTGCCCGTCAGCCAGCGCATGGAAACCCTGGACGGCCATTTCAACGGCGTGGCCCAGCTGTCGCTGAAGCCCGACTACTTCATCGCCTTCTATCGTTCGCTGTTTTCGGCCGATCCGAAGACCATGATGCTGATACGGGAGGACGGCGCCCTGCTGCTGCGCGAACCGGCAGCATCCGATGGCCTGCAGCAGGGCTCGTACCCGGAATTGCTGCGCACGCCGGCGGACGCCACCGGCACCTTCATCCTGACCTCGCCTGTCGATGGGGTGGAGCGTCTCTATGCCCGGCGCAAGGTGCCCGACCTGCCCCTGTTCGTCGTTTATGGCATCGACACCGGCAGTATCGTCCGCGACTGGCGGAACCGGACCCTGGTCTATGCCGCCGTGGCCGGGCCGGCCTCCCTGGCGCTGATGCTGGTGGCGGGGATCGCTTTCCGCCGCTCCCGCGAATTGGCCCGCGCCGACCGGATTCTGCGCCACGCCAACACCCTGCTGGAGGCGCGGGTGGCCGACCGTACCCGCCACCTGGACCGCGCCCTGGCCGAGCGGGAGGTCCTGCTGCGCGACACCCACCACCGGGTGAAGAACAACCTGCAGGTCGTCTCCAGCCTGTTGCAGCTGCAAAGCGGCATGCACCCCCCCTTGCGGCCCCTGCTGGGCGACGCCTTGCGGCGCATACAGGCCATGGGCCTGCTGCACGAACAGCTGCATCGCGCGTCGAATGTCGATGTGGTGCAGTTGGACCGGGTGATCACCGCCCTGGCGCGGGAGATCGACAACATCCACCAGGGCGATGACGCCCAGGCCGAAGCGGGGCGGCCCCGCCCCGTGGCCATGGCGCTGGACGCCCAGCCGGTGGAAACCGACCTGACGGCTTCGGTGCCGGTGACCCTGGTGCTGAACGAGGTGCTGTCCAACGCCTTCAAGCACGCCTACCCGGACGGCCGTACGGGTACGCTGTCCGTTTCCCTGTGGCGGGAGGGGGACGACGGCGTGCTGACCGTCGCCGACGATGGCGTGGGCATGCCAGACGCGGGGACGATTCCCAGCCGCCAGAGCCTGGGCCTGCTGCTGATCGATGCCTTCACCCGCCAACTGCGCGGCCGCTACAGCTATGAGGCGACTCAGCCCGGCACGCGCTTCACCTTGCGGTTTCCGCTGGGTTAGCGGATTCGGCATTGGCATAGTATGCCAATCAGCGTTAGGCTTCAGATCTCGAACCAGTCGCTGGAGAGCGCCGATGCCGACACGCAACGTGGTGCTGACCGATCATCATGAACAGGTCATCGAAGACTTGGTGCGGTCCGGCCGATATCAAAACGCCAGCGAAGTCTTGCGGGCGGGGTTGCGGCTTGTCGAGCGCGAGGAGGCGCAGCATGACGCCAAGCTGAAGGCGTTGCGGGAAGCGGCAGAAGCTGGCCACCGCGAGCTGGATGAAGGACGGTTCGATGAGGTCACGGACGACGATTTAGAAGAATACGTCGCCGCGCTTGGCAGGGAAGCGGCTGGCGGACGCTGACGACATGCTGCGCTATCGGATCGCGCCACTGGCCCGCGCGGATATCCGTGCCATTCTGACCCATTCAAATCAGGCATTTGGAAGTTTTGCGCGGCAGCGCTATGAGGCGCTTATCGTCCAGGCCATTCGCGACATTGCCGCGGCACCGCATCGGTTCGGCAGTGTTGAGCGACCGGAGCTGCGCGGCTGGACCTATCATTTGCGCTACAGTCGGGAGCGGGCGCGTGTGGCTGGCGAAGCCGTTCACAACCCCCGTCATCTATTGCTCTATCGGCTGGAACCCAATGGGGTTGGCCCCAGTTTTGTTGGCATCGTGCGCGTTCTTCACGATGCGATGGAATTGGAACAACATATTCCGTCAGACGACGACACCCCCTGAAACGCGAACCGGCCGCCCTGGTGGGGCGGCCGGTGCCGTACTTGAGCTTTGAGGCTGGCTGTCAGCCGTTACCCATTCAGCCATCACCCATCTTCAGGGCGGCGATGAAGGCGCTCTGCGGGATTTCGACCTCGCCGAACTGCCGCATGCGCTTCTTGCCTTCCTTCTGCTTGTCCAGCAGCTTGCGCTTGCGGCTGATGTCGCCGCCGTAGCACTTGGCCAGCACGTCCTTGCGCATGGCGCTGATGGTCTCGCGGGCGATGACGCGGCTGCCGATGGCGGCCTGCACGGCGATCTTGAACAGCTGGCGGGGGATCAGCTCCTTCAACCGCTCGCACAGCAGGCGGCCGCGGTGCTCGGCCTGGCTGCGATGGACGATGGTCGACAGGGCGTCCACCGGCTCCGCGTTCACCAGGATGGACATCTTCACCAGGTCGCCGGTCTCATACCCGTCCATCTGGTAATCGAAGCTGGCATAGCCGCGGCTGATGGACTTCAGCCGGTCATAGAAGTCGAACACCACTTCGTTCAGTGGCAGCTTGTAGACCAGCATGGCCCGGCCGCCGACATAGGTCAGGTCGATCTGCTGGCCGCGCCGCTCTGTGCACAGCGCCAGGATGCCGCCCAGGTATTCGTCGGGCAGCATGATGGTGGCGCGAATCCACGGCTCGTCGATGTGATCGATGCGGATGGGGTCCGGCATGTCGGCCGGATTGTGCATGTCGATGACCGACTTGTCGGTCATGTGAACCTTGTAGATGACGCTGGGCGCCGTCGTGATCAGGTCCAGGTTGAACTCGCGCTCCAGCCGTTCCTGGATGATTTCCAGGTGCAGCAGGCCCAGGAAACCGCAGCGGAAGCCGAAGCCCAGCGCCGCCGACGTCTCCGCCTCGAACTGGAAGCTGGCATCGTTCAGGGCCAGCTTGCCCAGGCTTTCGCGCAAATGCTCGAATTCGGCGGCGTCGGTGGGGAACAGGCCGCAGAACACCACGGGCACGCTGGGCTTGAAGCCTTCCAGCGGCTCGGTCGCCGGGCGGCGCTCCTCGGTGATGGTGTCGCCGACCTTGGTTTCGCGGATGTCCTTGATGCCGGCGGTGATGAAGCCCATCTCGCCCGGGCCCAGGCGGCCGGACTGCACGGCCTTGGGCGTGAAGTGACCGACGCGGTCGGCTTCCTTTGCCGCCCCCGTGGCCATCATGCGGATCTTCTGGCCCACCTTCAGTTCGCCATCGACGACGCGCACCAGGATGACCACGCCCAGGTAGGGATCGTACCAGCTGTCGACAACCAGGGCCTTCAGCGGTGCGTCCAGGTCGCCCTTGGGCGGCGGCAGGCGGGTGACGATGGCCTCCAGCACATCCTTGATGTTCAGGCCGGTCTTGGCCGAGATCATGACGGCGTTGCTGGCGTCCAGGCCGATGACATCCTCGATCTGCTGCTTGATGCGGTCGGGTTCGGCCGCCGGCAGGTCGATCTTGTTCAGGACGGGGACGATCTCATGGTTGTGGTCGATGGCCTGGTAGACGTTGGCCAGCGTCTGCGCCTCCACCCCCTGCGAGGCGTCGACCACCAGCAGCGAGCCTTCGCAGGCCGCCAGCGAGCGTGAGACCTCATAGGCGAAGTCGACATGGCCGGGCGTGTCCATCAGGTTCAGCTGATAGGTCTTCCCGTCGTCGGCCTTGTAGTTCAGGCGGACAGTCTGCGCCTTGATGGTGATGCCGCGCTCGCGCTCGATATCCATGCTGTCGAGCACCTGCTCGCGCATCTCGCGGGCGTCCAGGCCGCCGCAATACTGGATCAGGCGATCGGCCAGGGTCGACTTGCCGTGGTCGATGTGGGCGATGATGGAGAAATTGCGGATGTGCGAAAGGTCGGTCATGACGGGCCGGTCTGGAAAAAGTCCCGCGACCATAGGATGCCCGGCGTTCTGGCGCAACCGCGGGGTTGGCGGGGCGTTCATGTGCTATCCGGCATGTGCTATCCGGCGATGGCCGCCGCCAGATCGCGTAGGCCCGGAACGGTCACCGTCGGCTGGATGCCCCAGGGGTCGAACGGCGCGTCGGGGGAGCGTCGCACCCAGGCGGCGCGCCAGCCGGAGGACAGGGCGCCGATGATGTCGAAGGGGTTGCTGGACACCAGCCAGGTCTCCGCGCCAGCGGCGCCCGCCGCCCGCAGGAAATGGCTGTAGACGGCGGGATTGGGCTTGTAGGAGCGCAGGTCGTCGGTGCTGACGATGCCCAGGAACAGCTCGGCGATTCCGGCGGCGTCCAGCAGGGTGCGTACCGCCTCGGCCGTGCCGTTGGAAAAGGCGTACAGGCGGAAGCCCGCCGCGCGCAGCCGCGCCAGCCCGTCCGCCGCGTCGTCGAACGCCGGCAGGGTGCGATAGGCTTCCAGCACAGCGGCCCGCTGCTCAGCCGTCAGCGGGGCCTTGAAACGGTCGCAGGTGTGGTCCAGCGCCTGGGCCGTGCAGACGGCGAAGGGGACGTAGTTCTGCATCAGGGCGCGGCGGAAGGTGTATTCAAGTTGCCTTTCCCGCCACGCGCGGGAGAAGTCTGGCGCCCGGTCACCCACGATGGCGCGCAGCATCGCCACCAGCCCCTGGGTGTCGATCAGCGTGCCATAGACGTCAAAGGCCAGTGTCACCGCCATTGAACCCTCCCCTTCACCGGTGTGCCGGCATCGGGTCCAATCCTACCCCGCCCGCACCTTGGTGACGAATCCCGCCACCTGATGGCGCAGGCGGTCGGACTGGTTGACCAGGTCCTGCGCGGCATGCAGCACGTCGGTCGCCATGGTGCCGGTCTCGCTCGCGGCCCGGGTGACCTGGCCGATGGTGCTGGACACGTCGGAGGTGCCGGCGGCGGCCTGGGCCACGCTGCTGGCGATCTCGTTGGTGGCCGCACCCTGCTGCTCCACCGCGGCGGCGATGGTGGTGACGATGTCGCTGATGCGGCCGATGGTGCCGCTGACGCCGTGGATGGCGCCGGCGGCGTTGCCCGCCACCGACTGGATCTCACCGATCTGGGCGCTGATCTCCTCTGTCGCCTTGGCGGTCTGGGTCGCCAGGGTCTTCACCTCGCTGGCCACCACGGCGAAACCCTTGCCGGCTTCGCCCGCGCGCGCCGCCTCGATGGTGGCGTTCAGCGCCAGCAGGTTGGTCTGGCTGGCGATGTCGCTGATCAGGCGCACCACGTCGCCGATCTTGCGCGCCGCCTCGACCAGGCCGCTGACGGTGTGGTTGCTGCGCTCCGCCTCCACCACCGCGTTCTGCGCGATCTGCGAGGATTCCTCCACCCGCCGGCCGATCTCCTGGATGCTGGCCGACAACTGCTCGGCCGCTGCCGCAACCGTGTTGACGTTGCCGGCGGCCGCCTCCGCCGCCCCCGCCACCGCCAGGGTCTGGTGGTTGGTCTGTTCCGCGATGGCGGACAGGCCCTTGGCGTTGCCCTGCATGCGGTCGGCGGCCCCGGCCACCCCTTCCACCACCTGGTTCATGCTGGCCTCGAACTCGTCGGCCAGCCTGGCCAGCGCCGCCTGGCGCTCCGCCTGCGCCTGGGCCTTCAGCGTTTCCTGCTCATGGCGCAGCGTGTCGGCCTCATCCATGGTGTGTTGGAAGATGCGCAGCGCGCGCACGGTGGCGCCGATCTCATCCTTGCGCTCCGTGGCCTTGATCTCGACGGTCCGGTCACCATCCGCCAGGGCGGTCATGGTGTCGACGATGCGCTTCAGCGGGCGCGACACGGAGGCCCAGGCGATCCACAGCGCCAGCGCCATCACCAGCACGGCGCCCGACAGGCCGCCGGCCAGGGTCACCCAATACGTGCGCTCATTGCGGGCCTTGGCCGCGGCCTCGCCCTTGCTCAGGCTCTCGTCCACCGCCTTGGTGATCACGGTCAGGCGGTCCAGCAGTTTGGACAGCTTGATGTCGAATTCGTCGGTCAGGGTGGCCGCCCCGGCCTTGGTGTTACCGGCCAGCATCTGTTCGCGCGCCTGTTCCGCGAACTTCATCATGGCTTTGAACTCATCCCTGGCCATGGCCAGGTCGTCCTTGGTGCCGGGGTTCAGCCGCGCCACCGCGTCCAGGTACCTGCCCAGGTCCGCCGCCTGCTGCCCGATCTCATCCTTCATGCTGTCGATGATGAATTTGTCGGTCTCGGCCAGCATCATGTAGCTGATGCGGCCGATGTTGGCGGCGGCGCCATTGGCGCGATCGATCGCCTTCAGGGCTTCCGCCTCGCCGCGCAGCAGGTGCTGGTATTCGACCGCGCCCGTGTTCATCTGCGACAGTGTGTAAAGGGAGGTGCCAAGCGTCACCAGACCCATCAGGATCAAGGGCAGCAGCAGCTTCTGGATGATGGGCAGATTACGGAAAAACTTCATGCCGTCTGTCCTCCCCAACGGGTGACGCCCATAAGTGCAGGCATCAGTCTCCGCTTTTTATCTTTGCAAAGATAGTAAGGGGCGGGGGCACAGGCTGTGCAAGTGGTTAACGTAGTCTAAAATTCACAATAAATTGGTTAAAGATAAGGGCGCCCCCTGAAAGCCAAGGGGCGCCTACTGCGGGCTTGAAGCCTCTGTGTCAGCCGCGCAACACGGCGCCCGTCGCTTTGGTGACGGCGGCGACGACTTTGGCGGCCACGGCTTCGATTTCCGCGTCCGTCAGGGTCTTGTCCACCGGTTGCAAAGTCACCGACAGGGCCAGCGATTTGAAACCCGTTTCGACTCCGGGGCCCTGGTAGACGTCGAACAGCTGGACGCCGGTGATCAGCGCCTTGTCCGCACCCTTGGCCGCCCGCATCAGGCGGTCGGCCTCCACGCCCGCCTCGACCACGAAGGCGAAGTCGCGGCTGATGGGCTGGAAGGCCGACAGCTCCAGCTTCGGCTTCTCCGTCCCGCCCTTCTTCTTCGGGGTGGGGATCAGGTCCAGAAACACCTCGAACGCCACCAGGGGACCGGTCAGGCCCAAGGCCTCCAGAACCGCCGGATGCAACTCGCCGAAGCGGGCCAGCACGGTGGGGCCCAGCCGCAGGCAGCCGGAACGGCCCGGGTGGTACCAGCCGGGCGCGTCGGTGGACACGACCAGATTGGCGGTGGGGGCGCCGGCGGCCTCCAGCGCGGCGATGGCGTCGGCCTTGGCGTCATAGGCGTCCACGGGGCGGGTGCCCTTGGCCCAGTGGCGGGCCACGGCCAGGCCGGCGCGCACGCCGGCCGCCACCAGGTCCTGGCCCTTCTCGCTGCCGTCGCGGAAGGCCGGGCCCACCTCGAACAGCGCCAGGTCGGCGTAGCCGCGCGCGGCGTTGCGGCCGGCGGCCGCCGCCAGGTTGGCCAGCACCGAGGGGCGCATGATGGCGAGATCGGCGCTGATGGGGTTCAGCAGCGCCAACTCATCCGGGGCCCCGCCGAACAGCTTGGCCGTCTCCGGCGCCAGGAAGGACCAGGTGATGGCCTCCAGCATGCCACGGCCGGCCAGCAGGCGGCGCACGGTGGCGGTGCGGCGCTGCTTGGGCGTCACCGCGACCTTGGGCAGGCCCTCGTCACGCGGCAGGCTGGTGGTGGGGATGGCATCGAACCCGTGGATGCGCAGCACCTCTTCCACCAGGTCGGCCTCGCCATGGACGTCAGCGCGCCACGATGGCGGCACGGCGTGGATCAGGCCGTCCTTCTGGCTGACCTGGAAGCCCAGGGCGGTCAGGATGCGCACCTGATCGGCTTCGGGAACATCCACGCCACCCAGGTTGGCGACGCGGGCGGGGCGCAGGGTCAGGGGGCGCTGCCAGGCGGGCTCGGCACCGGCCACGAACAGCTCCCCAGCCTCACCGCCGCACAGGTCCAGCACCAGCCGGGTGGCCTGCTCAATGCCGCTGACGACGCTGGCGGGGTCCACCCCGCGCTCGAAGCGATAGCGGGCGTCGCTGTCGATCTGCAGGGCGCGGCCGGCTTCCGCCACCTTGGCCGGCTCGAACAGGGCGGATTCGATGATGACGTCGGTGGTCGTTTCCGACACGCCGGTGGTCTCCCCACCCATGACGCCGCCCAGGGACAGGACGGCGCCGCTGGCGTCGGCGATGACGGTCAGGCCGGCGGGCAGGGTGTATTCCTTGCCGTTTAGGGCCAGCAGGGTCTCGCCCGCCTTGCTCTCCCGCACCGTCAGGTCGCCCTGGACCTTGGCGGCGTCGAAGACGTGCAGGGGGCGCACCTGGTCCAGGGTCATCAGGTTGGTGATGTCCACCAGGGCGGAGATGGGGCGCAGGCCCACGGCGGTCAGCTTGTCCTGCAGCCACTGCGGGCTGGGGCCGTTGCGCACGCCGCGCACCACGCGGGCGGCGAACTGCGGGCAGGCCGCCGTTTCCAGCGCCACCTTGACCGGGGCGGGGAAGGCGCCCGGTACCGGGGCGGTGTTGAGCGGCTTCAGCGTGCCGACGCCGGCAGCGGCCAGGTCACGGGCGATGCCGTGAACGCCGGCGCAATCCACGCGGTCGGGCGTCAGCGAGATCTCGATGACGGCGTCGTCCAGCTTGCGCCAGGCGGCGAAGCCGGTGCCCACGGGGGCGTCGTCCGGCAGCTCGATGATGCCATTGTGCTCATCCGACAGGTTCAGTTCGCGCTCGGAGCACAGCATGCCCCGGCTTTCCACGCCGCGGATGGCGCCGACCTTCAGGGTGTCGCCCGTGGCCGGGATGACGGCGCCGGGGCTGGCGAACACCACGGTGATGTCGGCGCGGCAGTTGGGGGCGCCGCACACCACCTGGATGGGCTCGCCTTTGCCGGTGTCGACCATGGCGACGCGCAGCTTGTCGGCGTTGGGGTGCTTCTCCGCCGACAGCACCTTGGCGATGACGAAGGGCGCCAGCGCCTTGCCGGTATCCTCCACGCCTTCGACCTCCAGGCCCAAGGCGGTCAGCTTGTCGGTGATGACGTCCAGCGGGGCGTCGGTTTCAAGGTGCTGCTTCAGCCAGGAAAGGGTGAACTTCATCGCTACCTGCCGTTCTTCGGGTGGGGCGCCTGGCCTCAAGGCCGGCTGCCGCTCTTTAAGGGTGGGTTATCGGGTCAGACCTTGGGCCAGGCTGGGCACGTCCAGCGGCACGAAGCCGTAGTGCTTCAGCCAGCGCAGGTCGGCCTCGAAGAAGGTGCGCAGGTCGGGGATGCCGTACTTCAGCATGGCCACGCGCTCGATGCCCATGCCGAAGGCGAAGCCCTGCCAGCGGGTGCTGTCGATGCCGCAGTTCTCCAGCACCTTGGGGTGGACCATGCCGCAGCCCAGGATCTCCAGCCAGTCGCCGTAGTTGCCCAGCTTCAACTCGCCGCCCTTGCGCGAGCAGCCGATGTCCACCTCCGCCGACGGTTCGGTGAAGGGGAAGAAGCTGGGGCGGAAGCGCAGCGGCAGGTCGTCGACCTGGAAGAAGGCCCGGCAGAATTCCAGCAGGGTGCCTTTCAGGTGGCCCATGTGGATGTTCTCGCCGATCACCAGGCCTTCGATCTGGTGGAACATCGGCGTATGGGTCTGGTCATAATCGGAGCGGTAGGTGCGGCCCGGCGCGATGATGCGGATGGGCGGTTCGCCGGCCAGCATGGTGCGGATCTGCACCGGGCTGGTGTGGGTGCGCAGCACGCGGGTGCCCCCGTCCGGCCCGTTGGGTAGGTAGAAGGTGTCGTGCATCTGGCGCGCCGGATGCTCCGGCGGGATGTTCAGGGCGGTGAAGTTGTTGAAGTCGGTCTCGATGTCCGGCCCTTCCGCCACGGTGAAGCCCATGTCGGCGAAGATGGCGATCATCTCCTCCACCGTCTGGCTGATGGGGTGGACCCGGCCCTCCACCTCTGGCCGGGCCGGCAGGCTGACGTCGATGCGTTCGGCCTCCAGCTTTTGCGCCAGGGCTTCCGCCTTCAGCACCTGGCGGCGGGCGTCCAGCGCGGCGCTGATCTCTTCCTTCACGGCGTTCAGGGCTTGGCCGCGTTCCCGCCGCTCATCCGGCGTCAGCGATCCCATGTCCTTCATCAGGCCGGTGATGCGGCCCTTCTTGCCCAGGGCATCCACCCGCACCTCTTCCAGGGCGGCCAGGTCGGGGGCGGCGGCAGCGGCGGCCAGCAGGTCGGCCTTCAGGCTGTCGAGGGTGTTCATCGCGACGATCCGTCTTCTCGGGGGCAGTGGGGGCAAACTCGGGGCGATACTATCAACGGCATCAGGCTTTGACTCATGCCGTTGTGCCCGGCGAACGTCGAGCCGGCAGCGAATACCGCAGGTGGCAGCGACGAATTCAACAAGCCGGATGCCTGCACCCGCTGCTTGAGCGGAATAAGAATACATAAAAAGGGGAGCGGGCCCGCCGTGCCTGCTCCCCTTCTTTCGGTAGCCGTTGATCCGGGTAGGATCAAGCGGCCTTGAGAGCGGCCTGGGCTTGATCGACCAGGACCTTAAACGCCTCCGGCTCGCGCGCGGCGATGTCGGCGAGGACCTTGCGGTCAACGTCGATGGCGGCGCGCTTCAGGCCGTGCATGAACTGGCTGTAGGTCAGGCCGTGGATGCGGGCACCGGCGTTGATGCGCTGGATCCACAGGGCGCGGAAGTTACGCTTCTTGGCGCGGCGGTCGCGGTAGGCGTAACGCAGCGCCTTCTCGACCTTCTCGATCGCGATACGGAAGCAGTTGTTGGAACGACCCCGGTAGCCCTTGGCCAGCTTCAGGATCTTCTTGTGACGGGCGTGGGTGGTCACGCCCCGCTTAACGCGAGCCATGGATCAGCCCTCCTTACGGTACCCGGATGAAATTCTTGGTGATGATGATACCGTCCTGCTTGGACAGGGTCATCATGCCGCGGGCGTTCCGCTTCATCTTCTGCGGACGCTTGCGCATGCCGTGGCGCTTGCCGGCGGCCTGGGCGCGAACGAGACCGGAGGCGGTCAGCTTGAACCGCTTCTTCGTCCCGCTGTGATTCTTCAGCTTGGGCATTTTGGTTCCTCACGAAAGAATAACCGCCCCGAAGGACGGCGGTGGACTCATTTGAGCGGGTGGGCATGCCCTGGACCTTTCGGTCCGGCCTCGCCGCCAAAATGAAGCGCGGTTTGTACACGCGGATGCGACGCCTGGCAAGGGCCGAGCGCGGCGGAATGACTCATTTCCAGGCACTTCCGCCCCTTGCCGGACACAGGGCTGGGGCCCATTTCTGGAAAACGCCTGACGTTGAGACACACGCCGTTGTATCGGAAAGCCATCGTCAACGGAGATTGATGGACAGGTTCCGGGGCGGCCGTTAATGGCCGAATTAAGGACGGAAGCGGTAGAAGGAGGGAGATATGTAGGTCTGGTGATGCGGGAACGATTCGATTGATTTTGAGGTAGCCAAGTGAGGCGTTTATCGCCGACGGGACATCAAATGCATATGCAGTCCCACGACCATGGTCATTGGGGGGAAGAGCGAAACCACGCTATGAATTCGTCGCTAGCTTTCTTTGCGTCCGCCTGCAGCGCAATCGCGGCTTCCAACGATTTCATCCGTTCCAAACGGAAGCTGCCTCGTTCGTAGCAGTCCTTCGTGAAAGTGCGCCACGGATCAAGATCGATGTCCCTTTTTGCGGGACCGTGACCTGCCCCAGCTGCGTAGTCATTAAAATGTTCGATCATATCGCGGAGGGCTTTCAGGCCGTTGCGTCCGCCTATGTCAAAGTTGGCATCGAAGCGTTTCACAGCCTGCTGTGCGTCGATTGCCACCCTGTCGATCTTGATTAACGTCTGAACGGTCGTACGGTAGAGCCACAGCCGGATAATAACATTTTCCCAGGCGTACTCCGCTTCGAACCCTCGTTCATCCTCATGACTAAGATGCTCCAGAGAGTCCAACGATAAGACGAGCATGTTCCAAGCGTGGACTTGGCGCGGTTTGTAGAATTCCCATATAATACTCTGTTGTTCTTTGGTTTTTTTCATATCGCGAGTATTAACTCATGGCTGGTGAGGCATGCATTAAAGGCTATTGCGCCCCTGTTGTCTGTTCTGGAAACGGGGCGCACAATTAATACGTTAAGTGTGGACTGCTCAGATACGATGTCAAGATCTGGCCATGATCAGCGACTGCAATCCAGCGGACGATCGTAGTGGGTATGCAAACCAGAAATTCATTTTCCTGTCCGTCAAGCGGACTCAATCCAGACAGCAAGAGGAGGCACCCGTCCATGCCCGAGCTGTACACCATAGGGTATGAGAAGGCGGGCCAGCCGGCGTTGGTGGAGCGCCTGGTGCGGGCAGGGGTGCGTACCCTGATCGATGTGCGTGAGCTGCCGCTGTCGCGCCGCGCCGGTTTTTCCAAGGGGCCGCTGTCGGCCGCCCTGCGCCAGGCCGGCATCGAGTACCTGCACCTTAAGGCGCTGGGCACGCCCAAGGAGGGGCGCATGGCCGGGCGGGCCGGCAACCAGCCGCTGTTCTGGTCCATCGTCGACACGGCGCTGGCCCGGCCGGAGGCGCAATATGAGCTGGGCGTGGCCGCCGCCACGGCGTTGAACCAAGGGCCCGCTTGCCTGTTGTGCCTGGAAGAGGATCCGCACATCTGCCACCGCTCCCGCGTGGCCGCCGACATGGCGGCGGGCTGGGGATTCGGCGTCCATCATCTGATGGTGGATGCCGCCTTCTAGGCGTGGAAAGGCATCCGCCCGCAATTTAACAGGCCGCCGCCGCACGGCGGACACAATGGGCGGCGACAAGACAAGCCAGGCCAGCGCATGGGAACCCAAAAAGGAACGCTGGTCCAACGGACAGCTAGTCCAGGGGCTTGGGGCTGGGGTAAGCCTCTGCCCATGCGTTTAACGGCGTGGGGTGGGGCGTCCTTGGCGAGGCCACCCCGGGGGGAGAAGCGGCACGTGCATCCGGTCGACACCTTCATCCTGGGCATGGGGTCCCTGCTGCTG
>NZ_BACU01000024.1 GCF_000333275.1 Azospirillum sp. B4 | reverse complement strand
TCCTCATGCTGGCCGTACATCACCAGCGATGTCACCTTGAAATTGGGTGTCGCGGCCATGGCGGCGTCCATCAGGTCGGTCAGGCCCCCCAGCGCGTCCATGCGGGTCGCCTTCACCACCAGGGGGTCGCGACCCAGCGCGATCATCATCGGGATGTTGTCCGACGCCTGCACGTGGATCAGGCCACGCGGCGGGGTCAGGCTCATCCACGGCACGGCCCAGCTGGCCACGGCCAGGGCCCAGCGCTGGTAGAAGGGCATGGTGCCGCGCGACCAGACGGCGGGGGCCGTCAGGATGGCGCCCTTGAAGCCGGGGGGCAGGGCGTGCCCCGCCAGCGCGACCAGCAGCACGGCCCCGCCCATGCTCTCCCCCGTCAGGAACAGCGGCGTGTCGGGGTAGCGGGCGTGGAGGGCGGCGGCTGCGTCCCACATGTCGCGCACCATGACGTCCCCGCCGGCCCATACGCCGGGTCTGGGGTTGCGGCCGAAGCCGCGCTGGTCGTAGGCGTAGGTCGCGACGCCCCGTTCCGCCCACCAGCGGCCAGGCGCGTCATAGCTGTTGGCGTAGTCGTTGAAGCCGTGCAACGCCAGGATGACGGCCCGGGGCGGGCCCCCGGCTGGCAGCCACGACTGGGTGGGAAGCACGGCGCCGTCGCGGGCGGTGATGCCGGCTTCGCCCAGGTGGGGGGCGGCCGCGACCGGCGGCGGGGCTGGGCGCGTCGTTGGCGCGCAGGCCGGCAGCAACGCGCCTATCAGGCAGACCAGCAGGCGAAACAGGACGGCGCCCCACCGGCGGGGTGCCGGCTGCGGGCGCCATCCGTCATGGAAGCGTGCCTCAGCGCGAACCGTCATCGGCGGCGGGTGCGCGGGTCAGCTGAAGGAAAATGTCCTCCAGGTCCGATTCCTTGGTGCTGAGGTCGACGATGGTCAGGCCGGCGGCGGCGATGGCGTTCAGGACCTCCCCCACCTTCACGCGGCTGGGCGGGTACTGCACCGTCAACTGCCGGCCCTTCAGCGCGACCTCGAAGCCCGCCAAGGTGGACGGCACCTCCGTCAGATCCTGGTCCACCACCGCCACCAGGTCCTTGCGGTCCAGGGTCCGCAGCAGACGGTCGGTGCTGTCGCACGCCACCACCTGGCCGTGGTTGACGATGGCGATGCTGTCGCACAGCTCCTGCGCCTCTTCCAGATAGTGCGTGGTCAGCACCACGGTGGTGCCGGCACGGTTCAACTCGCGCACATGGGCCCACAGGGACTGGCGCAGTTCCACGTCCACGCCGGCCGTGGGCTCATCCAGCACCAGCACGGGCGGTGTGTGCACCATGGCCTTGGCCACCATCAGGCGGCGACGCATGCCACCCGACAGGGTGCGGGCATAGGCGTTGGCCTTGTCCTTAAGCCCCACCGCCTCCAGCAGGCGCTCGGTCTGCCGCTCCCGCTTGGGCACCCCATACAGGCCGGCCTGTAGATCCAGCAGCTCACGCGGTGTGAAGAAGGGATCCATGTTCAGTTCCTGGGGCACCACGCCAATGGCGGCGCGGGCGGCCCGGGGGTCCTGGTCGATGTCGATGCCCCAGATCTTGGCGGTGCCGCCGCTCTTGGTCACCAGGCCCGCCAGGATGTTGATCATCGTGGACTTCCCGGCGCCGTTGGGTCCCAGCAGGCCGTAGACCGACCCGCGCGGAATGGCGAGGTCGATGCCTTTCAGCGCCAGCTTGGCCGGGGCCTTGCCGCTGGCCTTGTAAGTCTTGGTCAGGCCGCGCAGCTCGATCGCCAGGGCGGGCTGGGCGCCAGTGGGGGGTGTTGGGGCGGGGGGTGTTGGGGCGGCGGGTGTCGGGCCGGCCGGTGTCGGCGTGGACGGTGCGGGGTGGGTATCGGGCGCGCGCGTGTCGGGCATGGGATCGGGACGGTCCATGGGTGGCGGGGCCTGAGACGCTTGGGGGGGCCGAACGAAGCGGAGGCCCAACCAAGCCGGGCTGAAAAAGGCGTACACCCCAGGCTTGTTCATGGTCAACCACGGCCGTCACACCCCCCACCAAGGAGGTCGGTCCCATGGAATATCCGGTAAGAATGCCGCCCACCGCCTCACGCTTGATCCGGCGGCGCGCTTGGCTATGATCCGGGCGTCGGCGGGACGATCGTTCCGCCCCGGATCTTATTTTATGGAGCGCCCAGGGCCATGCAGCCGATTGAGACGATCTATGTCGATACCCCGTCCGTCGGGTGCGATGGCGGGGGCGGCGCGCTGGGCCATCCCCTGGTCTATCTGACCATGGAAAAGGAAGGCAAGATCGACTGCCCCTACTGCGGCCGCCACTACATCCTGTCCGAGGCCGGCAAGACCAAGGGCGGCCACGGCCACTGACCGCCCAGGGCCGGCGGCGGCCCTTCCCCATGAGAGCGGTGCCAGTCCTATTGGCCCGCTCCCTCAAGGAACCTATTCTTCCGCATCGATAGCGGTGCGCGATTCGCCGCGATATACCAGGGTCGGTAGGCTATCGACCCTTGGCCGCAAGGGGTGGGGTCTGCCTGCGTTCATTCCCCTCGAACTGGCGACTGATGGCCCCCGTTCATCCCCAATCGACTCCCACCCGCCTGCCGTTGGCCAAGCTGCCCTTCGTGGGCCTGCGGCGTGACGGCGCGCTGGGCTATTGGGTGATGCCCACGGATGGGGATGTTGCCATCGGTCCCGCTGCCGTGGGCTTGGGCCGCACCTACGCCGCCTGGTTCCTGCTGTATGCCGAGATCAATGGCCGGTCGGCCGCCCGCGCCCTGCTGGACAGCATTGAGCGGGAGATGCCGTCGCGCTATCCCGCCGTTGATCGCGCCTTCCTGGCGGAAATCGCCGGCCGTGGCTTTGCGCAAAACGCCGCGTGAGATTCGCGTACGTTCTCTCGTTCAGGTTGCTTTTGGGCTGGGTGCCGTCTACGGTTGCCCATGATAACCAATTGTAAACGGCCGACCTGGTATGCAGGGTGGCTTAGGTTTGGCGGTGATCCGGGGCAATTTGCGAAAATTGTCTGAAATGATAGACTCCATTGAAACGCCGAAAGGATGGCAGCCGTCGTGCTTGAGGAATTCAGCATCACCCTGTTCGTGATCGCGCTGCTGGGCGCGGTCTGCATGGTCGCCATGGTGCTGTTCCGCCAGACGCTGCTGTACGCCACCCGCAACGCCGTGGCGGAGATGGAGGGGCGTGTGGCCAAGACCCGCGCCTCGTTCGACGGGGCCGTGAAGGCGCATGAGCAGAACCAGGCCCGGACCCGCGACCTGGAGGAAGAGCGGCGCATGATCCAGAACCAGTTGGCGGAAGCCCAGCGCCGCCTGCTGGCCGCCCAGGCCGACAATTTCGAGCTGATCCACGAGGTGGGGGAGGCCGGGGCCGGCCGCCGCCTCTACACCGGCAGCCTGTCGCTGGGCGCCACCCTGACCGTGAACCAGACGGCCACCACCCACAGCCACTTGCGCGGCTGTCCCCACCAGGTGGAGGTGTGGGCCGAGAACCAAGCGGAGGCCCTGCGTCTGGCCCGCCAAGCCTTCCCGGAGACGGCGGGCTTCACCCTGTCGATGCTGCAGACGCAGGATGCGCCGGCCCCGCAGCTGGTGGCCTCCTGATGTCGGGTGCGCTGCTTGCCAATATCGGCCTGATCGTCCTGCTGATGTATTCGCTGATCCAGTTCACGCTGACGGCCCGCAGCATCGAGGATGACCGCCGGTTGCGCGAGCGCCGCCTGGGCCGTTTGGAGGAGGAGCTGGGGCACGTCACCGCCGCGGCCAACGATGCCAAGGCCACGGCCGAGGGCAGCGCCCGCGAGGTCGCCACGCTGGAAGAGGCGGTGGCCGCCCTGCGCGTGGTCCGGGCGGAGGCCGACGCCAAGCTGCGCGACCTGCAATCCGCCCCCCGCCGCCGCATCACCGTTCCGGACAAGGCCGTTCTGGTGCATGGCCGGCTGTGGGAGGTGACGGTGGTGCAGGCGGCCAATGACGGCGATACCAGTGGCCGGCTCTATCTGTTCGGTGCCACCACCGATCGCGATGCGCGCTTCCGCGCGGAACAGCGCTTTCCCACCAGCCTGGGCTTCCGCGTCCAGAAGGTGGAGCGCTTCAAGCGGGGCTGACGGCCATGGCACAGCCCCCTGATTCTCCGGTGGATGATGACGCCGCCTCCTTCGTCATCCCCGCCACCGTGCCGCCCTTCTTCGGCCGGCCGGGCATGGAACGCGCCCTGCTGCTGGCCCGTGGCGTGCGGCGCATGCTGGTCCACCACGGCATGCGCTCCATGCTGGAGGTGCCGCTGGCCAATAACCGCCGCGCCGACATCCTGGCCCTGGCCGGCGACGGCACCGTCACCATCGTGGAGATCAAAAGCTCCGTCGCCGATTTCCGCGCCGACCACAAATGGGGCGACTACCTGGAATTCTGCGACCGCTTCTACTTCGCCGTGGGCGAGGACTTCCCCCAGGAACTGATTCCTGCGGAATGCGGTCTGATCGTGGCCGACGGCTATGGTGCCGAAATCCTGCGGGAGGGGCCGGAGGTGAAGCTGAACGCCGCCCGCCGCAAGACCCTGCTGCTGCGCGTGGCCATGCAGGCCTTCCAACGCCTGCACCAGGTGGAAGACCCCCGGCCGACGGCGTTCTAACTGGATGCTTGGGGCCTCAGAAAAAATAAAGCAGCCGTTCGGGCAAAAACAGGCCTTGGATGCCCGTCAGTGCCAACGCCAGGATAAGGAAGGCCGCCCCCCAGCCACCGAACAGGCGGAGCCGTTGTCGCCCCCTTACGGCACGCTTCTTGAGATTGTTTCGGGAGACGGCGTTGGCCTCGCGGGTCTTGTCATCCAGACCGGGCCTATCCTCAAGATCCTCCAGCGCCTCTCGCGTCCGCAAAAGATCGAACATGGGCAGCATCAGCAGGATGGATCCAAGTAAAGACAGGAATGTGGCCCACCACCCCAGTGCGTCCGTCATGGTGTCGCCTTTCTCCCAAGCCGGGGGTCAGCGCCGGCTCAATGTCGGCGTTGGAGGGGACATCGCGACGGCTTCCTCGAGCCCGGTTTCGTATTCCGTGACGGTGTAGACCTGGGCATGGGACTCAAGGGCCGACCAGTTCAGGGGCACTACGTCCATCATGTTCAAGAGGTCCGTCCCGACCAGCTTGAGGTAGACGGCTTCCGTTTCCTGCATTGAGGCGGGAACCGCCGCGACCTCTGCATCCGGGCGCCGGAAACGGAAATGCGGCTCGAAACCACAGGCGCGGATGACACGAAGCAGAAGGGCGTAGGTGACTCCCTCCGTTCCCCGCCCAGACTCAAGATCGCTGATGCGGGGTTGGCTGACGCCCAAGCGGTTGGCCAATTCGGTCTGCGACAGCTCCGCAGCCTGCCGCGCGTGCCTGATCAGGCGGGCCCCCGCCATGACGTCCTCCGCTTCCTGCACCAGCGTGGCGAAGTCGCCATCATTGCCGATGATCTCATCGGCGGAGCGGGCATGGCGACGTCCGGAAGCCTTCTTGAAATCGGTCATCACGAAATTCCTGCGAAAAGATGACTTAGGGCATGGCGGCACGACGAACGCGAGCCTGCGCCTGAAGAAATGCCGGTGCTTGATCTAAGGGAACGATGCCAAGAACGGTGACCTCCGCGCCGCCGCCGCTGTCGTCGGTGACGCTGTAGATGATGGAGTAGGGGGATGAGTCGTAGCAGTACAAAAGGGGAATCGTCCCAACAACTTTGTCTGCCTCAACCTCCGATGATCCATACTTGTGCGCGCAATTCACCCCTGGCCAGAAAGGAAGGCGGCGGGCCTGGAACGATGGGCCCGTGCCCTCACGATTTCCTCATAAG
>NZ_BACU01000025.1 GCF_000333275.1 Azospirillum sp. B4 | reverse complement strand
TTTGGAGGAGATCACCCTGGCCCCGGCCGCCCGTATGGCGTCCCGGACGGCCTTGCCTTTATGTGAGCCGAGATTGTCCATGATGACGATGTCGTTGGGCTTCAATGTCGGGACAAGGACCTGCTCGGTATAGATCCTGAAGCGCTCGCCGTTGATCGGCCCCTTGATCAGCCACGGCGCATCCACGCGATCTTGGCGCAGGGCGGCGATGAAGGTCATGGTATTCCAATGGCCGAAGGGGGCCGGACCAGGTAACCGTTGCCCACGCGGGGCCCAGCCTCGCAACGGCGCCATGTTAGTCTTGGTCCACGTCTCGTCGATGAACACCAATCGAGACGGGTCGATCCCCGGTCGCAGTCTCAGCCATCGCTCCCGGTGGCGGGCGATGTCCGGCCGGCTTCTTTCCGTGGCGACCAAAGTCTTTTTTTATAACTCAGTTTCTCAGCATGCACGAACTCCCAGACCGAGCGGTAGTCCACCTTCAAATTCCGGTCCGCCAGCTCACGGACAAGACCACGTAAGGTGAACGGGCCGCTGGCACAGCGCGTCAGCAGCCAGTCCCGGTGCTCCCCGGAGATCGCCTTCGGCTTATGCCCTCCCATCTGACCAGGAGCCACGCTGCCGGTTACCGCCTCGCGCTCCAGCCATTTGATCGCCGTGCTCACCGCAACGCCAAACCGCTTCGCGGCCTGATGGCGTGACAGGCCATCAAGCTTAACCGCGTCAACAACGCGCTGACGAAGATCCATCGAGTACGGACGACCCATCGTTCCCGGCCCCATATAAATCAAACCGGTAACCTTGAATCACATTCCAAGCTCGTTGGGAATCCAATCCTGAATCAGCCTTATTTCATCCCGCTCTAAGGCGCTACACTCCCCCTTACACCACGTGATCCGGCGCCAGGGCGCACGGCTCACCCTGGCCGGTTTCCATCTGCACGGTGGCATGGCTGATGCGGAAGCCGGCCTTCAGCTCCTGGCCGATGCGGGCCAGCAGCCGGTCGCCGTCGGTGGGATCGGGGCGCACCAGGTGGGCGGTCAGGGCCGTGTCGGTGGTGCTGAGCGCCCAGACGTGCAGGTCGTGCACCTCCGTCACGCCGGGCAGGCCGGCCAGGTAGGCGCGCACGGCGCCCAGGTCGATGCCGGCGGGCACGGCGTTCAGCGCCAGGTTCAGCGATTCGCGCAGCAGCGACCAGGTGCCCAGCACGATGACGATGCTGATCACCAGGCTGATCACCGGGTCGACCCAATCCCAGCCCGTCCACAGGATGACGGCGGCGGCCACCACCACGCCCAGGGTGACCAGGGCGTCGGAGGCCAGGTGCAGAAAGGCGCTGCGCAGGTTCAGGTCATGTTTGGATCCACGCATGAACAGCAAGGCGGTGCCACCGTTGACCAGGATGCCGCCCGCCGCCACCCACATCATCAGGATCGGGGCGGCGGGCTGCGGTTCGGTGAAGCGGCGCACCGCCTCCCAGGCGATACCACCGGTGACCAGCAGCAGGGCCACGGCATTGGCCAGGGCCGCCAGGATGGAGCTGCCGCCCAGGCCGTAGGTGTAACGGCTGGACGGCCGCCGCCCGCGCAGGATCACCGCCACCCAGCTGGCCGCCAGGCCCAGCACATCGGACAGGTTATGGCCGGCGTCGGCCAGCAGGGCCAGGGAGTTGCTGACCACGCCGTAGGACGCCTCGGCCGCCACATAGCCAGGTTCAGGACGATACCGATGGCGAAGGCGGTGCCGGCGTCAGCCGGGGCGGCGTGATGGTGGCCGCCCAGCCCATGGCTATGGCCGTGCCCATGGCTATGGCCGTGCCCATGGTCATGATCGTGCCCGTCATGGTCGTGGTGATCGTGCCCGTGGTGATCATGCCCGTGATGATCGTGGTCATGCCCGCCGCCGTCCTTGGGGACGTGATCATGCGTGTGATGTGATGAGTCGTGGTCGTGCGGCATGGCGGGGGCGGGGGGCGGTGGATGTCGGGCCCAACCATACCGTGGGCCTGGCGGGCCTGCCATGGGCTTGAGCCTGGGCGGGCTTATGCCGCAGGGGTTGGGGCTCCTGGGTTCGCCCAACGGAGCTTAAGATGGTTGTGCCGCCGCCTCGGCGGGGGCGGCCTTGGCCATGGCCAACTGTTCCAGCCGGCTGCGATAGCCGTTGACGGCCGCCATCACTTCCTGCACCCGCTTCTCCGCGTCGTCCACCCGGCTGGTCAGTCCCATCAGCGCGTGGGCGTCCTGGCGCAGGCGCTCCAACTCGTCCGGGGACAGGAAGCCGCGCGTCTTCAGCGTGTGGGCCACGACCTCCATGCGGCGGATGTGGTGGGTGGCCTCCACCCGCAGGTCGCCCGGTGGCAGGCGCCGCTCCAGATCCTCCAGCACGCCGACGACCCGCAGGGCGTGGTCCACGGCCCGCTTTTCCGGCGGATTCAGCGACAGGCCGGGCAGGGCGAATTCCACCAGGAAGGCCACCTGGAACCCGTGACGCACCACCTTCTCCGCATCGATGACCTGGGCGGCCTGGGCCGTCAGTTCATGGATATTCACCCGCTCGTACTCGCCGGTGCATTTCAGCCGCAGGGGATTGGGCACGTCGATCAGCTGCACCACCTGCCCTTCGCGCGGACTGCGGCGGCGGTCCGGGCCGATATAGTCGCTGGTGACGACGAATTTCTTGCGGTTCTCCACCAGGTTCACCAGCCGGTCCTGCACCTGCTTGGGCGAATAGGGCTTCACCAGGATGTCGTCGGCGCCGGAACTGGCGAAACGGATCATCAGCTGCTGGGTGGGGTTCCAGGTCATGACGATGGCCCCGACGAAGGGGTTCAGCGTCGTCAACCCGTGGCGGATGGCGTGGACCCAACGGAAGGCGGCTCCGTCAGCCTGGTCGGCGTCCAGAATGACCAGATCGATGGTGGACGGGCTGCTGGCGGCTTCCGCCAGGGTGCCGTGGTCCAGCACCTTGTCCATCCCCATACGGGCCAGCATGGCGCGCAGGATGCGCCGGGTGTTCAGGTCGGCGTCGACCAGCAGGGTCTGTATCTTGCTGAGATCGGGGACCATGGGGCGGAGGCGTTTCAGGCTTCGGGGGCGGGCGCGTGAACCGCGGACGCGGCATCTCGCAGGCAGAACGGACCAGCGGCGGGGCATGATCATTCCGATTGCCCAACGACGCCGCCGAATCATGGCCGTTAACCGTCAAGAATGCAATAAATGCCAGGAGAAAGGGGCCGAATCCGAAAGGATGCCCCCATTAGTGGCGGTCAAGCCGCCGGCATGCCCTGGTAAAGCCGCTGTATAGGGGGAATGGAGGGGCGGTGGCGCCCCTCCGGGATCACGCCCCGATCAGCCAAGAATGCGCTCCGTGACCGCCGGGCCCCGGCGGGCCGGACCGGCACTCACGGTGAAGGCCCGGCGCAGCGCGGCCACGGCGGCATCCGCATCGGCTTCGGTGGCCGCATGCACCCGGGCCAGCGGCTGGCAGCCGGGGCCGACGGAGGCACCCAGGCCGACGATGCCGGTGAAGCCCACGCGGTGGTCCACGCCGTCCTGCGGCCGGGTGCGGCCGCCACCCAGGGCCACCACGGCGATGCCCACGGCGCGGGTGTCGATGGCGGTGACGATGCCGGCGTCCTCGGCCGGGATGTCGCGCACCACCGGGGCCGCCACCAGATATTTGTCCGACCGTTCCAGGAAGTCGGCCGGGCCGCCCAGGGCCGCCACCATGCGGCTGAAGCGGTCGGCGGCGCTGCCGTCGGCCAGGGCGCGATCCACCCTGGCCCGCGCCTCGTCGAGATCGGCGGCCAGCTTGCCCAGCAGCACCAGTTCCGCCGTCAGGTCGCGCGTCACCTGCCACAGCCGGGCCTCCGGCGCCTCCCCCCTCAGGATGGCGACGCACTCCGCCACTTCCACGGCGTTGCCGGCGGTGGTGCCCAGCACCTCGTTCATGTCGGTCAGCAGCGAGACGGTGGGCAGGCCGGCGCCGCGCGCCACGCTGGCGATGCTGCGCGCCAGGGCCTGGGCCTGGTCGTATTGCGCCATGAAGGCACCGCTGCCGAACTTCACGTCCATGACCAGGCCGTCCAGGCCGGCGGCCAGCTTCTTGGACAGGATGGAGGCGGTGATCAGGTCGATGCTCTCCACCGTCGCCGTCACATCGCGGATGGAATAGAGGCGGCGGTCGGCCGGCGCCAGGTCGGAGGTGGCGCCGATGACGGCGCAGCCCACGTCGCGGACCACATGGCGCAGTTTCTCCAGGTCCGGTTGCACGACATAGCCGGGGATGCTTTCCATCTTGTCGAAGGTGCCGCCGGTGTGGCCCAGGCCGCGGCCGGACAGCATGGGGACGAAGCCGCCGCAGGCCGCCACCAGGGGTGCCAGCAGCAGGCTGACCTTGTCGCCCACGCCGCCGGTGGAATGCTTGTCCAGGATGGGACCGGGCAGGGCTTGCGAGCGCCATTCCATCACCGTGCCGGATCGTGTCATGGCGCGGGTCAGGGCCACGCGCTCCTCCATCTCCAGCCCCTGGAAATAGACGGCCATGGCGAAGGCGGCCGCCTGGCCCTCGGTGACGCGGCCGTCGGTCAGGCCGCGCACGAAGTCGGTGATGTCCTCGGCGCTGAGGCGGCCGCCGTCGCGCTTCTGGCGAATGATTTCCTGGGGAAGCATGGGGATGGTCCGTTCATGGGATGCGGTCCGGCCGCCCATGGTGGCGGCCGGACGGGTCGATGGGTGGGGTCAGTACCCGCCGGGTGCGGCGGTCGACCCGGTGTCCTGTCCCAGGGCCGCCAGCAGGGCGTCCAGCAGGCCGGAGGCGCCGAAGCGGAAGGTGGCGGGGGTGGCCCAGTCGGGCCGGCATATCTTGTCGGCCAGCGCCAGGTAGTCGCGGGCGCCGTCCAGGTCGCGGATTCCGCCCGAGGCCTTGAAGCCCACGGGCCGCCTGGGATTGCCGTCATCGTCCGGTAGCAGGCTGTCGCGGCAGGCCTCCAGCATGATGCGGGCCGCCCCCAAGGTGGCGCCGATCTGAACCTTGCCGGTGGACGTCTTCAGGAAATCGGCGCCGTTGCGCACGGCGATCTCCACCGCCTTCTCGATGAAGATGGGCTTGGCCAGGCTGCCCGTTTCCAGGATGACCTTCATCACCGCGTCGCCCGCCGCCTCCCGCGTCGCGGCCAACACCTCATCCGGCTGGGTGCTGTGGGGATAGTGCATGATGCTGTGATAGGGGATGACCACGTCGATCTCATCGGCACCGTCGGCCAGCGCCTCCGCCGTCTGTTCCGCCACCCGTTCCGGCGACAGGCTGCCGCCGGGGAAGTTCACCACCGTGGCGATGCGCACGCCGGTGCCAACCAGGCGCTCGCGCGCCTGGGGGATGAAGCGGGGCCACAGGCAGACGGCGGCGACCCTGCCCGCCGGGGTCACGGCTCGGGCGCACAACGCGTCGGTCGTGGCCTCATCCTCGTCCTCGTTCAGGCTGGTGAGGTCCAGAAGCGGCAGGGCGCGGCGGGCGAGTTCTCGCCCTTCTTGCGACTGGGGATCGGTCATGGCGGTGTGACGCTCGGCTCGGCCCGGTTGGAAACGGGGGCTTGGGTTAGAAACTTAGATTGTCGGGCCCGAAGGAGAAGGGCAGCAACTGGTCCATGGTGAAGGTGGCCCGCACCCCCTCCGGCCCGGCCACATGGATCAGGGTGTCGGGGGCGGAAAATTCGCGCAGGCGCTGGCGGCACCCGCCGCAGGGTGTGCACAGTCCGGAGGCGTCGGCGGCGGGGTCGGCCGGGGCGCCAATGACCACGATCTCCGCGATGCGCCTGGCCCCCGCCGCCACCATGGCGCCGATGGCGCTGGCTTCGGCGCATTGGCCCTGGGGATAGGCCGCGTTCTCCACATTGCCGCCGGCGAAGACGGCGCCGTCCGGGGTGCGGATGGCGGCCCCCACCAGGAAGCGGGAATAGGGTGCGTGGGCGTGGTCCCGGGCGGCCGCGGCGGTGGTGAACAGGGCGGGCACGGCCGGGGTGGGCACCGGGGCGGGCGGGGTGGCTGTCATGGCCTTCGGCGTCTCCTGGTCCGGGTGATGGCTGCGCCGGCATGCGATGCCCACAACCTGACCAAATGGTCAAGTTGCAGGGTGTGCGCGCGGGGCTGAAATCGCAAGGCCCGAAAAACACGAAAGCGGCCTTTGCGGACCGCTTTCGTCACTTTCCTGTCCTGGTCGGTACCCGGCTCAGCCGAGCGCCGCTTCAGTCGAACCCATTTCAGTCAAATAGGGCGTCGATGTCCGACTGGCTGCTGGGGCCGGCCGGCTTGGCCGGCTTGGGCGCCTCGTCCGCCGCGTTGAACAGGGCGTCGATGTTATCCTGGCTGACGTCGGTCAGCGCGGGCCCGTGCAGCAGATGGGCGTCGGGGCGGGTGTCGCCAGGCTTGGTCGACATCATGGGGTCGCCGTTGCCCTCCACCCCCCAGATGCCGATCATCGCCGCCACGCGGTGCTCGATGTAGCGCAGGGTGTTCACCACCTTGGTGGTGCGCTGGCCGGTGATGTCCTGGAAGCTGCAGGCCAGCAGGATGGACATGACGTGGTTCTCGATATCGGTGGCGATGTCGATCACGTCGATGTGGCCGGTGCGGGCCAGACGCTCCGTGGTGGCCTGGATGGCCTCCGCGGCGGACAGGATGTCACTGGTCGCCCGCTCCGTCGCGGTGACGATGGCGTCCAGTTCCGAGGTGGCGGCCAGGATGCGGCTGTTGGCCGAATCCTTGGGCACCATCTGGGCGATTTCCTGTTTGGTCTGCTCGATATGCGAGGACAGCTGCCGCAGTTCCTGCCGCATCATGTGCATGTGCGGATGCTGGCCGGCGATGGCGATGCTGCCATCGCCCAGCTGATGGCTCATGGACTGAAGCTTGCCGATCTCGGCCTTCAGGGCCCCCAGCAACTGGCCGCCGGCGGCGGCGCCAAGGTCCCGCATCTGGGCGTCGCGCCGTTCCAGGAAGGCCCGGGTCCGCGGATCGCGCAGCAGGTCGGCTTCAATGGCCGTGTAATCGGCGGCCGACAAGGCCGCCGTTTCAACCACACCCTTCTGGCCCATGCGGGTTACTCCAGCGTGCCGAGGACGCTCTCGATCTTCTTTTTCAGCGTTTCGGCGTTGAATGGCTTCACGATGTAGTTGTTGACGCCGGCTTCCTTGGCGGCAACGACGTTCTCGGTCTTCGATTCGGCGGTCACCATGATGAAGGGCGTGCCCTTCAGGCGGACGTCCGCGCGCACTTCCTTCAGCAGTTGCAGACCGGTCATCGGCTCCATGTTCCAGTCGGAAATGACCAGCCCGACGCTGGAGCCGCGCAGCTTGCCCAGGGCCTCGGCGCCATCGGCGGCCTCTTCGATCTGGGTGAAGCCAATCTGGGTCAGAAGGTTGCGCACGATGCGGCGCATGGTGGCGTAATCGTCGACGACGAGGACGGGGGTGGCAGAGGCCTTGGCCATAGGAACGTGTCTCCGAAGGGTACTGGCGTTAAAGGGTGGGCGTTAAGGGTTCAGCGTAAAGTGCCGCGTGACCCTAACATGAGTCTGGGTTTTCGCCCATCACCCACCCGTATGGGGAGCGTCGAAAGAAGAGGCGTCGCTATCCGTGGTTAAGGTAGCCAAGTGGCTGTAGGGTGTCTGTGCAAAATGCAAGGCGTTATTAAACAGACCTATCCCAAGGGTGCGATGCAGCCTGCAGTATGCGGGCTAACTCAACAGGGTTACGTAAAAAGGATTGCAACCTGTCCGATTGGGGTGGCTCGACAATATCCTGAATTCGTTGAGATTTGGTGACAAGCCAATAAGGCGGCCGGTGAATTGGCACGGCGGGTGCTTATAACGGGACATGAACCAACCCGGGGCCGCAGAAGCCGCCCACCGAACCGATAGGACCCTTGCCATGATCCGCCGCATCGCCGCCGTTGCCGCCACCGCCGCCTTGGTTTCCAGCAGCCTGTTCGCCGCCGCCCCCGCCTTCGCCGCCGCCGGCGCCTCGGGCAGCATCCAGTTGAACAGCACCGTGGCCCAGACCTGCACCGTGGCCGTCACCGACGCCAACGCCACCCTGAACATCCTGTCCGGCTCCAGCAACGTCGCGGTCGGCAGCGTGGTGGAGAACTGCAACGACGGCGCCGGCTACACCATCACCGTCGCGTCGGCCAACAACGGCACGCTGAAGTCCTCGGCCACCGGCGCCAGCGCCATCAGCTACACCACGTCCTACGACGGCACCAACGGTTCGGGCCAGAGCTTCACCGTCACCCGCTCCGGCGCCCAGTTCAACAAGACCGCCAACGTCAGCGTCACCGTTCCGGCCAGCGCCCAGGCCATCGCCGGCAGCTACGCCGACACCCTGACCATCACCATCGCCGGCAAGTAAGCCCGCGATACACACCGCCATCGGTTCGGAAAAGGGCGCTCCAGGCCGGGGCGCCCTTTTTCGCATCCGCCGCGACCCTGGCGGAATGCCAATCCTAATGCATTGATTCCGCTGACCTTCCTAACCTTTCGCATGGTGCGCAACGCAACAGGCTTCGCGATCGCCTCTGACACGGCATGCGGCCTTCTGACAACTATCCAATTGATATCAACATGTTAATCAATTTCGTCCGGCGCACGCCCGATCTTGGCACCCCGATTGCTATTAACTTTTCATCAAAGCAATCGGGCAACAAGCCCAGCCGAACCGATAGGAACCCCGTCATGATCCGCTTCGCCGCCATCGCCGCCGTCGCCGCCGCCACCCTGGCCGCCGCCCCCGCCTTCGCCGCCGCTGGCGCCTCGGGCTCCATCCAGTTGAACAGCACCGTCGCCCAGACCTGCACCGTTTCCGTGACCGACGCCGGCGCCCAGCTCAACATCCTCTCCGGCTCCAGCGCCGTCACCGTCGGCAGCGTGGTCGAGAACTGCAACGACGGCGCCGGCTACCAGATCAGCGTCTCCTCCGCCAACGGCGGCAACCTCAAGTCCTCCGCCACCGGCGCCCAGCCCATCAGCTACACCCCCATCTACGACGGCCAGTCCGCCGGCAGCAGCGTCAACGTCGTCCGCTCCGCCGCCGCCTTCAACAAGACGGCGACCGTCGCCGTCACCGTTCCCGCCAACGCCCAGGCCATCGCCGGTGCCTACACCGACACCCTGACCATCACCATCCAGGGCCGCTGACACACCCCATCATCCTTCCGGGCAACCTTCCGGGCCAACACTCCGGTCTGGGGCCCATGCCAACGGCCCCGTCCGCGCAATCGCGGGCGGGGCCGTCGCCGTTCCTGGCCTAAACCCTTGATCTTCTGTGCGGGGTGTATTCGCCGGGATCTCTCGGCTAATCTGTCGATCACGCCGCCGGGGGAGGCGGCATCCGTACCGTTAGGGGCAAGGCGTGACTTTGAATGAACGGGGCACGCGCCCGGTGCGCACTGCGCCGGCCGCCACCAGAGGAACCAGCACCGGCGGGCGCAGGCCCGGCGGTCCTGCAAAGGGGGGCGTCACCTCCCGCTTCATCGGCACCACGCTGGCGGGCGTGCTGGCCACGGTCGCCCTGCTGTGGTTCGTCATCTCCGCCGGCGGCAGCTGGCACTTCTACTATAATCCCGAAGGCCTGGTGATCGTGCTGGGCGGTGTGGTCTGCGTGGCGCTGCTGGCGTTCCGCGGCGATGAGATCCGGGCCGCCCTGGGCGCCCTGGTCGGCATCGTGCGCGACCGCGACAGCATCCGCGCCGACGTGGCCGAACTGATGGAGGTGGCGCGCCATCTTCATGAGAAGCGCATCCAGGCGGCGGATGAGCGGGCGCAACGGGTGTCCCATCCCTTCCTACGCTTGGGCTTGCAGATGGTGGTGGACGCCCAACCGCTGGAGGACCTGCTGCAGGTCATGAACTGGCGCATCCAGAAGCAGATGGAACTGGAAGCCGGGCAGTCGCGCTTCTTCCGCACGCTGGCGACATTCTCCCCCGCCTTCGGCCTGCTGGGCACGCTGGCCGGCATGGTCGGCATGCTGAAGCACCTGGGGGAGGGCGACATCGGCCTGATCGGTGGCAGCATGGCGGTGGCCATGCTGGCCACCCTCTACGGCCTGGTGCTGGCCAACCTGGTGTTCAAGCCCATCGCCATCAAGCTGGAACAGCGCACCGGCCGGCGGGTCGCCTTGATGAACGTGCTGCTGGAGGGGGTGGTGCTGACCCACCTTGGCCGCTCCCCCACCATCATCCAGGATAGCCTGGACCATTACCTGCGCGACGCGCGGGAGGAGGACTGGGGTGGCGCCTAGCGACCAGTCCGGCGACCCGCCGCCACCGCCCAAGCCCCGACACACCGCCCGCGTCTACGCCAGCGGCGCCCCCGTGCCGCCGCCGGCGACACCGAACGCGGTCCCCCCGTCGCAATTGGCGCCGAAGCCGGCCGGCCGGCGGCCGGGCACCTCCGCCCGGGGCGGCCGCGTCGGCCAGGATCGGACCGTTCCCGGCCGCATGCCCGGTGAGCCGGCGGAGGAATCCGAGGAATGGGTCATCAGCTACATGGACATGGTCACCCTGCTGATGATCGTGTTCCTGGGCATGGTGGCCATCCTGGGTATCAATGGCCGGCTGAAGCTGAAGTCCGATAACAACCAGCCGGGCGCCGGCCGGGTCGCCGTGACCGCCGATCCGGTGGGCGCGCCTGCCCGCGACATGGCCAAGCGGCCCACGGCGGCCTCCGTCTCCAGCCCAACCTTGCCGCCGCTGCCCCCCTATCCACCGCAGCGCCCGCCGCAGGACGCCTTGCCCGAAGCCGGGCCGGCCGAAGAACCGACGCCGGAGGCCAAGCGGCTGGCCCAGGACCTGGAGGCCCAGGACCTGCCGCCAGACGTGCAGGTGAAGGCGCGGGGCAGGGGCCTGTCCATCGAGATCAAGGACAGGGTGCTGTTCGCCTCCGGCCGCGCTGATCTGGGTGACGAAGGCCAGAAGCTGCTGTCCCGCCTGGTCCCCGTGCTGCAGTCGCTCAAGGGCATGGTGACGGTTGAGGGGCACACCGACAGCAACGCGATCAACACCGCGCGCTTTCCCAGCAACTGGGAACTGTCGGCCGCCCGCGCCGCCGCCGTGGTGCGCATGCTGATCGGCGACGGCGTGCCGGCCAACCGCCTGCGGGCGGTGGGCTACGCCGACACCCGGCCCCATGATCCCAACGCCGACCCCAACGCGCCGGACCATGACCGCGCCGCCGACCGGCGCGTCACCTTGATCGTCGAGACGCCGTAGCCGCTTTCCCAGGCGCCGGCCGGGGCGCCGGTCGGGGCGGCAAGGGCGCCTCCCGCCACATCCCGGGCGCCAGGCCATCCAGCGTCCAGTCGCCCACGGCCCAGCGCACCAGGCGCAGGGTCGGGAAACCCACCGCCGCCGTCATGCGGCGGACTTGGCGGTTGCGTCCCTCCATCAGCGTCAGTTCCACCCAACGGGTGGGGATGGCGGCGCGATGGCGGATGGGCGGATCGCGGGGCCACAATCCGGCCGGCTCATCCATCAGGCGCGCCCCCGCCGGCAGGGTCGGGCCATCCTTCAGGGTGATGCCCCGGCGCAGGGCCGCCAGCGCCGCCTCGTCCGGCACGCCCTCCACCTGCGCCCAATAGGTCTTCGGCAGCTTGTGCCTGGGATCGGCGATACGGTGGATGAAAGGGCCGTCGTCGCTGAGGATCAGCAAGCCTTCGCTATCCCGATCCAGCCGCCCGGCCGGGTAGACGCCAGGGACGTCCACATAATCCTTCACCGTCGCGCGACCGGCGTCGTCGCTGAACTGCGACAGCACGTCATAGGGTTTGTTGAACAGGATCAGCCGGGGCATGGGACGGCTCAGCCCTGCCGGGCCCCAGTGGTCGCTCCAGTGGTCGCCCCAGTGGTAGCAAGCGCGTGGACCAGGATGGCCGCGGTGGCGGAGACGTTCAGCGATTGCACCTGACCCACGCCGCGCAGCGTGACCAGCTGATTGCAGGCCTGCAGCGTGGTGGCGGGCAGGCCCACCTCTTCATTGCCCAGGATCAGGGCGGCGGGCTTGGCGCCGGCTTCGGCCGCCAGCACGGCGGCGGGGTCCGGATGGTCGCCCAGGGCGGTGCCGACGATGCGATAATGGGTGCGAAGGTGGCGTAGCGCCTGAACAAAGCGCGATACCTGGTACAGCGTCACATATTCAAAGCCGCCTTCCGCCACGCGATAGGCGGCCTCTGACGGCAGGGCCTGCTCCGCATGGTCCGACAGCACAAGTCGGTTGATGCCGAAGAAGGCGCAGGTGCGGACGATGGCGCCCAGGTTGTGCGGGTTGCCGACACCGTCCAGGATCATCAGCGGCTCCCCCGCCGCCGCCCACTTGGCGGCCTCATCCCCGTCGAAGGGCAGGACCGGCCGGGGCGGGGCCACGGCCACCACGCCGCCGTGCAGCGGCGTGCCCGCCACTTTCTCCATCTCGTCGGCCGGCAGCAGGCGATAGACCTTGCGCGCCTGGGCCAGGCCCGCGCAGTAGGCGCCCACCTTCTCCTTCATGCGGTCGTCGAAGAACAGCCGCTCCACCCGGCCGGGATCCCGCGCGAACAGGGCGGCCACCGCCGGCAGGCCCAGGACACGGAAGGTCTTGCGCTTCTCGGCCGCTGGGCCGGTGGGGGCGGGCTTGGCCGCAGGCGGGTGGGCTTGGGCGGGCTTATGGGACGGCCCTTTGGCGCTGCGGGGGTCCGGCATCCCTGGTCCTCGATTGCGAATGGCGTGATGGGGCGGCATGAAGCGCGCTGCCCCTCACGGGGTCAACCCGTTTTGTAGGCGGCCCAGCCGCACGCCTGACCGGTCCAGAAGCTGGGCGAAGGCGTCGCCCGACAGATAGGCCTGTTCCACCTGCCGGCTGGCCACCACCGGGTCCAGCCCCGCCAGCACGTCGTCGGACAACGCGGGGTGCACCATGATCAGGGCGCGGTCGCGGGCCGGATCCAGGAACTTGGCCATCAGCGCGGGGAAGTCGCGGGCGGGGCCGAAATCATAGACGCCGCGGAAGCCCTGGTTGGTGGGGATGCCGCGCCGCGCCGCGGCGCCGGCCAAGCCCCGCGCCAGGGTCGCAATGATCACGGCCTTCACGCTGTCCACCCCGCGCGCCAGGATGGCGGCCACGGGTTCGGAACAGTCGCGGACGTAGACGCCGCCCCGGGGATAGCGGCGGGCCACCGCGTCCAGCACCAGGCCGCGCACCCCGGGCAACAGGTGGACATGCTGGTGCCCGTCGACGTGGGACGGCGGCCGGCCGGTATGCACCTCGAACAGATCCAGTTGACGCTCGATCTCCGCCGCCAGGTCGGCCTGGATCGCCGGGCCCATCAGCCGGCCGGTGAGGGAGCGGACCATCAGGTCGCCCACGCCGCCGAAGCGGCCATTGGGGGCCAGGGCGGGGCAGGGGCCGGCCGGTTCCTGGTCGGTCAGGGTCAGGTGCAGGCCGACGTCCGCCCTGTCGATCACCTCGGCCAGCCAGGGGGCGTGCTCCGGCCAGAAGGGCGTCGCCGTCATGCAACTGGTGCCCGACAGGCGCCCCTGGCGGATCAGGGCCAGGATGCCCTGGGAAACGCCCGGGGATAGTCCATAGTCGTCGGCGTTCAGGATGATGGTGCGTATCGGGGGTGGGACGGTCATGGTTCGCGGCCCTCGGCCAGCAGCCTGGGGATCTCCGGGTTGGTGTCCGCGCCGCTGGGCAGCGGGGCGGTGGGGTCGGTGATCCAGGCCAGGATGTCCCGCCACACGATTTGCGCCTGCAGGTCGCGCAGCATCATGTGCCAGGCGGTGGATAGAACGCCAGGCGCGGCCCCC
>NZ_BACU01000026.1 GCF_000333275.1 Azospirillum sp. B4 | reverse complement strand
CCCTGGTGAAGAGGGCTGTCGGCCCCGCCTGCGACGGCCTGGTGCTGAAGGGCCGGCCGGCCACCGCCCCGGCCACGGCCTGGGACGCGCCCCCGCCGGCACTCACCCGCGTCCGCCCGCTGCTGGAGCTGGTGATGGCCGCCGGCCTCAAGCGGGTGGACGTGTTGCGCCTGGGCCTGCGGGGGGGCGCCGACCTGGCCCTCATCCCCTTCCTGCAGGCCGCCCCCCAGGCCCTGCGCCCCCGCCTGATCGTGGTCGATCGGCGCGGCGCCAAGGGCTGGGCCGTGGACCTGCCGGCCACCCTGGCGCTTTACGGCTATCACGCCCGCGGCAGCACGCCCGACGCCCTGCTGTTCCAGGGCGAGGGCGTGACCGACAGCGGCGCCCTGTGGGAACCGGCCGACTGGTCCCTGATCGCTTCGTAAGGTTGGTCTTGGCGCAAAAGGAAAGGGCCCGCTGGATCACCCCGGCGGGCCCTTTGCTTTACCGTGTGCGGCGCTCAGTGACGTTCCACCCCGGCCATGGCGGCGTGCAGGCGGGACAGTTTGGCCTTCTTCTGCCGGGGCCGCAGGGCCAGGTAGATGACCGGCGTGGTGTACAGCGTGATGAACTGCGACACCAGCAGGCCGCCCACCAGGGCCACGCCCAGCGGCTGGCGCAGCTCGGCGCCGGTGCCGCCGCCGATGGCCAGGGGCACGGCGCCCAACAGCGCCGTCAGCGTGGTCATGGTGATGGGACGGAAGCGTTCGCGGCAGGCCTCGGTGATGGCGTCCACCGGCGACATGCCGTGGATGCGCTCCGCCGCCAGGGCGAAGTCCACCAGCATGATGGCGTTCTTCTTCACGATGCCCATCAGCAGGATGATGCCGATGAAGGAGATCATCGACAGCTCGAACCCCGTGGCCATCAGCGCCAGGATGGCGCCGATGCCGGCGGACGGCAGGGTGGACAGGATGGTGATGGGCTGGGCCCAGCTCTCGTACAGCATGCCCAGCACGATGTAGATGGTCACCAGCGCCGCCAGGATCAGCAGGGGCTGGCCCTGGTTCTGCTGCTGGAAGATGCGGGCGATGCCGCCCACCTCGACCCGCATGCTGGCCGGCATGGCCAGTTCCGTCACCGCCTGCTGCGCCCGGTTCAGCGCGTCCACCTGGGCCACGCCGTCGGCCAGGTTGAAGCTCAAGGTGGAGGAGGGGTATTGCCCCTCATGGGTCACCGACAGGGGCGATTCCTGCACCTTCACCGTGGCGAAGGCGGACAGCGGCACCATCCCCGCCACCGACTTCACATAGATGCGCACCAGGTCGTCCGGCCCCTTCTGCTCATTGGGTGTGGCTTCCAGAACCACATGGTACTGGTTGCGGGCGCCGTACAGGGTGCTGACCTGTTTCTGGCTGAAGGCGTTGCCCAAGGCCGCGTCCACGTCCGACGGCGTCAGGCTCATGCGTGAGGCCAGGTCGCGGTTGATCACCACCTTGGCGTCCAGACCGGCCTTGTCCTGATCGGAGCTGACGTCCTGGAAATATTCCGGCAGCTCCTTCAGATGGGCCACCAGCTTGGGCACCCACTCATAGAGGTCATCCAGGTTATCGCTCAGAAGCGAGACCTGGAATTGCGAGTCGCTGCTGCGGCCGCCGAAGCGCAGGTCCTGCTCCGCCTGCAGGAAGACCTGCAGGGCCTCCAGCCGGGCGAACTTGGGCCGCAGTCGGGCGATGACCTGGTCGGCCGTGGCGTCGCGCTGGTTCCGGGGCTTCAGGGAGATGGTCATGCTACCGGTGTTGGCGCTGCTGCCGCCAGGTCCGCCGCCGCCGCCGCCAGTGGTGCCGCCGATGGCCTCCACCGCCGGGTCGGCGGCGATGATCTTCACCACCTCCTGCATGCGGCGCTGCATGGTCTGGAAGGAGGTATCGGCCGAGGCGCGGACGCTGCCGCGCAGCAGACCGGTGTCCTGCTGCGGGAAGCCGCCCTTGGGCACCACGCCATAGAGGTAGACGGTGCCGACGATGGTGCCGATCGCCACGAACAGCATGAAGACGCGGTGGCGCATCACCCAGCCCAGGCCCCGCATGTACAGGTTGGTGGCGGCGTCCAACGGCCGGCCCACCCAGCGGTCGGCCCAGTTCTCCTTGCGATCCTTGGCGTGGTCGATGAAGCGGGCGCACATCATGGGCGTCAGCGTCACCGACACGATGCCGGACACCAGGATGGCGGCCGTCAGGGTCATGGCGAATTCATGGAACAGCCGCCCCGCCAGCCCCCCCATGAAGATGATGGGCACGAACACGGCCACCAGCGACAGGGTCATGGAAACGATGGTGAAGCCGATCTCCCGCGCGCCGTCCAGGGCCGCCTGCAGGGGCGGCTTGCCCATCTCGCGGTGGCGGACGGCGTTCTCGATCATGACGATGGCGTCGTCGACGACGAAGCCGACGCTGATGGTCAGGGCCATCAGCGACAGGTTGTCCATGCTGTAATCCAGCAGCCACATGACGGCGAAGGTGCCGGCCAGTGACAGGGGCACGGCGGTGGCCGCCGCCAGGGTGGGGGCCAGGCGTCGCAGGAACAGGCCCACCACCAGGATGACCAGGCCGATGGAGATCATCATGGTGATCTGCACGTCGTCCACGCTGGCGCGGATGGTGCCGGTCTGGTCGTTCACCACGTGGATCTCGATGCCCGGCGGCAGCCATTTCTGGATCTGGTCCAGGTTGGACTTGATCAGGTCCACCGTCTTGATGACGTTGGCCCCCGGTTGCTTCAGCACGCTGACCAGCACCGCCGGCTGGGTTCCGAACCAGCCCGCCTGCCGGATGTTTTCCGAACTGTTCAGCACCGTGGCCACGTCGCCCAGGCGGAAGACGGTGCCGGTGGTGGTGCGCACGATCAGGTCGCGATAATCCTGCGCCTTCAGCATGGTGTCGTTGGTGGTCACCGTCATCAGCGTGTCTTCGCCATCCATGGTGCCCACGGGCTGGCTGACGTTGGCGTTGGTGATGGCGGTGCTGATGTCGGCCAGGCTGATCTTGCGCGCGGCCAGGGCGTTCACGTCCACCTGAACGCGGATGGCGGACTTCTCGCCACCCGCCGCCGAGGCCTGGGCCACGCCTTCGATCTGCGACAGGCGCTGGGCCAGGATGCCGTCGGCGGCGTCGAATATGGCCTGGTTGGTCAGGGTCTTGGACGTCAGCGCCAGCGTCATGATGGGCCGGCCGTTGGGGTTGGCCTTGCGGAAGGTGGGCTGGCTGGTCAGGCCCGACGGCAGGTCGGTGGCGGCGGCGCTGATGGCCGCCTGCACGTCGCGGGCGGCGTCCGTCACCGGCCGGTTGACGTCGAACTGCAGGATGATGGTGCTGACGCCCAGCGACGTGGACGAGGTCATCTCGTTCACGCCGGCGATCTCGCCCAGGTGCCGCTCCAGCGGGGCGGTCACCGTCGCGGCCATGGTCACGGGGTCGGCCCCCGATTCCCTGGCCTGAACGAAGATGATGGGCAGGTCGGTGTTGGGCAGCGAGGCAACGGGCAGGAAGGCGTAGGCCACCGCCCCCACCATGGCCAGGCCCAGGGCCAGCAGCGCCGTGCCGATGGGCCGCCGGATGAAGGGTTCGGAGATGCTCATGGGATGTCCGCCCTCACTCCGCCAGGCCGGTCAGGGGCGGTGGGGCGTTGGGGGGGCGGCGCGTCGCCCGCCCGCTCCGACCCGGTGCGGCGGGCGACCCAGGCGCGCAGCCGCTCCATGTACAGATAGATGACCGGCGTGGTGTACAGGGTCAGCATTTGCGACAGGATCAGGCCGCCGACGATGGTGATGCCCAGGGGCCGTCGCAGCTCCGACCCCGTGCCATGCTCCAGCGCCAGCGGCAGCGCGCCCAGCAGGGCCGCCATGGTGGTCATCATGATGGGGCGGAAGCGCAGCAGGCAGGCCTCGACGATCGAGTCGTGCGCCGACTTGCCTTCCACCCGCTCCGCCTCGATGGCGAAGTCGATCATCATGATGGCGTTCTTCTTGACGATACCCATCAGCAGCACGATGCCGATCAGGGCCACCAGCGACAGGTCGTTGCCGGTCAGCCACAGGGCCAGCAGGGCGCCGATGCCGGCCGATGGCAGGGTCGACAGGATGGTCACCGGGTGGATGATGCTTTCGTACAGCACACCCAGCACGATGTAGATGGTGACCACGGCGGCGGCGATCAGCCACGGCTCGCTCTCGATCGATGTCTGGAACTCCGCCGCCTCGCCGGCGAAGGATCCGGTCACCGTGTCCGGCATGCCGATGTCCTTCTCCGCCTGGCTGACGGCGTCCACGGCGTCGCCCAAGGACTGGCCCTCGGCCAGGTTGAAGGTCACCGTCAGGGCCGGGAACTGCGCCTGGTGGTTCACGGTCAGCGGCGCGGCGGTGGTGGTGATCTGCACCAGGGAACTCAGCGGCACCTGGGTGTTGGTGGTGGTCTGCGTGCTTTGCGCCACCGCGTTCACCGACACCGGCCCGCCCGTGCTGGGCACGTACAGGCGGCCCAGCGCCTCCGGATTGGCCTGCAGCTTCTCCGGCACCTCGAGCACCACGCGGTACTGGTTCATCTGGGCATAGATGGTGGAGATCTGGCGCTGGCCGAAGGCGTCGTACAGCACGTCGTCAATGCTCTGGATGCTGACGCCCAGGCGGGAGGCCAGGGCGCGGTCCACGGTCAGCAGGACCTGGCGGCCGTTGGTCTGCTGGTCGCTGGCCACATCGCGGAACTGGGGCAGGGTGCGCAGCTTGGCCACCAGCTTGGGCGCCCATTCCGCCAGCTCCACGCCATCGGCGTCGGCCAGGGTGTACTGGTACTGGGTGCGGCTGGCGCNGGCGCCGATCTGGATGTCCTGCACCGACTGCACGTAGACCTCGCCCTGCACCTCCACAGCGCGTGGCTGAGGCGCACGGCGATGGCGTCGGCGTTGGCCGAGCGCTCGTCCCGGGGCTCAGGCCCACGGACAGTGGGCCGTGTTGGGGGTGGGGTT
>NZ_BACU01000027.1 GCF_000333275.1 Azospirillum sp. B4 | reverse complement strand
CCGACGCCCCTGGCCGCGCCAGGATGCCGTGGCGCAGAGCGACTACGCCCTGGTGCAGCAGACCATCGCCCTCTACAAGGCGCTGGGCGGCGGCTGGCAAGCGGGTGAAACGGGGCCGGGCGAAACGGGGCCGGGTGAAACCGCAGCGGCCGGTTCCGCCGCCGGCGCCCCGCCGGCGTAAGGCGGGGGACGGCCATGGTCCAGGACGACACGGCGATGACGGGGGCGATGACGACGGATGAGGCCCTCAAGGCGGGTGGGCGTCAGCGCAAGGCGGGGGACACCCGACGGGCGGAAATCATCGCCGCCGCCCTGGATCTTTTGCATGAGGTCGGGCCTGGCGGGACCACCACCACGGCCATCGCCCGGCGCATCGGCATGGCCCAGGGATCGCTGTTCCGCCATTTCCCCACCAAGCGGGCCATGTGGGAGGCGCTGCTGGACAGCCTGTCACAGCGCATCGCCCCCCCGGTGCAGGAGGCGCTGAACGGCACCGGCAGTCCCCTGGCCCGGCTGCGCCAGGTCATGCACACCTGGCTGGGCCTGGCGGAAAGCATTCCCGCGCTGTCGTCCCTGATGTTCTCACGCGAGGTGCTGGCCGACAGCCCTGACATGCGCAGCCTGCTGGCGGAACGCCTGCAGCGGCCCCACCGCATCTACTGCATGCTCATCCGCGAGGGCATCGAGGTGGGGGAGATCCAGCCCGATACCGACGTGGAACGGGTGGGCTGGATCCTCTCGGGCATCAAGCACAGCCTGGTCATGCGCTGGACCCTGCTGGACCGCACCCTGGACATGCACGCCGACCTGGACGTCATGCTGGACACCATCATCGCCGGCATGGCCAGACGGTAGCGCCGCGCCCGTCAGCGTTCCCTTGTCGAGGACGCGTGGAGGCGGCGTGGACCAACGGCGCAGACGGTGGCCATGGGCGGGGACCGCGTCATTTTTCCCGACAGGTTGCCGGCCATTGTCCCGTACCATCGGCGGCCGTGTGCCGTCGCTGTTGCGCGCGGGGCGTCTCCGCGTGGGGCGATCCACTTGCTGGGCTGGCGGCCAGTCCAATCGGGCCACGGCCCAGTTCGTTCGTGACAGGGGACCACCGGTATGAAAAGAAGGGCGCCGGGCCCGTCCCCCCCTTTTTCCCATGGTTCCCACCGGCCTCCCTTCCTGGATCAAGTCCCGCGATGCTGCGTCCCCGCTTGTCCCGTTCCCTGCTTTCATCCGTCGCCCTGGCCTGCCTCATGGGCGGCGGGCTGACGGCCTGCACCGTGGGCCCGGACTATCAGCGGCCGGAAACGCCCCAGCCCAAGGCGTATCGAGAAACGGTGACGGGTGACACCGTCAAGGACGCCAGCCTGCGGGCGGAGGTCGCCGCCGACTGGTGGCGTCAGTTCAACTCGCCGGAGTTGGACAGCCTGATCGCCCGGGTGGCGTCCGACAACTTCGACGTCCGCGCCGCCATGGCCCGCATTCGCCAGGCCGAGGCCACGGTGGACCAGCAGCGCGCCACCCTGTTCCCCACGGTATCGGGCAGCCTGGGCCGCACGCGCAGCCAGTCGGGCGGCGGCACCACCACCGTCGCCAACGGCAACGCCATCAGCCGCAACAACATCAGCAGCAATTACTCGGCCAAGCTGTCGGCCAGTTATGAGCTGGACTTCTGGGGCAAGAACCGGTCGGCGCTGGAATCCGCCAAGGCCAGTCTGGATTACAGCCATTACGACAAGCAGACCGTGCTGATGACGGCCATCGCCACGGTGGCCACGGACTATTTCCAGGCGCTGGCCTACAAGGATCGGCTGACCCTGGCCCGCCAGTCGCTGAAGGATGCGGAGGACGTGCTGCGCGGCATTCAGGCGCGCGCCCGGGCTGGCACCGCCACCGCCGTGGACGTGGCCAACCAGGTGAACGTGGTGGAGGGTGAGCGCGCCGCCATCCCGCAGTATGAGCAGAGCCTGGCGCAGCAGGTCGACGCCCTGGCCGTGCTGGTCGGCGTGCTGCCGGAACAGCTGAAGATCGAGGGGACCACCCTATCCGGCATGGCGGAGCCCGAGGTGGCGCCCAACCTGCCGTCCACCCTGCTCGCCCGCCGGCCAGACGTGGCGTCGGCCGAGGCCCAGCTGATCGCCGCCAACGCCACCCTGCGCAACGTCATCGCCCAGCAATATCCCAGCCTCAGCCTGACGGGCAGCTACGGCTATCAGAACGACACCGTCAGCGACCTGTTCAACCCGGCCAGCAAACTGTGGTCCCTGGGCACCTCCCTGACCCAGACGGTATTCGACGCCGGCAGCCTGCAGGCCCAGTCCGACGCGCAGCGCGCCAAGGTGGAAGAGCTGGCGGCCGATTACCAGAAGGCGGTGGTCACCGCCTTCGCCGATGTCGAGGACGCGCTAGCCGGCGTGCGCTACACCCGCGACATCCGTACCGCCCAGGAAAAGGCCACCGCCTCGGCGGATGAGGCGTTGCGCGGCACCACGGGACAGTTCCAGCGTGGCACCGCCGATATGGTCAGCGTGCTGACGGCCCAGCGCACCCTGTTCAGCGCCCAGGACAGCCTGGTGCAGAGCCGCCTGAACTACCTGACCTCCATCGTCACCCTTTACCGGGTGCTGGGTGGTGGCTGGTCGGTGGAACAGACGGAAGCCGCGGCCGACGCCAATCCCGCCAAGGCCGGCGGCTGACGCGCTTGCCGATCGTTATTTCCGGCAAAATGCCTGCCTTTAGCCTATGCGCACGGGTGCCGTCCTGGCACTACTGCGGTTGCCGCACGCCCGCTGGTTGAAAGGCCCGCCCGACGCCCATGCCCGCCACTTCCCTGGACGCCCCCCTGGCGGGGACGGCCATCAAACCTGAACGCCTGGTGTCCCTGGATGTGTTCCGGGGTCTCACGGTGGCCCTGATGCTGCTGGTCAATGATCCCGGCACATGGTCGGACATCTACTGGCCGCTGCGGCATGCCAAATGGCATGGCTGGACGCCCACCGACCTGGTGTTCCCCTTCTTCCTGTTCATGGTGGGAATCACCACCCACCTGTCGCTGGGCCAGCGGCGGGCGCGGGGGGATGGTGACGGCGCCCTGGCCCGCCAGATCCTGCGGCGCGGCCTGATCCTGTTCGCGCTCGGCCTGTTCCTCAACGGGTTCCCCGGCTACGCCCCGGCGTGGTCTGGCCACCCCGGCATGGGTGACCGCGTGGTCGAACGGCTGCTGACCTGGCGCATCCCCGGCGTGTTGCAGCGTATCGCCCTCTGCTACACCGCCGCCGGCCTGCTGTCGCTCCGCCTGGGGGCGAAGGGGCAGGGGGCGTTGGCCGTCCTGCTGATGCTGGGCTATTGGGCGGTCATGACCGGTGTGCCGGTGCCGGGCACGGGGGAGACGGGCCTGGCGGCCCTGGCCCATCCCGGCGCCACGGTGGCGGCGGCGGTGGATCGTGTCCTGTTCAACTGGGGGCCTTGGGGCAATCACCTCTGGGCTTCGGGCAAGACGTGGGACCCGGAAGGGGCCCTGTCCACGCTGCCGGCCATCGCCACCGTCCTGTGGGGCTTGCTGGCCGGGCGCTGGCTGGCCCGGCCCCTGCCGCTGCCGGTCCGCATCCGGGGCCTGATCGTGGCCGGCGTGGCCGGCGTCATCCTGGGCGAGGTCTGGGATCTGGTCTTCCCCATCAACAAGAGCTTGTGGACCAGTTCCTTCGTGGCGCTGACGGCTGGTATGGCCTGCCTGTGCCTGGCGGCGGTGCTGTGGGGGGTGGAGGTGCGCGGCTGGCGCCGCTGGACCCGGCCGGCGCTGGTGTTCGGCGTCAACCCCATCCTTGCCTATGTCGGCTCGGAACTGATGGCCATTATCATCGGCGGCGTCATCACCCTGCCCTGGGACCATCGCGTGGCCCCCTTGCAGGATGTGATCTACGAGGCGGTGTTCTATCCCCTGCTGCCGGAAAAGGCGGCCTCACTGGCCTTCGCCCTCGTCTTCGTCGGGCTGTGGTGGGCCATCCTGGAGGTGCTGTATCGCCGCCGGATCTTCCTGAAGGTGTGAGATGCGGATCAGGCCGCCTTGTCCTCATGGAAGCACAGGCTGAACAGCGCGCCGCCGCCGTGGCGGTCGCGGGCGGCCAGGCGGCCGCCGTGCTGGCGCATGATCTCCATGGCGATGGCCAGGCCCAGGCCTGATCCGGTGATGCCGGCGCCGGCGGCGCCGCGCACGAAGGGTTCGGCCAGGGTCAGCGGGTCCTCGCCTTGCAGGCCCGGGCCTCGGTCGGCCACGGACAGGATGGGCCCGGGACCCACCCGCACCTCCACCGTGCCGCCGGCGGGGCCGTAGGCGACGGCGTTTTCCACCAGGTTGCGCAACGCCTCGGCCACGGCGCCGGTGTTGCACACCAGGGGGAAGTCCTCCACCACCTCCAGCTCGATGGACTTGCCCAGGGACCGGATCAGGGGTGCCAGGGTCACCAGCTCGCTGGCCGTCAACTCACCCGCCATGATCTCGTCCGTCCGGGGCAGGGGGGTGCCGGACAGGCGCGACAGCGACAGCAGCTGCGCCACCAGGCGTGACAGGCGGCGTACGTCGGCACGTACGGCCGCCAGGTCGGCCTCACCGCTCTCCAGGCGCGCCTGGACGACGGCCAAGGGTGTGCGCAGCTGGTGCGCGGCGTCGGCGATGAAGCGGCGGTGGTGGCGGAAGCTGCCCTCCAGCCGCGCCAACGCGGTGTTGAAGGCGTCGACCAGGGGCAGGACCTCGCTGGGAAGGTTCTTGCCGTCCAGGCGGTGATCCAGCCGGTCCAGGCCGATGGCCGCCGCCTCCTCCGACATCTCCTGGATGGGCGTCAGGCTGCTGCGGATGGTCCAGACGCCGATGGCGGCGGCGATCAGGGCCACCGGAATGCCGAACAGCAGGATATCGCGGACGAACTCGTCCAGCAGGCCGTTGATGATCTTCTGGTCGGCGGTGGGCGATTGCGCCACCGCCAGGGTCAGGGTGCGGTCGCCCAGCTTGACGGGCGTGCCCAGGCCATAGCGTTCCGGTTCCCCCGGGGGGCGGAAGAAATATTCCGCGTCCGGCTGGCTCAGGGCGTCATGCAGGGTGCTGGCGGCGCGGGGCAGGGACTGGGTCAGCAGGCGGCCGTGCTGGTCCCACACGGCGTAGATGACACCGTCCTCCTCCAAGGCGTAGCGGTTGGCCAGGTCCGACGGCAGGCGGTCCAGCGACAGGCCGCCGCGGTTGAAGGCGGTCATCAGCTCATTGGCCTGGCCGCGCAGCACCTTGCGCTGCACGACGCCGCCCGCTTCCTCCAGCCGCACCACCAGCGGCAGGATGCCCACGGCGACCGAGGCCAGGAACAGCAGACCCAGGCGCCAGGCCAGGCGCCCTTGCAGCGACCGGTGCCGCCAGATCTGGGCCAGGGTGCCGGTCATGGGGTGCCGGTCATGGGAAGGGGGTCATGGGAAGGGGGTCATGGGAAAAGGGGTCCGGTTGGCGGGGTGCCGGTGTCGGCGGGGCTCACGAGGCGCTCATCATATAGCCCAGGCCCCGCATGGTGATAATGGCCGCTGTGGCCTCCGCCGCCGCGAGCTTGCGCCGCAGGCGCGACACCAGGGCTTCGACCGCGTTGTCGGTGGCCTCGTTACCGAAGCCATAGAGCGCGCTGTCGATCTGGGCCTTGGTCACCACCTGGTCCACCTTGCGCAGCAGCACCTCCAGCAGGGCCAGCTCGCGCGCGGTCAGGCCCACCGGCGATCCCGCCACGCTGGCGCCGCGCGCGGCGCTGTCGAACGACAGGTTGCCGCATTCCAGAACCACGCCGATGACGCCGCCCGGCCGTCGCAGCAGGGCCCTCAGGCGGGCCGCGAGTTCCCCCATGTCGAAGGGCTTCACCAGATAATCGTCGGCGCCGGCGTCCAGCCCCTCGATACGGTCGTCCAGGGTGGACCGGGCGGTCAGCATCAGGATGGGCACCTTCCGGCGGCTGCCGCGCAGGCGGCGCACCAGGCTGATGCCGTCGCCGTCGGGCAGGCGGCGGTCCAGGATCAGGGCGTCGTAGTCGGCGGTGCAGATATGGTCATCAGCCTCGGCCAGATTGGCGCAGGCGTCGACGGTGAATCCGATTCGCGTCAGATGGTCAGCGGTCAATGTCCGCAAATCCCGCTCATCCTCAACCAAAAGAAGCCGCATCGGCCAGATCCCCGCACGCACCCACCAAGGGCAGCAGACGTATCTATACGGGCGACGGGCCGCCGCCTGTCGGCAACCGGGTGGTTTTCGGAGGAAAGACCGGGTTGCGGGGCGGACGCCCGCGTCAGCAGGACGTCAGCTTGACTGTGCCATTGTTGCCACGCGCTGATCAACCGAGGGTGCTTTCCACCATGACCGCAATCGCCGCCGCCCTGCTGCCGGAAACCTCCGCCCCGGGCCCCTGGGGCGCCGATACCGCCGTGCCGGCCGCCACCACCACAGCACCCGTGGTGGACCGCCGTCCACCGGTGACCGTCGACGACAGCTTCGGCCGGCATCGTCCCGGCGGCCTGCCGGCCCTGCTGCTGGCTTTGGGGGCGTCGCTGCCGGCCAGTCGCTGGGGCAAGGCCGCGGGCGGCGTGCTGGGTCCGGTGGTGCGCACCCTGGTGCCGTGGCTCTACGGCTCCGTCATCGATGTGTCGGCCGACGGCGTGCGCCGCCGCCTTCATGTGCGGGATCACGCCGATGACCGCCGCTTCCTGGCTCTGCCCCGCCAGGCGGCGTCCCAGGCCCGGGCCCGCATCGCGGCGGGCCTGCCGGCGGACGGCGTGTTCGTCGATGTCGGTGCCGGCACGGGCCTGCACACCCTGGCCGCCGCCCGGCGCATGGGGGCGGG
>NZ_BACU01000028.1 GCF_000333275.1 Azospirillum sp. B4 | reverse complement strand
GGTCAGCCGATGCTGNNCCAAATCATATTNCCAGATGCCCACGCCGCTGGCCTGGTCGCTAACGCCAGCCGGGTGCGGAGGTGCGCAATTCCTTCTCGGCGCGCAGTGTTTCCGTCACGTCCCGGCCGGTTCCCCGGAACCCCACGCACTGGCCGTTCCCGTCCAGGATGGGGTTGCCGCTGACCACGATCTGCCGGACCTGACCGTCGCCACCCGCCAACTCATAGCCAAAGTCGCGGAATGACCGCCCCTCCCGGATCAGGGCCTCATAGTCGTCCAGACCCGGATCGGCCTGGTTCGCGGCCAATTCGCGCCTGGTTTTTCCGATCAGGGCGTCCGGGGGCAGGGCGATGCGGGCGATGCCCCGGGATATGGCGGTGAAACGTCCCTGCCGATCGGCTTCCCAGAACCAGTCGCTGGACAATTCCGCCAAAGCCTTGAACCGCTCCTCCCGCTCCCGCAGTTCGGCGGTGCGGGCGGCGACCTCGGTTTCCAGCAGGGCCGCCTGGCGGGCCTTCTCCTCCCCCTCCCGCAGCCGCTGATCGATGCGACCCAGATACACGCGCAGCAGGACCGACAGCAGCAGGCCCAGCGCGCCAACCACCAAGCCGCTTATCCAGGAGGGGGTCAGGTTGGATTTCTCCAGGAAGGCGTCGCGCGCCTGGAACGTCACCACCCATTGGCGGCCATAGAGGCTGACCCGTTGATCCATCGGCCGGGCCACGTCGCTGTCGGCCACGTCGCCGCCCGTGTCGAAGAAGACCGGCGCGTCGGGGTTATCGGTCACATCCCGGATACGGAACGCCAGGTCGGCCTCCAGGGGGTCCAGGTCCTCCAGCACGTCATCAATGATCAGCGGGGCGTAGGACCAGCCTATCCCCGCCGCCATGCGCTCCACCGCCGTGCCGACCGGCATACCCGGGCGGTAGATGGGCATCAGCAGCAGGAAGCCTTTGGTCGGCTTGCCCGTCGCCTGCACCAGCGTCAGCGGGGCCGTGAGGATGGGTTCGCCGGTGCGCATCGCCGCCGCCGCCGCCGCCCGCCGGCTTTCTTCGGAGGCGATGTCCAGGCCCACCGCCTGCGCGTTGGGGGCCTCAGGTTCGATGAATTGGATGACGGCGCGCTCGCCTGGATGGGGGGAGAGTTGCCGGACCTGGAAGTCAGGCCGGCCGTCCCGCCGCATGCCGGCGATGAAGGACTGCTCCGCGTCCGGCGGCACGCGCCTGATGAAGCCCAGCCCCAGCGCCCCGCGAAACTCCCGCTTCAGATCCCGGGTATCCATGTATTGGCGGAAGCTGGCCAGGGGCATGTCGCCCAGGCCACCGACGATAATGGCGCCCCGTACTCCCCGAAGGCCATATTGGTACGTGGATAGACGTAGCCCGAGGTCGCCGGCGAGTTCGGATGTCTCAGCCGCCATCCGCGACGTCACATGGTCGACGTTGCGGAGATGGGTCAACCAGACGGCGGCGGCGGTGGCGATAACGGTCAGGATCAGTGCCGCCGTCGACAGGGCGCGCGGGCCAACCGCGCCTGGCGGGTTCGGTCCGGCCTTGCCGGGACTGTCCGTATTAAGGCCGGTCATGCCAGGGGGGCTCCACCATTATCCTTGTTGGGGGCGGATGTTGGGATTCACCCCGTATACGCCTTCCCGCGCGTCATCCCCCTACAGTCGCCTTATTCGCGGGACCCGGCAAGCCCAGCGGTTGAGTTCGCGACATCGGTTTGCGCTATCAAGTCGTTCAGGCGGCGAATGGTTTCGGTGTCGGCCGGCTTTCCCAGGGCATCGGGATGCCAGTGGCGCTGGAAGGCCGTCAGGGCCTGGGCGACGCCCACGCCGTCGAGGTCATATCCCAGGCGGGACAGCAGAGGGGCCACCACCGTCTCCACCGCGGGTGGGCCCCCGAAATGTGCGCCGTCCCCGGTACGCGGCCACAGGCCGACGCCGGCCCGCGCCAGGGCCTGCCAATCGAACAGTTCGCCAGGATCGCGCTTGCGGTCGGGCGCCATGTCCGAATGGGCGATGACGTTGCCGGGCGGAATGGGCCAGCGGCCGAGAATGTCCCGGCAGAGGTCCGTTACTGCCCGCATCTGGGCGGCGGGGAAGGGGCGGTAGCCGAACTCGTGGCCCGGGTTGACGATCTCCACCCCGATGGAGCGGCTGTTGACGTCGCGGACATGGCCCCAGGCGCCCCGTCCGGCATGCCAGGCACGGCGGTCCTCGGCCACCAGCCGCCAGACGGTGCCATCCTCTTCCACCAGGTAGTGGGCGCTAACCTGGGCGGCCTCGTCGCACAGGCGGTCCAACGCCGCCTGCGCCGACACCATGCCGGTGTAGTGCAGCACCAGGATGTCCACGGCGGCACCGTCCGGCCGAGGGCCGTGGTTGGGGGAGGGGCGGTCATGGATCGGCATCGGGTTCAACGCGCGGCCTCAACTCGCGGTGCGGGCGGTCACCAGGCGGGGGCGGCGCAGCAGCACCACGCCCACGCCGGCGATGGTCACTACCGTGCCCGCCAGAAAGTGCCAGGACAAGGGCTCCCCCAGCAGGATGACCCCGCCGGCCACGCCGAACACCGGCACCAGCAGCATGAAGGGCATGGTCTGGTTGACGGCGTAGCGCTGCATCAGCGGGAACCACAGCACATAGGCCAGGATGGTGGAAACCAGCCCCATGAACAGGATGGAAGCCCAGGCCGCCGGCGGCGCGGCCTGTATGGCCGCCCATTGTCCATCCTCCAGCACCCAGGACATCAGCACCAGCTGCGGCACGGCGAACAGGGCCATGTAGCCGTTGAGGGTATAGGGATCCATGGCCGGCATCCATTTCAGTTGGATGCTGGAAAAGGCGAAGGCGGCGGCGGCCAGCACCACCAGGCCCAGGTGGGCGGGATCGTCCGTGCCGCCGGGGTGGTAGGCGATGATGCCGACGCCGGTGATGGCCGCCGCCATGCCGACCGCCCGGCGCCAGCCCAGCCTGTCCTTGAAGAACAGGGCCGCCATCAGCGAGGCGAAGGGCACCTGCAGCTGGATGGCGACGGAGGCGGCCGCGGCGCTGCACCCCATCAGGCCGCTGAACACCAAGGGGAAATGAAGGCCGCCCAGCACGAAGGAATAGGCCAGCACCGGCCGGACATGGGCCCAAGGCAGGCGCCGCCACGGCACCAGCACCAGGGCCACCAGCGTGAACCGGATGGCCATGGCGGTGATGGGGTGGAACTGCCGCAGCGCGAATTTGGAGACGGAGAAGTTGACGCCCCAGATGGCGACGACGATCAGGGCGCGCAGGATGTCCAGCGGCCTCACGCCCCGCTCTCCTGGAACGCCAGAGCGATGTCGGCCAGCGGAAGGAATAATTTCCGAGGCGTGTCGGGCAGGCTCAGGAAGCTCATACGTTCATAAAAGCGGCGGGCGTTGTCGTCATAGGCATCCACGACCACTGCAAACGACGCAATCTCACTCCGAAAGCAACGATGCAACGCGTCTGCCAGCAGGTATCCACCATAACCTTACCATG
>NZ_BACU01000029.1 GCF_000333275.1 Azospirillum sp. B4 | reverse complement strand
GGGGCTTTCTCCCCGGTATCCGTTCAGGCCAATGGAAAAGACGAGGGCGATCAAACTCTAACTCGGCTCGTTAACAGCCTGCGGTCACTCGATCCGTCCCTCGCCGCTGGGAGAGGGGTGCAGCCCTCTCCCAGCGATTCCATCGTCGCCCGTCGGCACGGAAATTCATAAGACAAGCGGAACGCGATCAGGTGGAATCACCTGATCGTGTAAATCCGCTCTTTCATGAACAGGTTATGAGCGGGATGCGATCACGCGTGATCGCATCCCGCTCTAACGGGGCGCGGGCTACACCGGCATGAGTTACAAACTCATGCCGGTGGTATCCAGCCATCAGAACCCGGCCTTCAGGGTCACGAACACCTGGCGCGGGGCCAGGGGGTAGATGGCGTAGGTGCCGGAGGCCGAGCCGACGGTGATGGTGCTGGCGGCCTTCTTGTCCATCAAGTTGGTGACGTTCACCCCGATGGAGGAGGACTTCACGCCCGGGGCGATGGCGCCCAGGTCGTAGCTGGCCTCCAGGTTGAACTGCCAGTAGGAGGGGACCCACAGGTCGTTGGTGTAGGTCGCGTAGCGCTTGCCGTAGTACTCGCCGCTGACCTTGGCCCCGAAGCGCCGTAGTTGGTGCCTGACGATGAACCGGTTCCACCATTCCGGATCGCCGGGGATCACCTTGCGGGCGGTCAGCACCGTGCTGGTGCCGCTGACATAGTTCTGGTCGTATTCGGAGTGGTTGTAGGACAGGGCGTCGTAGACGGAGAAGTGGTCGCCCAGTTGGACGGTGGCGGCCACGTCCACGCCGTTGGTGGTGACGCTGCCCACGTTCTGCAGGATGCCGACGCCGCCGACGAAGCTGGTCAGGGTGGAGTTCGGGCTGATCAGCAGCTGACGGTTGCTGAAGTCGACATGGTAATAATTGATCTGCCCGCCGATGCCGGTGATGAGGCCCAGATCCACCGCGTGGTCGCCGCGCCAGCCCGCCTCATAGGTCCAGGAGGTTTCCGGGTTGCCGGTGCGCTTGAACAGGTCGAAGGCGGCCTGGCTGCCCAGGCTCCACGGCGAGGCGCCGCCCAGGCCGTAGGTGATGTACTGGCGCACGTTCTTCTGCACGTTGACGAACAGCTGGTCGGTGGGCGTGATGTCCCACAGGGCGCCGACCTGCGGCAGGAAGCCTTCCTTGGTGTCGATCTCACCTTCCGGCAGGTTGACGGTCGTGCCGCTATAGGACCCGGACAGGGGCTGCACCGGCATGGTGCCGTTGGCGAACTGCAGGCTGGACTTGAAGCCCGCCTGCACCTTCACGGTCGGCAGCACCTGCCACTGGTCCTGCAGGTAGGTCTGGACCACGTCGTTGCTGATGTGGCTCTGCACCTGGGTGAACAGCGGATCGGTGGGGACGTCGTAAGGCGTCAGCGGGTTGGTGACCGACAGCTGGTACCAGCGGCGCGAGGTGGTGGTGGCGTTGTGTTCATACCACACGCCGCCCTCGATCTGGTGGTCACCCAGGTCGTAGTTCAGGCTGGACCGGGCACCCTCGCGGTCGATCATGTATTCCGTGGTGCGCACGCCATAGCCGCTGTTGCCCAGGACGGTCTTCAGGTCCGAGGTCGGGTAGTAGACCTTGAACACCGAGCTGGCGCCGCTGATCGGCAGGGCGACGATGCCGCGGCCGTCGTCGTGGTGGTAATAGACCTGGTTCTTCCAGGTGAGATTGTCGCTGAGCTGGTAGTCATAGCTCATGTAGCCCAGATAATCGGTCCGCTGCGCCGCGCTGAAATAGTTGGAATAGTTGGCGCCCAGGGCCGTGGGCGTGTTGCCTTTGCTGTCCACGTAGGTCAGGGCCTTGGCCAGGTCGGGATAAAGGAAGGGCCGGGTGTAGGGCTGGTAGGCCTGCGTGGCGCTGACCGAGGTCGCGTCCTCGTTGGGTTCGGTCTTGTCCGACCAGTCGAAGAAGGCCTTGAAGGTGCCCTTGTCGCCGGCGTGCACGAACTTGCCGTTGACCTGGTAGCCGCCCTGCTGGCCGTTGAAATCCCAGGCCTTCGAGTCCTGGCGCACGAAGGAGACATAGCCGCTGTTGCCGCCGTCCAACAGGCCGGTGTCGATGCGGGCGAAGGTGCGGAAGGTGTCGTAGCTGCCGAACACCTGCTCCACCTGGGCGCCGGCGTCCGCCTTGGGATCGTCGGAAAACACGGCCAGCGTGCCGCCCAGGTTGCTGGTGGACGCGGTGCCCAGGTCACCGGCGCCGGACGCCAGGCTGATGCGGCCGATGTTCTCGCTGATGATGGCGCGCTGCGGCGACAGGCCATTGTAGTTGCCGTAGGACTGGTCGCCCAGGGGCACGCCGTCCAGGGTGTAGCCCAGCTGCTGCGCGTTGAAGCCGTGGATGTAGAGGGAGGAGTTCTGCTCGTTGTTGCCCCACGGGTCGGCGTTCTGGAAGATGACGCCGGGCAGCATGTTGATGGCCTTCACCGCGTTCACGCCGGGCATGATGGCCTGGATCTCGCGGGTCGGCAGTTCGATCTCCGACGCCGACCGGCGGGAGGAGGTGACAATGACCTCCTGCATCACGTCCGCGTCGGCGGCGGCATCGGCGGCCGGCGCCTGCTGCGCCGCGGCGGGAACGGACAGGCCGGCCAGCAGCGCCAGCGCCGCGGCCGACCCCAACAGATGACGGATTTGCATTTCTTTCCCCAGGGTTATGAAATTGCTGGGGTAATAGCCACGCTACCGCAGTGCGGCAAATTAAGATTTCATTTCAATGCGGCCGCAAATCATTGCCGTAATATGTAATTTTTACTTACAACGAATGATTTGTGCCCGCAGGGACTATGCCTTAAGGGCATTGTATTATGTCCTCGGTGCAGGGGCTGATTGCCGCAGCTGCGAAGGTTGGGGCGTTGCCAGGCCGTCTTGCCGGCCTTCGCGCCGCAGCCTATAAAACCTCATTCAATATTCAGGTTCAGGTGCGCCCATGCCCGGTCCCGTGAAGGTGAAGCGCGAGCTTTCGGTGGGGGAGGTGGCGAAGCGCGCCGGCGTCGCCGTTTCCACCCTGCATTTCTATGAGGCCAAGGGCCTGATCACCGGCAATCGCAGCAGCGGCAACCAGCGCCGCTACCCGCGCGAAATTCTGCGGCGCATCGCCATCATCCGCGTGGCCCAGCGCGCCGGCATCTCGCTGGCCGACATCCGCGCCGCCCTGGAAACGGTGCCGGAGGGCCGCACCCCCACCCAGGCCGACTGGCGCCGTCTGTCCACCAATTGGCGGGACTCGCTGCAACAGCGCATCGACAGCCTGACGCAACTGCGCGACCAGCTGGAAAGCTGCATCGGCTGCGGCTGCCTGTCGATGGCCGAGTGCCCCCTGCGCAACCCGCAGGATCGCCTGGGCGCCGACGGCCCCGGCCCGGTGCTGCTGCAGCCGGTGGCCAAGGATGGGGCGATGGGGGAGGGCGACCAGCCGGGAGGTTTCAAGGGAGCATAAGCGGGACGCCGCTTGTCAGGGTGGCTTGATGCACCTCAGGCCCGCAAAACGTCCCGATGACGCAGAGAGTCATCGACGCCCCTCGCGTCTATAGTCATCCAGCTCGGCCGCCGTGAAGGGGGGATGGTTCCTGGCTGCGATTGAACGGCGCAAAGCCGTCAGCGCCGTTGCCGCCGCTTTCGCCGAGGCAATGTCCTTGCCCCCATTGATGGGGCTGAGTTTGGCGACAGGCCGGCCATGGCGCGTGATGGTCACTTCCTCACCCGCTTCGACTTTGTCGAGCAGGGCGGCCAAATGGGTTTTGGCTTCAGATGCGCCAACGGTGGACATGGCGGCCTCATACCAATGGCATTTGATCGTGACCGCTCAAATGCCCCTCAATCGCCGGGCGGCCACATCCGTGGCCTTGGCTTCCTCGCTGCGCCCTGCGGTGCTCGCTCCGGCGGACGCAGTCGCGTCCTACAGCGGCACGAGTCATAATCTCGTGCCGCTGGTATCACACTGGTCGGAAACTAGATTAAATCCCGCCCCCCCATTTGTCCCCGGAAACTTTCCGCCCCCACTTCCGTACATCACCGTGCAACCTGGGTTGGGAGGAATGAATGGCGGCGGGGCGTGTGGCGCGGCGGGTCGCGCAAGGGATGGTGCTGGCGGCCCTGGTGCCCCTGTGCGGTTGCTTCTTCGCGGCGCGCCAGGGGGTGAAGGCGCTGCGGGGGGACAAGCATGCGGCGGCGCCGGCAGCCTGCGATGGTTCGGTGCTGCCGCCGGGCCTGCCGGCCGGGGCCGACGGGCCCTACGCCATGGTCCAGCATCCGGTGCCCGATCCCGCCATGGCCGGGCAGGACCTTCTGGTCTTCCTGCCGGAGCATGCGCCCGGCCCCAGCCCGGTGATCTTCCTGGCCCACGGCTTCGGACCCAACCGTTGGCCCAGCTATGAGGGCCTGATCCGCCACATGGTCAGCCGGGGGGCCGTCGTCGTCTATGCCCCCTATCCCGCCTTTGGCGCCACGCACGACCAGCGCTACGACGCCCTGTGGGGTGGGTTCAAGGCGGCGGTGGCGGCGGAGGGCCGGGCCATGGACCTCACCCGCGTGGGCATCGTCGGCCATTCCTATGGCGGCGGCGCGGTGCCCTTCCTGGCGGCCCGCGTCTTCGGGGAGCAGGGCTGGGGCGGGCGGGGCGCCTTCACCCTGGCGCTGGCGCCCTGGTACAGCTATCGCACCGGCGATGCCGACATGGCCCGCCTGCCGCCCCATGTCCTCCAGGGCTGGCAGGTCTATGACGGCGACACCATGAACGACCAGCGCATGGCGGTGGATCTGTACCGCCATGCGCCCCCGGCGGGCGGGCGCCACTTCTTCCAGGCCGCGTCCGGCACCTTGACCTGGCCGCAGGGTCCCGCCGACGGCTGTCCGCTGGTGGCGGATCACCGCACGCCGGGGCTGGGCGACGGTGTGCTGATGAAGCGCCTGGCCGTCTATCCGGTGGTGGACGCCCTGGCCGACCAGGCCTTCGTGCCCAGCGCCGACACGGCGGCCAAGCTGGCGGCCCTGGGGCAGGCGGGTGCCGGCGGCTACCACCCCCTGGTGCGGGAGGCGGCGCCCACCGCCGCCAAGCCGCAGGACGCCTATGTCTTCCCCTGGACGCACCCTCAGAACCCCCGCCAGGGCGAGGGCGCGCCCTGATCAGCGGGCGACCGGCACCACCTTCTGGTCGATGGCGCCGAAGACGCTTGAACCGTCGGCCAGCCTCACCTCCATGCGCACGGTGTCGCCGTGGCGCATGAAGGGTGTGCGGGGCTGCCCCTCATCCAGGATCTCGATGCCCCGCCGCTCGGCGATGCAACTGGACCCCACGGTGCGGTAGGTCTCGTTGGACACGGTGCCGGAGCCGATGATGGTGCCGGCGCACAGGTCGCGGGTGCGGGCGGCGTGGGCGATCAGCTCATGGAAGCCGAAGGCCATGGCGCCGCCCTCGGCCGCCCCGAAGCGGGCGCCGTTGAACCACACGTCCAGCGGCCGGTGCACCCGGCCGTCCCGCCAGGCGTCGCCCAGCTCATCCGGCGTCACCGCCACCGGGGCCACGCTGCACGGCGGCTTGGCCTGCACCCAGCCGAAGCCGGTCTTCATCTCGCGCGGCGCCAGGACGCGCAGGGACCAGTCGTTGATCTGCACCACCAGGCGCACATGGGCCAGGGCCTCGTCCGCCGTCACACCCAGCGGCACCGCCCCGGTGATGACGCCGAACTCCCCCTCGAAATCGATGCCGTCGGCCTCAGACGGCAGGGCCACGTCCTGGGTCGCCGCCAGGAAGCGGTCGGAGATGCCCTGGTACATCAGGGGCTCCGCCCCCTGGACGTTGTCGATCTTGAACACCTTGGCCATCAGCTCGCCATGGCTGAGGTAGGCGGAGCCGTCCAGCCACTGCCAGGCGCGGGGCAGGGGGGCCAGGGCCTGGCCGGCGTCGAAGGGGAAGGTGTCGCGGCCGATATTCACCGCGTCATACAGCGCCTGCAGCGCCGGGGCGACCGCGTCCCAGCGCTCGATGGCGTCCTGCAGGGTGGCGGCGATGCCGTCGGCGTAAGCGGCGCGGCGCAGATCACGGGACACGACGGCCAGGCGGCCGTCACGGGTGCCGTTGGGAAGCGTGGAGAGTTTCATCAGCCCACCTGCCCGCCAAACGTCTCGGCGATCCAGTCGGCGATGTAGTCGCGGCCGAAGGACATGTTGTCCACGCCCACATGCTCGATGCCGCCTTCGCGCGGGGTGAAGATTTTCAGCTCGCGCTTGGGGCTGTTGACCAGCTGGTCATAGGTCTGGTGGGCGTAGTCCAGGCTGATCTGCCGATCGTTCTGGCCGTGGGTGACCAGGAAGGGCACGGTGATCTTCTCCACCACGCCGTTCAGGTTCATGCCCGCCGCCTTGGCGAAGAAGTCGTCCATGTCGGTGGCACCGAACACCCAGCTGACATGCGCCCAATAGTGCGGCACCGGGTTCTCGCCCTCGCGCGCCAAGCGCTTCTGCTGCACCTCGGCCCAGTTGTGGTTGGCGCCCCAGACGACGCCCAAGGCGAAGCGCGGCTCGAACGCCACGGCGCGCGGGGTGAAGTAACCGCCCAGGGAGATGCCGGTGATGCCGATGCGCTTGGGGTCGACGTCGGGCTGGGTCTCCAGCCAGTCCACCACCTTGGATGCCCATTCCTCCGACTTGTAGGTGGCCGGCAGGTTATGCAGGCGCAGGGCCTCGCCGCTGCCCGGCTGGTCGATGCACAGGGTGGAGACGCCCCGGCGCAACAGCGCCTCCGGCAGGCGGGACCAGTACAGCAGTTCCTTGCAGCTATCCAGGCCGTTGACGTAGACGACCACGGGCTTGGGCCCCGGGCCCGGCGCCCGGGTGAACAGGGCGGGGATGATGCCGCCCTGGTAGGGGATCTCGATACGCTCCGCGTTTTCCCGGCCCAGGGCCATGGCGCGGCGGAAGCTGGCTTGCGCCTTGGCGTAGGTGTCGCCCCGGCCGGGATGGCCGTGGCCCTGCATGCGCTCCGCCGTTGTGTAATAGAGCGAGGCGCGCTGCAGCTTGGTCCCGGCGGAGAAGTTGCGGCCCCGGGCCTCGTCCTCGTCCGCCAGCTCAACCAGCTTGTCGGCCATGGCCACCCAGTGCTTCAGGAACTCCCCCGTTCCGGCGTCCTCCCCCCGCGCCGCGGCGTCGCGCAGCGGCCGGCACATCTCATCGATCTCACCGATCTGGGCGCCGGACTCGATGGCGATGTCCACCGACAGGTTCCAGACGTAATTCTTGGGGAAGTATTCGAACATGGGGTCTCATGGCCTCTGGTCTCGATGGGCACCAGGCCTGGGACGGGGCGGGACGATGCAGGGGGAAAGGCGCCGGCGCTCGGGGCCGTCCGCCACGGGGCCCGTTCGCTCCCGTCATTTCCTCCCGCCGCCCGCCGGCCACCCCTGGGCGCCAGCGTACGCAACGGTCCCACCCTGGCGCGGGGGCAGGCATTTGGGAAATCGAGAGATGCGATGAGAGGCTAACGGTTTGGCGGATAGTTTTCTAACGCTGAGCATGGAAAGTATTTTAAAGGGGTATTTTTGCGTGGAATGTGCAAAATATGGCCGTTAACACCGGTCAGCTTGGGGGTAGCATGCTAATTGAGTTTTCCGTATCCAATTACCGGTCGGTTTCATCCACTCAAGCTATTTCGATGGCTGCGGGGAGTTCCTCGGATGTTCGCAGACACTATAGCTTTGAGACGGGGCACAGAACGGTTCCCTATGTGCTTAAGGCGGTTGGGATTTACGGGGCAAACGGTACCGGAAAATCGAACATCATAAGTGCATTTCATTTTATGCGCCGATTTATCATCGGGTCCGCAAAAGAATTACAGAGCGGTGATTTAATTGACGTTAATAATTTTGCCTTTGACGTTGATGGTGAAGACGGAAAGAGTCATTTTGAAATTGTTTTCCTGTCTTCTGGAAACAGATATCAATACGGATTTGTTGTAGATAAAAATAAAGTTTGGGAGGAATGGCTTTATGTTTCTCCTAATGAGGGGAGGGTGCAGAGATGGTTTGAGCGTCTGTATAATGAGTCAATAGATGATTATGAATGGTATATAAACCAGAATATAAAGGGTCAAAAAGAGATATGGAAGGCATCTACCAGGAAAAATGCGTTGTTTCTATCGACTGCGGTCCAATTAAATGCGGATTACTTTAATGATGCATTTGATTGGTTCAAGATAAAACTGAGAGTGCTGCAGCATTTCATTGATATGACCCCCCACACGGCGAGGCGGTGCCGTTCTCCTGAGTTTTCTAAAAAAGTCGTTCGATTCTTGAACGAAATCGATATCGACGTCCAAGAAATTCGGGTTGATGAAAAGGATTTTCCCGAATCGTCTCTTTCCATTTTCGTGGAAAGTTTCAAAGAAAACTTGAGGAAATTCACAAATAGTAAGATGTCTGACGTTTTTTTTGGTAGGAAAAACAAGACTGGGAAAATGGTTTATTTGCCTTTAAGTGAGGAGTCTGACGGAACTCAAAGAATATTTTCTCTTGCATCGGCAATTATTGAGACTCTTGAAAACGGATATGTTCTCATCATCGATGAGCCAAGCAATAATCTTCATTCTTTGGCTTTCCAGCATCTCATTTCGCTTTTTTATCGATCTGATATGAACCGTGGTCTTGGTCAAATACTGTTCACTTCTCATGAGGCGGGCATAATGATTCATCGCCTATTACACCACGATCAGATTTATCTTACGGAGAAAGATGAAAATTTTGCTACTCAGATCTATCCTTTATCTTCATTTAAAATACGAAAAAACGACGCTATACATAAATCATACCTAGCGGGAAGATACGGGGGTATTCCGCATATTAGGGGTGTGGAGGAATATGAGGAATAACGGGCATCTCTTCCTAAGAAGACCGAAGCAACAAAAGGAGCTTTCAAGGGTATCGCCATCGAGGGAGCCTCTTAGTCGAATACTCATAGTTTGCGAAGGTTCAAAGACAGAACCGAATTATTTTAATGCTCTGGCTAAATTACATCGAGCTCGTAACGTAAAAGTAAAGGGTTCAGGCGATGTCTTTGGGACAGATCCATGTAACGTACTCAGTTTAGCACTTGAATATGCTAAACACGATGGGCCATACGATCATATATATTGTGTGTTTGATAGGGAGGGAACGGAGGAACGAAAAAAGAACTTGGAGACGGCGTGTTCTAAGATCGATGGTATAGGGCGCCGGAAACGCGGGACAATTAAAATAACAGCGATTAAGTCAAATCCATGCTTCGAATACTGGGTTCTTTTACATTTTGAGTTTACGACGAAGCCGTTCGTCGCGGAGAAAGGGCGATCCTGTTGTGATGCCTTGGTGTCCAAGATTAAGGAGCATATACCTGAATATAATAAAGGGAAAATTGATTTAATGTCGCAATTGGTAAATAATGCGGAGGTTGCCATTCAGAGATCTGAAGAATCTTTGTCATTATCTCGTGGAGATGGATCTGAAAATCCGAGTACATATGTTCATTTGGTGGCTAAGAAGATCATGTCAATGGCTGGATAATGGCTCTTCATCCGGCTTTAGCCTCTAAGAATTCTTCGAGACTTATATTTTCATTTTCCTGAATGACCTTCTATGAGCCAAGCTCTCCAAACCGTCCTTCTCGTCATCGACGTCCAACTGGGCATCGTCGGCGGCGCCTACCGCGAGGTGGAGGTGCTGGCGGTGATATCCGATCTGATCGCCCGCGCCCGCGCGGCCAGCACGCCGGTAGTCTATCTGCAGCATTGCGAGGAGCAGTGGCCGCCGTTGGCTAAGGGCGGGGAGGGCTGGGCCATCCATCCGGCGGTGGCGCCCTGGCCGGTGAGACCATCGTGGAGAAGCGGGCAGCGGATGGGTTCTACCGCAACGACCTGGCGGCGGTGCTGGAGCGGTTGGGCGCGCGGCACCCGGTTATCTGCGGCTTGCAGACGGAGATCTGCGTGGACAGCACGGCGCGGGCCGCTCTGTCGCGGGACTATGCCGTGACCGTGGCGGCGGATGCCCACACGACGGAGGATGGGCCGACGCCGCCGGCCGTGGTGGTGGCCCACCACAACTGGGCGCTGGCCAACGTCGCCCATCCCGACCGCCGCATCCAGGTGGTGCCAGCGGCCGGGATCAGCTTCCCTTGACGCTCAGGCCGCCACTGTCGCGGTCGCCGCTTCCTCTTTCAGCATCCGGTCCATGACGCGGCGGGCGCGCACCGCGCCGCCGTCGCCGGCCAGCAGGATGGGCTTCAGCGCCCAGAAGTCGCTGTCGCCCATGGACTGCTGCTGCGCCTCCAGCATGGGCAGGTCCTCGGTGGCGAAGGGGATGGACAGGCCCTCGATATGCTCCTCCGCCATCGCCTTGCCCATCTCCCCCATCGCCTGGGGGAAGCTGATGGCGAACCAGTAGTGGGTGGTGGTTTCCGTCTCCGGCGTGAACAGATGGATGGTCGGCGTCTCCCGCCCCTCTTCGCGCGGGCGGCCGGTGGCGGTGGCGCCGGCCAGCAGCAGCATGTTGGACGGCGCCGTCCAGCGCACGTCCAGCCAGCGGTCCACCAGCTGCCCCGGCGGCACGCCCATGGCCTGTTCCAGATAGGGGGTCAGCCGCTCGGCCCTGGTCACGCGCTTGGACCACACCACGTCGCCGTCCTGCGCCACGTCCAGGGCGGCGCGCTTCACCGCGTCGCTGCCCAGCGTGCCGGCATGCAGGTATTCGATGTGGCTGAGGTCCATGATGTTGTCGGTTTCCAGCTGATAGTTCGCCTTCACGTGCAGGTAGCGCTTGCCCACGTGGAAGGCCGTTTTGTCCATGCAGCTGAAATCCGTGATCAGGGCGGGATCGGCCAGGGCGCTGTCGCCCATCCAGATCCAGACGGCGCTGTGCCGCTCCACCACCGGGTAGGAGGTCACCTTGGCCGCCTTGGGGATGGTGCCGTCGCCGTGCGGGTTCAGCACGCAGGCGCCCCGCCCGTCGAAGGCCAGGCCGTGATAGGCGCAGTGCACCGCCCCGTCCTTGAGCGTGCCCCGGTGCAGGGGCGCGAAGCGGTGGGGGCAGCGGTCGGCGATGGCGCGCACCGTGCCATCCGCGTCGCGGAACAGCAGCACCGCTTGGCCCAGCAGGCGGCGGTTCAGCATCCGCCCCGGCGCCACCTCGTCATCCCAGGCGGCCACGTACCAAATGTTCTTCAGGAACGCCATGATGCCCCTCCCCAGGCGCCTCATGTCCAGGCGGGAACGTCCGGCGCCGGTTTCTTGTTCTGATCCGCGGGGTGAAGGCCGCCAGGCCTTCCATCGCCGCCGATGGTGACGGTAGATATGAATGTGACGTGCGTCAACATCTAAGTAACAGGTGTCAACATTGATGGATCAGCCCGAGAAGCCGCCCTATCACCACGGCGCCTTGCGCCAGGCGCTGGTGGCCGCCGCCCTGGAAACGGTGGAGCGCATGGGGCATGAGGCCCTGTCCTTCCGCGACCTGACGGAGGCCGTGGGCGTCAGCCGCACCGCCCCCTACCGCCACTTCGCCGACCGCGACGCCCTGCTGGCCGCCGTGGCAGTGGAGGGGTACAGCGCCCTGATGGCGGCGCACCATGAGATGACGCGGACGGAGGCCGATCCCCAGGCGCGATGGCGGGCCACGGCGCGCGGCTTCCTGGACTTCGCCCGCAGCCGGCCGGAACTGTTCCGCCTGATGTATGAGACGCGGCTGGCCGCCGACCTGGAGCCCCACCCCGACCTGGCCCAGGCGGTGCGCACCGTCTACGACATGACCCTGTCGGCCCTGCGCGCCGCCCACCCCGACCTGTCGCCGGTGGCGGCGGAGGGGCGTATGGTGGTGGCATGGTCCACGCTCTATGGCTACGCCAAGATCCGCAACAGCGGCCAGTTGCAGGGCTTCATGCGCAGCCTGCTGAGCGAGCAGGCCATCGAGGATGAGGTGGTGGCGGCCATCGCCGGTTAGGGACGAATGCCAAGGTCATGAAGCGCCAGTTCATGACCTTGTAGGCCCCGACGGGGGCCGCCGGAGATTTTGGACTGCTGAAGCAGTCCTGAATCGAGGACAAGCCAAGCCAGCGGATGCTGGCGCCCGGCGCCTGAGGGGATGAAAAAGAGGCCGCCGGCGGGAAGTCCGGCGGCCCCAAGGAACCTTCCAGGGGGCCAACCCGAGGAAGGGAACTGAAAACGCCTGCCTCCACACGAATGTTACGCGCGGGGGCGGGTGGTTCCTGTCGTCAGAAATCGTACTTCAGGCGCACGTAGTAATAGCCGCCGTCGTAACCGTAGGGGCTGCTGAAGGAATATTGCTGGCCCACGCCATAGGTCCAGAACTCCGACATGATCTTGACGGTGTATTCATCGCCCACGTTGTGTCCACCGATAATGGCGGTCAGGTCTTCCATCACCGGGTGAGAAACCTTGGCGTCGAAGATACAAGCGAGGTCGAAGTTCTTCCCCAGACACAAGGTGCCGCAGATGCAGACGTTGTCATCCCACGCGTCGAAATAGTTGACGCGGCCCAGGATGCTGAACTTGCCCACGTACCCCACGCCACTCAGGGTGAAACGATAGTACGAGCTTTCATTCAGCAGATCCTAGATCTCGCCCAAGCCTAGGACTCCGGCGTCGGATTTCCGCCACACGGCGTGGCGGATGATCATCGCCTCCATGGCGTGCAATTCACCTGCTTCGACCAGGTCGAAGGTCTAGCCGGCGACGATGTCCACGCATAAAGTGCGGGTTTCGAAGCCATTGGCGATGTAGTTCACGCGGCCGCCGACAACCACCATCGCCAGCGCCCTCTGAGCCACTACGTCAGCCGCGGTCACCGTGAAGCTGCTCAAGACGACTATGCGGTCATCCACCTGGATGTTGTCGTACTCGACGGTCA
>NZ_BACU01000030.1 GCF_000333275.1 Azospirillum sp. B4 | reverse complement strand
CGCTTCGACCCCGCCGCCGACCCCGCCGCGCGCGAGCGGCTGTACGACGGCTGGAAGCGGGCGGTGGGCCGGGTGCGGACAAGCCCGTGACAGGCGTTGTTCTTCCCCCCGCCCCACGGAGCGCGATAAGATCGGCCCCTTAGAGTATCCGTTATGTGCAAGCCGCTTTTTCCTGCCAGTGTGAGCCCTTTTTGAGGAGAGCGTTGGCGAGGACGACGAGCTTGCGCATGATGGCTGTGATAGCAACCTTGGGAGGCTTTCCGGCTGCGATCAACTGGGTGTATTTGGCGCTGAGGTCTGGATTGAATCGGGCGGCGACGAGGGCCGGCATGTAAAGGGCAGTGCGGACAGTGGCGCGTCCTGCCTGGATGAAAGAGCGCCCGCGCCACTGTCCGGACTGGCGGGTGATTGGAGCGAGCCCCGCGAGACTTGCGGCTTGGCCCGGTTCCAAAGTCCCCAATTCAGGCATTTCGACCAGCAAGGCGAATGCGGTTAGGAAACCGATGCCCGGAATGCTGGTCAGGATGGCGCACCGGCTGGCCATCGCGTCGCTGGCGGCGATACGGGCTTTGATGTTCGCGTCCAAGGCATCAAGGTGGCGCTCGATCTGCTTGAGGCGGTAGCGGTTCTGACGCTTAAGCAATGGCAAGGTCAGGTTCTTCTCACGGTTTTTCGCCGCGACCCGATCCTTCACCAGCGCCTCACGGGCGACCAACATCTCTTTTAATTCAATGATCTCATCGCTATTGCCCGGCTTGGCTTCGATATCCAGGACAGCGCCCATGCGGGCCAGCATGGCGGCATCCAGACCGTCCGTCTTGGCCAGTTTCCCGGTCGCCTCGGCAAAGCGCCGCGCCTGGCGGGGATTGACCTTGGCCGCAGGAAGCCCCGCCCGGGCAAGCGCCCGCTCAAAGGCCCGGTGATAGGGCCCGGTGGGTTCGAACACCACCCGTGCGACGTCTTGGCCGCACCAGGCGACAAAGGCGGCATGACCGGCTTTGTCGTTGCCGAACCGCCGCTTGGCACCGTCGGACAGGCGATAGGCGTCCAGGGTGTCTTTCGAAACATCCACGCCGATGGTAACTTGGCTCATCTTTTCCGTGCCTCTGCTTGTCATACGGGGCTTTCTCCCCGGTATCCGTTCAGGCCAATGGAAAAGACGAGGGCGATCAAACTCTAACTCGGCTCGTTAACAGCCTGCGGTCACTCGATCCGTCCCTCGCCGCTGGGAGAGGGGTGCAGCCCTCTCCCAGCGATTCCATCGTCGCCCGTCGGCACGGAAATTCATAAGACAAGCGGGATGCGATCACGCATGATCGCATCCCGCTCGTAACCTATTCATGATAGAGCGGATTTACACGATCAGGTGATTCCACCTGATCGCGTTCCGCTCTAACCGAACCGGTGCAGCTTCGCGCCATGCGCTTTCAACCACGCGCGTGGCTTGTCCACGTCGCCCGCAAGATCCGCGCACAGGGCCCAGAACCTGGGTCCGTGGTTCATCTCCTTCAGGTGCGCCACTTCGTGCGCCACGACGTAGGCCACGATCTGGGGCGGGGCCAGGATCAGGCGCCAGGAATAGCTGATGCGGCCGGTGGCGGAGCAGCTGCCCCAGCGGCTGCGGGTGTCGCGCACGGAAACGCCGCTGGCGCGCAAGCCGGCGCGGGCCGCCGTCTCCGCCGTCAGGGCCGACAGATGGCGCCGCGCCTCCGCCTTCAGGAAATCGGTGACGCGGCGGTTCAGGAACTCCGCCTCCCCGCCCACGCGTAATTCCAGGCCGGCCGGCCCGTCAACCAGGCGGGCGCCGCCCCGGCGGCCGGGCTCATGGCGGATGACGGGCGAACGGCCCAGCAGGGGCACGGCCATGCCGTCGATGAAGGGCTGGCGCGGCGGCAATGCGGCCAGACGGGCATGCACCCAGTCCAGGTGGCGGCCGACGAAGCCGGCGATCTCGGCATCGCCCACGCGCGGCGGCACGGTCACGCGCACGGTGTCGGTGGCGCCGTCGACCTTGAGCGACAGGCGCCGGGCGCGCGGGCTGCGCCGCACCTCCACCGGCTGGTCGATGCCAGCCACGCGCAGCTGCGTCACCGTGGTCGGCACCACGCGCGCTTTCGTTCTGGTTCGCGGCGCGGGCTTCTTCGGGGCGGTCAGCCCCATGCCGCGCAACAGGCCCATCAACCCCATTGGTCCCGGCCCTCGACTCCTCGTTGGCCAGGCAGAGCCTGACTTCACATCCCTATATAAGGGGTATGGCGGCGGCGCGCACCCCCATACGCGCGAACGCCTCGGATCCTTCCCCGAGGGCCGTACCAAACGGGAGGGGCCGCGCGCCCCAAAAAGCGAACCCCCGTGCCGGTCAGGGCTACGGGGGTTCCGTTGGCTTCAGCGAAGCTCAGATAGTCCATCGAGCGATACGCCGGTCAGTAACCGGCATCAGCAATCGCTATATGTGTGGAGCTGTCACACAGCTCATACAGTACGCATCGGTGGAGTCATGATTTGACACACCCTCCTGGCTACGGGCAACACATCGAATACTGAGCGCATTCGAAGATTTACCTGATCTGGTGGGCTTATCTGGGTTTCGACCTCTCCTGAGTGCTTCGGTAAGACAGATGGTGCGCCTGTTACAGTTCGGCGTCAACCCCATTACGCACCTCTTTTCGCCCCCCTTCTGGATAGCTTTTTCCGCCCGAACCGTTGACAGGTCGGGGCCGGCCGCCGCACCGTCGGTGCTACCCCGCGCGCGCGAAAGCGGCGCGATAACAAGACCCTGGGAGGGGCCGCCCCCATGACTGTCGCCATGACCGCCGACCTGATCCTGGCCATCGACCAGGGTACCACCTCCACCCGCGCCATCCTGTTCGACGCCGGCGGCCGCCCCCTGGCCACGGCGCAACGGGAGTTGCCCCAGCACTACCCCGCCGATGGCCAGGTGGAGCATGATCCGGAGGACATCTGGCGCGACACGGTGGCGGTCTGCCGGGGGGCCGTGGACAAGGCCGGGGTGGATGCCGCCCGCGTTGCCGCCATCGGCATCACCAACCAGCGGGAGACGACGGTGGTATGGGACCGCCGGACGGGGGAGGCGCTGCACCCCGCCATCGTCTGGCAAGACCGCCGCACCGCCGGATTGTGTCAGGCCCTGCGGCGGGAGGGGGCGGAGGACATGGTGCGCCAGCGCACCGGCCTGCTGCTGGACCCCTATTTCTCCGCCACCAAGCTGGCCTGGATCCTGGATACCGTCCCCGGCGCCCGCGCACGGGCGGAGGCCGGGGAACTGGCCTTCGGCACCATCGACTGCTTCCTGCTGTGGCGCCTGACGGGCGGCCAGGTGCACGCGACCGACGCCACCAACGCCGCCCGCACCCTGCTGTTCAACCTGGAAACCCTGGAGTGGGACCAGGAGCTGCTGCGCCTGTTCGGCATTCCGGCGGCTGTCCTGCCCCGGGTGCTGGACAATGCCGGCGCTTTCGGCGTGGCGACGGCCGACCTGCTGGGCCGGCCCATCCCCGTGCTGGGCATGGCGGGGGATCAGCAGGCCGCCGCCATCGGCCAGGCCTGCCTGGAACCGGGCATGATCAAGAGCACCTACGGCACCGGCTGCTTCGCCCTGATGAACATCGGCGACACGCCGCGCGCCTCCACCCACCGCCTGTTGACCACCCTGGCCTACCGTCTGGACGGGCGCGCCAGCTACGCCTTGGAGGGGTCGATCTTCGTGGCCGGGGCGGCGGTGCAGTGGCTGCGCGACGGGCTGAAGCTGATCCCCGACGCGGCTTCAAGCCAGGGCCACGCCCAGTCCCTGGCCGACACCGGCGGCGTCTACCTGGTGCCGGCCTTCACCGGGTTGGGCGCGCCCTACTGGGACCCTGATGCCCGGGGCGCCATCCTGGGCCTGACACGGGACAGCGGGGTCAGCCACATCGTGCGCGCGGCGTTGGAGTCGGTCTGCTACCAGACCCGCGACCTGATGGACGCCATGGCCGCCGACAGCGGCTGCGCCCTGACGGCCTTGCGCGTGGACGGCGGCATGGTGGCCAACGACTGGCTGATGCAGTTCCTGGCCGACCAGTTGGACCTGACGGTGGAGCGCCCGGCCGTGACGGAGACCACGGCCCTGGGTGCCGCCTTCCTGGCCGGCTTGGCGGCGGGCCTGTTCCCCAGCCTGGATGCGATATCCACCCTATGGCGGGAAGAGCGCCGCTTCGACCCCGCCGC
>NZ_BACU01000031.1 GCF_000333275.1 Azospirillum sp. B4 | reverse complement strand
CAGATGAGAGCTGCAGCCGCAGGTGGAGGCGATCCGCAAGGCCGCCGGCGACGACAAGCAGAAGGCGTCGCTGGAGATGATGGCGCTGTACAAGAAGGAAGGCGCCAACCCCATGACGGGCTGTCTGCCCGTCCTGATCCAGATGCCGATCTTCTGGTCGCTGTACAAGGTGCTGTCGGTCACCATCGAGATGCGGCACGCGCCCTTCTTCGGCTGGATTCACGACCTGTCGGCGCCCGACCCGACGACCGTGTTCAACCTGTTCGGCCTGCTGCCCTTCACCCCGCCGCTGTTCCTGCACCTGGGCGTCTGGCCCATCCTGCTGGGCTGCACCATGTTCCTGCTGCAGAAGATGACGCCCACCCCGGGCATGGATCCGACGCAGCAGAAGGTGATGATGACCATGCCGTTGGTCTTCACCTGGATGATGGGCTCCCTGCCCGCCGGCCTGGTGATCTACTATGTCTGGTCCAACATGTTCAGCGTAACCCAGCAGTACGTGCTGATGCGCCGCATGGGTGTTAAGCCGACCTGACCCGGCGCCAAACGCCAGGTTTTCATACCGCCGGGGGCATGGGACAAGGTTCCGTGCCCCCGCGCCATTTCAAGCCAGTGAGAGAGTACGGCCCATGGCCACCAAGCCGCTGCCCCCCCTGCCCGCCCTGACCCCCATCACGCCCGAGGCGCTGGAGGCTGGCCGCCTGCTGTTCGCCAAGGAGTGCGACTTCAAGTGGGGGGCGTCAGCCAAGGACAACCTGCCGCCGGAAGGCCTGCCCGAGATCGCCTTCGCCGGCCGGTCCAATGTGGGCAAGTCCAGCCTGGTGAACGCCCTGACGGGGCGCAAGACCCTGGCCCGCACCTCCCATACCCCCGGCCGGACCCAGCAGCTGAACTTCTTCGACCTGGGCGACCGCGTGTCGCTGGTGGACATGCCGGGCTACGGCTACGCCAAGGAAAGCAAGGACAAGGTGGAAGCGTGGAATGAGTTCGTCCGCGCCTACCTGAAGGGCCGCGTGACCCTGCGCCGCTGCTGCCTGCTGATCGACAGCCGCCACGGCTTCAAGCCCATCGACATGGAGGTCATGGGCATGCTGGACAACGCCGCCGTGGTCTACCAGGTGGTGCTGACCAAGACCGACAAGCTGACCCGCCTGGCCCTGAACCATGTGCACGCCGCCACGCAGGCGGCGATCAAGAAGCACCCCGCCGCCCATCCCGAGGTGCTGTTCACCAGCAGTGAGACGGGCGAGGGCGTGCCGGAACTGCGGGCCAGCCTGGCGGCTTTAGCCAATCCGTAACACGCGGAAACCCTCGGGGGCGGTTATGCTGTCCCCAACGCCGCGGACCGGGAGACGGGGGATTGCCCTGGGCCCGGGTCGGGTATAGATACGAACCGCCTTTCCATCCCGTGACACGGATCCCAAGCCGATGACCGCTGCCACCGCCGCTTCCGCTTCCCTGGCCGCCACCCGCGAGGAATGGTTGGCCAAGGCCACGACCCTGTCGGAAGCGCTGCCCTACATGCGCCGCTACGCCGGCCAGACCTTCGTCGTGAAGTATGGCGGCCACGCCATGGGCGACGAGCGCCTGGGCGAGATGTTCGCCCGCGACATCGTCCTGCTGAAGCAGGTGGGCATCAACCCCGTGGTCGTGCACGGCGGTGGGCCCCAGATCGGCCAGATGCTGGACCGGCTGAAGATCAAGTCCGAATTCATCGACGGCCTGCGCGTCACCGACAAGGAGACGGTGGAGATCGTCGAGATGGTGCTGTCCGGCTCCATCAACAAGCAGCTGGTCCAGCTGATCAACGACCAGGGCGGCCAGGCCATCGGCCTGTCGGGCAAGGACGGTGAGCTGATCGAGGCCAAGAAGGTCATGCGCACCAAGCGCGACCCCGACAGCAACATCGAGCGGGTGCTGGACCTGGGCTTCGTCGGCGACCCCTACAAGGTCAACCCGGGCATGATCCGCCGCATCCAGGATGCCGGCCTGATCCCCGTCATCGCCCCCATCGGCTATGGTCCGCATGGCGAGACCTTCAACATCAACGCCGACACCGCCGCCGGCGCCGTGGCCGCCGCCGTGAACGCCAAGCGCCTGCTGCTGCTGACCGACGTGGCCGGCGTGCTGAACAAGGACAAGCAGCTGGTCCCCGAGCTGTCGGTGGACCAGGCCAGGACCCTGATCGCCGATGGCACCGCCAGCGGCGGCATGATCCCCAAGATCGAGACCTGCATCCAGGCGGTGGAGAATGGCGTCGACGCTTCCGTCATCCTGGACGGCCGCGTCCCCCACGCCATCCTCATGGAAATCTTCACCGAAGGCGGCGCCGGCACCCTGATCGGGCACAAGTAAGTTTCTTGTTCCCTCAATCGCCGGGCGCCGCCGTCCGGCGGCTTGGCTTCCTCCCTTTGCGATCCGCTTCGCTCCCCGCAAAGGTCCGGCGGACGCGGTCGCGTCCTACAGCGACATGAGGCGAAACCTCATGCCGCTGACGTAAGCACCAAAGTCGACTTCAGAACGCGAAACGCCGGGTGGATCGCTCCGCCCGGCGTTTTTGTTTGCGGTTCAGAACCCGCAATCGTGACAGCCCACCACCTCACTCCACCCCGAAGAACTCCAGCTGCCATTTCATCTCGTCGTCGGTCATGGGGTACTTGGTGCCCTCGCGCGCGTTCAGCACGTTGGAGGGGGGAATTTGGGCCAGGCGCATCTGCACCTGGCGCGCGGCGCGCATGGTCAGCTTGGCTTTCCAGCACAGCGAGGTGACGCCGCGCGGGCTCTGCCCGGCGATGATCTTTTCCACGATGGGCAGCGGCAGGCCGGACAGCAGCGCCAGCGAGGCCATGACGAAGCCCCGGTCGCCCTGGCCCAGGGCCATGGTCACCGTGTCCTCCGTCAGCTTCTTTTCCTTGTGCAGGCGCCGGGCGCGGTCGGCCGGGCGCTCCTTCGGCGCCTCCTCCTCCACCAGGCCGTTGCCATTGCCGGTACCGGCCTTGCCGGCGGGCAGGCGCTGGCGCACCGCCTGGGTGATGGCCTGGCGGGTTTCCAGCGGCAGGTCGGTACGGCCTTCCAGCACCTTGACCAAGCTGTCGGTGACGAAGCCGGCGATGCGGGCGGCGGCGGCGGCCGGCAGTTGGGGACGCCGCACCAGGGGGGCGTGCCAGGGTTCGTGCTTGGGCGCCAGATCAAGGATGCGGTCCAGCGTCTCTTCCCGGATTTGGGCGCTGGCGTTGCCCAGCAGGCTGGCCACCGCCGCCTCCCGCTCCGTCTGCACGATGGCGTCGGACACGGCGACGCTGACGTCCGCACGCTCGGCGATGGCGCACAGCCGTTCATCCTCGGGCGCGCCGGCGATGATCTCCAGCAGGTCGTCATCGGTCAGGATGGGAGAGTGGCGCAGCACGGGGCCAGAGATGGTGGCGTCCAGGTCGCGGGCCAACTGCTGGATGACGCTGGGCGGGGCGTTGGGCAGGTCCTTCAGCGCCGCCACCATGACACCGCGCACCGCCACGGCGCGGTCGCGGGCCAGCGTCTCCAGGATCTGCAGGGTCATGCGTTCGATCTGCCCCACCCGGTCGGCGGACAGCGAGGGTACCAGGGCGGCGATCTTGGTGGCCAGGCCGCTGCGCACGCCCTCATCCACGTCGGTGGACAGCATCATGTCCGCCTGGCGCGGGGTGGCGCTGTTCAGCGCGATCTCCCGCCGCACCTCCGCGCTCTGGTCCGTGGCCAGCAGGTACAGGATTTCCGGCCGGGTTTCGGCGCGCGAGGCGACGAACTTCCGGTCGGCCATGTCACCGGTGGCCAGCTTCTTGGCGGTATCGTAGTCCAGTCCGCCCATCACATGTCCTTTCCCGCCGACCCATCACCGGCGTAGGCGGGCGACAGGCTGCGGTGGCCCTTGCCCAAGCGCTTGGCGGCATACATGCCCTGGTCGCCGCGATCCACCAGTCCCTGCACAGGTTCCCCGCCGCCGCCCTGGTGCACGGCCACGCCCACCGACACGCCCAACGGCTTCTCCGGCCCGGCCGACAGGGGGCGCAGGAACTCCGCCGCCTCGCGCAACAGCCGGTCGGCCACGGACAGGGCCTGGGCCTCATCCACCCGGTCCACCCAAAGTACGAACTCGTCACCGCCCAGTCGGCCGGCCAGATCGCCCGGCCGCGCCATACGGCGCAGCAGGTCGCCCACGGCCCGCAGCACATCGTCGCCGGCGGTGTGGCCGCGCAGGTCGTTCACCGCCTTGAAGTTGTCCAGGTCGAAGTACAGCAGGGCGGAGGAGCCGCCGGTCTTCCCACCCAGCCGCTGCTCCAGCATATCCATAACGGTGCGGCGGTTGTAGAGGCCGGTCAGTCCGTCACGCTCCGACAGGGTCTTCAGCCGTTCCTGGTAGCGGGCCTGGGCGATGGCCGCCCCCACATGGTCGGCGATGGTGCGGGCCATGGACAGGTCATCCGCCGACCAGCCGTCCTGGCCGCCGGGCTTCTCGCCCGCGTCGTCCTTCTCCGAACCCTGGGCCGCCGGCCGCCAGACCAGGACGGCGCCGTTGACCTCATGCCGGAACAGGGTGCGGGCGGCCAGCACGTCATAGCCGGCGGCCGTGACCGTCACCGCCCCCTCGCTCAGCGCCGCGCGGTGGGGCAGATCGGCCAGGGTGGCCTCCAGTTCCGGCGGGATGCTCTCGGCCACGCCCACCGGAGCGTAGTCGCCCGTGCCCTCCACCCGGGCGCGCAGGGCGGAACCGGCGGCGCCGGTGGCGTTGACGGCCACGCCGGCCGCGATCTCCAGCGTGCGGGCGGGGTCGACGTCATCGCGGGTGGAGGAGACGATGTAGCCCAGATAACGTTCGCGCAGGCGCACCTGGGCCAGCTCCATGGCGCGCAGCCGGGCCTCGGTGATGTCGCGGCAGGCGCCGCGGGCGCCCACCCACTGCCCGTCCGGCCCCGTCAGCGGCAGGGCGGAGGAGATGAGGCAGGCGGGATGGCCATCGGCCGCGCGCAGCCAGACCTCCACCCGCTCGATGGCCTCGCGCGCCTCGAAGGGGGACAGGCCGTCGTCGAATTCCGGCAACAGGAAATCGTTGGGGTGGCGGCCCACCAGATCATCCGGGCGGTAGCCGATGGCGCCGGCCGGGGAGACGAAGGCGAAGCGCCCGTCCGGCCCCGTCTCCCAGGCGAAATCGCTGGAGATCTCCACCAGGTCTTTGTAGCGCTGCCGCGACTCGGTCAGCGCCTGGCGCAGGCGGCGCTCCAGCGTGGCCATGCGGCCCAGCAGCAGGTAGCGGGTGCGGCCCGGTTCATCGGTCTGCCCAGTGGCGGGGCCGACGGTCGGCCCACTGGAAGGCAGCGCCAGCGGCGTCCATTCCACCACCTCCTGGTCCGGCAGGGGGCTGGAATGGGTGCCCGGCTGCAGCACGCCGCCATCGACCACCCAGCGGGACAGCAACTCCAGCCAACCGTCGTCGCGCGCCAGCAAGGCCGCGCCGGCGCCGTTCATGCCGGTGACGCGGCCCCCGGCATCGATCTCCAGCCCCGGGCCGGCCCAGCCGGCCAGCAGCGCCTGCGCGTCCATCGCGGGCGCGCCCGACTGGGTATCGTGGAAATCGGATGCCATGCCCCGCCTCGCTCGCCGCCACCCCAGGTGCCCGGACGGGGCCACCGCCAGCCCCATGACCAAGCCCGTGGGACGAAAGGTTTCATTACCAAAGGAGTAGCCTACTCCCCCGGTGGCGGCAACTGGCCCGGACGGGCACCCTGGGCCGCGTGTGGATAGGTCGCGGCGTCTCCTGACGCGCGGGATCGCTTGCCCCCGGGCGGCGCCGGGCCCATGTTCAGGTCATGATGACGAACGCCCCCGCCGCCACCCCCGCCACTCCCCCCGCCGGCCGCAGCGCCCCCGGCGCCTTCGGCCATGTCGACACCTGGATCTTCGATCTGGACAACACGCTGTACCCGGCGGCGTGCAACCTGTTCGCCCAGGTGGACGTGCGCATCGGCGCCTATATCGCCCAGGCGCTGGGCCTGGACGCGGCGGCGGCCAAGCGGTTGCAGAAGGACTATTTCCGCCAGTACGGAACCAGCCTGCGCGGACTGATGCTGAATCACGGGGTGCGGCCGGAACCCTTCCTGGACTATGTCCATGACATCGACGTCAGCGCCATCCTGCCGCAGCCGGGCATGGCCGACAGCCTGGCCGCCCTGCCGGGGCGCAAGATCATCTACACCAACGGGTCCAAGGGGCATGCGGAGAACGTGATGCGGCGCCTGGGCGTGGCCGACCACTTCCACGCCGTGTTCGACATCGTGGCCGCCGATTTCACGCCCAAGCCGGAGGCGGCCCCCTACACCACCCTGATCCAGCGCCACGCCATCGACCCCACCCGGGCGGTGATGGTGGAGGACATCGCCCGCAACCTGGAGCCGGCGGCGGCCCTGGGCATGGCCACCGTGTTCGTGGACACGGGCTCCCCCTTCTCCCTGCCCAATCCGGAGGCGCCGTCCCAGATCCCGGCCTATGTGCAGCACCGCATCACCGACGTGCCGGCCTGGCTGGCCCAGGTGGCGGCCGAGGTTGGCGGCTGAGGTGGCGGCGCCCGCGCAATAAACTGTCGCGCGAGGGCTCCTAAAGTAGGGTCTGTCCTGTCCCCGGGGGCGTTGACAGGGGGGGAAGGCCCCCGCCATTGTCGCGACGCCCGTTGGACGACCCAGCCAACCGCCCCGATTCCAAGCCGCCGCCAAGGCGCCATCCGGACGACGCCCCATGACCGTTTTCACCGACCTGCAAAGCCAAATCGAGCACGCGTGGGATGCCCGCGACACCCTGAACGCCAGCACCAGGGGCGCCGTCCGCGACGCGGTGGAGGAGTCCCTGTCGGCGCTGGACCGCGGTGACCTGCGGGTGGCGGAGAAGGTGGACGGCGCCTGGGTGGTGAACCAGTGGCTGAAGAAGGCGGTGCTGCTGTCCTTCCGCCTGACCGACAGCGCCCCCATCCCCGGCGCGCCGGGCGGCAGCACCTGGTTCGACAAGGTGCCGACCAAGTTCGAAGGCTGGGACGACGCCCGCTTCCGCGCCGCCGGCTTCCGCGCCGTGCCGGGGGCCATCGTGCGCCGCAGCGCCTACATCGCCCCGGGCGTGGTGCTGATGCCCAGCTTCGTCAACATCGGCGCCCGCGTGGGCAAGGGCACCATGGTCGACACCTGGGCCACGGTCGGTTCCTGCGCCCAGATCGGCGCCAACGTCCACCTGTCGGGCGGCGTGGGCATCGGCGGCGTGCTGGAGCCGCTGCAGGCCGGCCCCGTGATCATCGAGGACAACTGCTTCATCGGCGCCCGGTCCGAGGTGGTCGAGGGCGTGGTGGTGGAGGAAGGCGCCGTCCTCTCCATGGGCGTCTACATCGGTGCCAGCACCAAGATCATCGACCGCACCACGGGTGAGGTGTTCGTGGGCCGCGTGCCCGCCTATTCCGTCGTCGTGCCCGGCAGCCTGCCCGGCAAGCCCCTGCCCGACGGCACCCCCGGCCCCAGCCTGTACTGCGCCGTCATCGTCAAGCGCGTGGATGAACAGACCCGCGCCAAGACCTCGATCAACGACCTGCTGCGGGACTGATCGCCCATGGCCGTCGTCAGCACCGCCGCCGCCCTGGACGCGACCGATCCGGTGGCGCTGACCCAGGCGCTGATCCGCTGCGCCAGCGTCACGCCGGCCGACGCCGGCGCCCTGGGGGTGCTGGAGGGGGTGCTGGGCGCCCTGGGCTTCACCTGCCACCGCCTGACCTTCACCCAGGAGGGGACGGCGCCGGTGGACAATCTGTATGCCCGCCTGGGCGACAGCGGTCCCAACTTCTGCTTCGCCGGCCACACCGACGTGGTGCCGGTGGGGGATGAGGGCGCCTGGAGCGTGGCGCCCTTCGCCGGCCAGATCGTCGACGGCCGGCTGTTCGGCCGGGGTGCTTCGGACATGAAGGGGGCCATCGCCGCCTTCGTCGCCGCCGTGGCCCGGCACCAGGCCGCCGGTCTGCCCCTGGCCGGCAGCCTCAGCCTGCTGATCACCGGCGATGAGGAAGGCCCGTCCATCAACGGCACGCGCAAGGTGCTGGGCTGGCTGCAGGACCGGGGGGAGGCGCTGGACGCCTGCCTGGTGGGGGAACCCACCAACCCCCAGACGCTGGGCCAGATGATGAAGATCGGCCGGCGCGGCAGCATCACCTTCACCCTGACCAGCCTGGGCACCCAGGGCCACGTCGCCTATCCCCACCTGGCCGACAATCCCCTGCCCCGCCTGGCCCAGGCCCTGGCCCGCCTGTCGGGGGAGCCGCTGGACGAAGGCACGCCCCATTTCCAGCCCAGCAGCCTGCAGATCACCACCATCGACGTTGGCAACCCCACCACCAATATCATTCCGGCCAAGGGCACGGCCGTCCTCAACATCCGTTTCAACGACCTGCACACGCCGGCCAGCCTGGAAGCCCGGGTGCGCGGCGTGCTGGCCGAGGTGGGCGGGGCGTGGGATGTGACGGTGACGGTCAGCGGCGACGCCTTCCTGACCCCGCCGGGGAAGCTCAGCGGCATCGTTTCGCAGGCGGTACAGTCCGTGACGGGGCTGGCGCCGGAACTCAGCACCAGCGGCGGCACCTCCGACGCGCGCTTCATCAAGAACCACTGCCCGGTGGTGGAGTTCGGCGGCGTGGGCGCCAGCATGCACAAGGTGGACGAGCATATCGTCGTGGACGATCTGCTGCGCCTGACCGACATCTACGGCCGGGTGCTGTCCGACTGGGTCGCGGCCCAGTCTGGTGCGGCCGCATGATGGGCGACCTGGGCCGCGGCCTGGCCGGCGCCCTGCGCCTGGCCTTCCTGGACAAGAGGGGGGCCGCCCTGTTCCCGGCCGACCGCGCCGGCGCCCTGCGCAGTTTCTGGGTGCTGCTGGTCCTGCTGCCGGGCGTGGTGGCGCTGGACACGGTGGACCGCTGGATGGGCCATCCGCTGCCCCCGCTGGAGGGGAGCGCCCCCGCCGCCATCGTGCCCCTGGCGCGCAGCGTGCCCGCCAGCCTGCTGGCCTTCATCATCGGCACCTTCGGCTATCTGCTGATGGTGGACCGCATCCTGCGCCTGCAGGGCATGGCGCCCCAGTTCGCCCGCTTCATCGCCGCCACCAACTGGTCCAGCGTCGTCACCCTGGCCCTGCTGCTGCCCCTGACGGTGCTGACCCACAGCGGCCTGGTCTCCCTGCCCCTGGCGGCGGCCATCCAGGTGGTGGCCTTCCTCTGGACCCTGTTCTACGAAGCCTACGTGGTGCGCGCCACCCTGGCCAGCGGCTGGCTGACCGCCATCGGCTTCGTCATTCTGGACGTCGCCACCACCGACCTGATCAGCACCCTGGTGCATGGTCCGCTGACGGCTGTCAGTTAGTTTTCCCTCAATCGCCGGGCGGCCACATCCGTGGCCTTGGCTTGTCCTCGATTTCCAGTCCGCTTCGCTCCCCGGAAATCTCCGGCGCCCGCAGTCGCGGGCTACAGCGGCACGAGTCAATATCTCGTGCCGCTGGTATCATTCATACCAGGCTTCGGTGAAGTACAGCCCGTCCGGTGGGGCGGTCTGGCCGGCAGCGGCGCGGTCGCGCGCTTCCAACGCCCGGGTGACGTCATCGGGCGTCCACTTGCCCTCGCCCACCAGGCGCAGCGTGCCGATCATGTTGCGGATCTGGTGGTGCAGGAAGGACCGGGCGCGGGCCACCATGTGCACCTCATCCCCCACCCGGCTGAGGGTCAGCAGGCTCAGCGTCTTCACCGGGCTCTTGGCCTGGCAGATGCTGGCGCGGAAGCTGGTGAAGTCGTGGTTGCCCACCAGGCGCTGGGCGCCTTCATTCATGGCGTCGGCGTCCAGCGCCACCGGCACGTGCCAGGCGCGGCCGATGTCCAGCGCCAGGGGCGCCCGGCGGTTGACGATGCGGTAGAGATAGGCGCGGCCCTTGCACGACAGGCGGGCGTGGAAGTCATCGGCCACCGCCTCCACCTTCACCACAGCCACCGGCTCCGGCCGCAGGTGGAAGTTCAGGGCGTCGCGCACCGTGTCGGGCTTGGTGGGCTTTTCCAGGTCGAAGTGGCAGACTTGGCCCAGGGCATGGACGCCGGCGTCGGTGCGTCCGGCGGCGTGCACCCGCACCGTCTCGCCCGAAAACCGCCGGATGGCCTCCTCCAGGCAGGCCTGGACGGAGGGGCCGTGCGGCTGCAACTGCCAGCCCTGGTAGGGCCGGCCGTCATATTCGACGGTGAGCTTCCAGCGTTGCATCACTGGGCGATCCGCTGGCCCACCTGATGCGGGAAGCCGCGCAGGAAGGCGGCACCGTCCACCGGACCCTTGCCCGGACGCTGCACGGTGACAAGGCGCAGGGCGCCCTCGCCGCAGGCCACGGTCAGGCCGGTATCCAGCAAGGTGCCGGGCGCGCCGGAGCCGGCCACCGGCTCGGCCGCCAGCACCTTGATCTTCTCAATCGCCCCCCCCTCGAGGGCCGCCTCGAACCAGGTGCCGGGCCAGGGGGTCAGCGCCCGCACCTGGCGGTCCAGCTCGGCCGCCGGCTTGGTGAAGTCCAGGCGGCCTTCCTCCTTGGCCAGCTTGGCGGCGTAGGTCACGCCGTCCTCCGGCTGCACGGTGGCCGGCAGGTCGCCGGCCGCCAGGCGATCCAGCGCCGTGACGATCAGTCGGGCGCCCGTGGCCGACAGGCCGTCGTGCAGCTGGCTGGCGGTCATGCGCGGGGTGATCGCGATGCGTTCCTCCAGCAGCATGGGGCCGGTGTCCAGCCCGGCCTCCATCTGCATGATGGTGACGCCGCTCTCGGCGTCACCGGCCAGGATGGCGCGCTGGATGGGGGCGGCCCCCCGCCAGCGCGGCAGCAGCGAGGCGTGGATGTTCAGGCAGCCCAGGCGCGGCGCGTCCAGCACCGGCTGCGGCAGGACCAGGCCGTAGGCCACCACCACCGCCACATCCAGGTTCAGGTCGCGGAACTCCCCTTGCGCCTCGGCGTTGCGCAGGGATTTGGGCGTGCGCACGGGAATGCCCAGCGCCTGGGCCCGCGCGTGCACCGGCGTCAGCTGTTCCTTGTGCCCCCGCCCGGCGGGACGCGGCGGCTGGCTGTAGACACAGGCGACCTCATGCCCCGCCGCGACCAGGGCGTCCAGCACCGGAACGGAAAAGTCGGGCGTGCCCATGAAGGCAAGGCGCAGGCGGGTCATGGCGACCTCCAACCAAAAAGTGAACCAAGCCTGCGACCGCAGGCCCCGGAGATTTCTGGGGAGCGTAGCGGACTGGAAATCGAGGATAGCCAAACGGCCGGACGGCCGCGCCCGGCGCCTGAGGGAACAGCGTCAGCGAGACGCCTTGGTGACCTTGCGCAGGATCATGTTGCGCTTCAGGGACGACAGATGATCGATGAACAGCACGCCGTTCAGGTGATCGACCTCATGCTGGATGCAGCGGGCCAGCAGGTCGTCGCAGTCACGCTCCTGCACGCTGCCGTCGCGGTCGACATAGCGCACGCGAATCTGCTTGGGCCGGACCACATCGGCGTAGATCTCGGGGATGGAGAGGCAGCCCTCGTTGTGCACGCTGGTCTCGTCCGACAGCCACAGCAGCTCCGGATTGGCCATGGCGATGGGTTCCTTGGCGCCTTCCTTGTGCTCCGACACATCGACCACGATGATGCGCTCCAGCAGACCGATCTGCGGGGCGGCCAGGCCGATGCCGGGGGCCTTGTACATGGTCTCCAGCATGTCATCCATCAGCTTCACCACGCGGCCGTCGACGTTGGCGATCGGGGCGCACTTCTTCTTCAGGCGGGCGTCAGGAACGGTGAGGATGGGCAGGAGGGCCATAGTGGTCGTGTCCGGATAAGGCGGCTAATGCCAGGTAAGGCGGTTAATGCCAGATAAGGCAGTTAATGGATGAGGGTGCCAAGTATAATCACTTGTTCCCCTGCGAGATAGGGGAAGGCGCGCGCCAGGGCAAGGGGCGGTTGTGACCGGGGGGTATGCGACCCGCCACAGGTCGGGAACAGGCGTTTCCAAGGGTTGATTCCGCCCATCCCTTATTCTAACGCTAGGTTCATGCGTGAAGGGGGAAACCGCGCGTGACCATGCACCATCGCCATCATTGCCTGCTTGCCGCCTTATGCCTGGCCCTGCTGCCGGCCATCGCCGGCGCGGCGGACCCGCCCGACCCGGCACAATCCCAGTTGGACCTCGCTTCCTTCAAGCGGCCAGACTATCCGGTGGAGTCGGCGCATGCGGGCGAGGAAGGTCGCGTGGGCATCAGTGTCCTGTGCGGGGTGGATGGTAACGTCACCGATCCCCAGCTGGTGGAGCCAAGCGGCTACGCCCGGCTCGACAACGCCGTGCTGGCGGTGGTGCCCGGCCTGCGCTGCTTCCCCGGCCACGATGCCCAAACCGGCGAGGCCGTCACCGGCCGCGCCCGGTTCCGCTACAATTTCAAGCTACGCGCCCCGCCCCTGCCGCCCTCGCATCAGACCACCCTGCAACTGGATCGGGAGGAAACGCTGGCCCTGATGGCCGAAGCCCGCGCCGCCAATCCGGACATCGCCATCCCGGCGGCAACAAACCAGGAGGGCTACAGCGCCGCCTGGTCCATGACCCTGGAGGCCCGCTTTAGCTCCGGCGCCTTCCAGCCGCCCCCCTACCCGGCCGACGCCCTGGCAGGGCGGGAAACGGGCACCGTCACCGCCGCCTTCCTCTGCGGCCGCGACGGCACGGTGCAGCGCGCGCGGCTGATCCGCTCCTCAGGCAGCGTGCACCTGGATGAGGCCCTCCTGCGCGCCTTCCCCACCGGCGCCGCCTGCCAGCCCGCCCATGCTTCCAAGAATGGGCTACCCGTCACCTCCTGGGGTATGATGGCCTACTTGTTCGCCCCGCCGGAGATGGCGTCGGCGGACAAGGCTGCACCGCCGCCCGGGGGAAACTAAGCCGCGACATGCTGGCCCGTGTTCGACAAAGATGGGCTCCACGAAAAGTGAGCGAAAATGGTCTACCGCTTTCAGCCTTCCAGCGCCCCGACCGCGTCCCCACTGAGTGGCGTTAACCCGCCATCCCAGGCTCATAATGGAGAACAGCGGTGAGGACATTGGCCGTCGGGCTGCTCCTTATGCTGACGCTGTCTGTCGGCAACGGCCGCGCCATGAGCCCGCTCGTTGAGACATGCGCCATCGCGCTGCCCGAGACGGTGCCCCTGGGGGTGGCGCCAAAATTCCTGAACGCGTCCTTCAAGGCGCCCAACTATCCGCTGGAATCGCGGGTCGGCGGTGAAATGGGGCGGGTAGCGTTGGGCCTGCTCTGCCAGCCGAACGGTCATATCACCGACGCCCAGATCCTGGCGTCCAGCGGCTACGTCCGGTTGGATCAATCCGCCCTGAGCATGGCGAAGGCTGACGTCTGGCGCTGTGTCCCAGGTATCGGTGCTGAGACTGGCCAACCGGCGGCCGCATGGTTGCAGGCCACATATTGGTTCGTCCTGTCCAAGGATGAACGCACTCTTCCAGGCGGGATCAAGGTGCGCCGGCCAATCCAGACCGTGCCGGCGGGCTCATGTCCGAATGATTTGCCCCCTCCCTTATGGGATCCCCCCGAACATGAACCGCTGAGCCAGCAGGCACGGATCTTCATCCCCACCTTCATACCACCGCCCTATCCAGCGACGTCCTTGAAGCGCCGGGAAGAGGGGGCCGTGACTTTCGCCGTCCCGTGCGAAGTCGACGGCCATATCGGGAAAAGCAGGCTCCTCCATTCCAGCGGCTATCCCCGACTGGACGCAGCCATGATGGATCACCTCATAAAAAACTCCTGGCGCTGCGATCCTGGAATCAGCGCCAAGACCGGTCAACCTGTCGCCACCTGGATAAAGGTCCGATATCGGTTCATACTGCCCGGGTCACCACCTCGCCAATGATGACGCCATTAGGCCCTCTCCCATCGCAGTGGTGCCTAGCTTCGCTGAATGCCATACCGGCCCAAGCCAGGGTCGCGATCCTGTCGCTATCCGGTCATGCTTGGTGGATAGGAGGTTACTGACGGCTGCCCGATCCGGCCAGTGGCGCTGCAAGCCGGCCTCCATAAATGGGCTACCAGAAACCTCATGGGCTAGAGCGAGCTTTTGGTTCCGTCTCAGCGATGTCGGAAAAGCCTGCGGACGCCAGGCTGTCGCTGGAAACACCTCACCCCAGGGTGCGCCGCGCCCGTAGGGCCGCCGTCAGGGTGCCGTCGTCAAGGTAGTCCAGCTCACCCCCCACCGGCACGCCGTGGGCCAAGCGGGTGATGGCGACGTTCAGGCCGGAGAGGCGGTCAGTCAGGTAGTGGACGGTGGTCTGGCCGCCGGCGGTGGCGTTCAGGGCCAGGATGACCTCACGCACCGGCGTGCCGCCCGCTCCCTGGGCGACGCGGGCCAGCAATCCGGGCACGGCCAGGTCGTCGGGGCCGATGCCGTCGAGCGCCGACAGGGTGCCGCCCAGCACGTGGTACAGGCCGCGATAGGCGCCGGTGCGCTCCAGCGCCCAGAGGTCGCCCACCTCCTCCACCACGCACAGGGTGGTGCCGTCGCGCGACGGGTCGCGGCAGACGCCGCAGGGTTCCACCGTGTCCAGGTTGCCGCAGACGGGGCAGGTGCGGATGCGGGCGGATGCCGCCGCCAGCGCCTCGGCCAGCGGGTCCATCATCTGTTCGCGCTTCTTGATCAGATGCAGGGCAGCGCGGCGGGCCGAGCGCGGGCCCAGGCCCGGCAGGCGCGACAACAGCTGTATCAGGCGGTCGATTTCAGGGCCGATCATGGCGCTTAAGATAAGAGGTGCGCCCGCTTCGTTCCAGCGATGAAACAACTGACCTCACCGAAGGCGAACGAGCCCCTTCCCAACTTTACTCGCCGCCATTTGGGACGAGGCGGCAATACTCCCCTTTCCAAGGGTGGGGTGCCGGAAGCGGCATTTCCCCGGACCAGGGCTCCGCCTTTTGGTATCGCTCCAGCGACTTGCATCCAGCGGCGGTCGCCGCCTGCAATTCCTGAAACTGCGGATCGGCCCGGGAGAATGGCTCCCGTCCTTCACAGAAGCGCTTCTCCACCTGCTCCCCGCAATTCAGGAATCGGGAAAGGGCGCGCTTGAAGCGTTTCCCCTCCAATTCCGTCTGTGTGATCGTGATGCTAGTAATACATTGACTTCCATAAACAAGCGTCATGGTCGTCTTCGAATAATCATCCCACTTCCCAACATAGGACCAATCTCTATAACCTTCTGATCCCGCATTAAATTCAGAAGACGGCAATACACTACGAATATCATTCGCTTTTATGCAAGAAAATGCATTGACGCCGGAAAAATATATCTGTGATTCTTTGTATCTTTCGGGCTTATATTCATAATTACGGAAAATACATCCGGAATATTCATGATGTTTATAATTAGCATAAGGACTGTCCAGAATCGTAACAATAGGATTCATGTAACCACCACCCACGGTTTCCACAATTCCCTCTTCCGTCCTCCTATACCAATCCGGAAAATCAAATATATAAAAATCATTCACCTCAGAACAGCCATAATACTCTTGGTCCAGAGTGCTATTTTGAATTTTCTTTTGCACACGCAGAGAAAGGGCATCAAACACAGCATCACGATCAAGAACGATTCCTTGATCCGCAATCATCTTAACGCGCTGCAGCAACCACACGGCGCGGCCTTGGTCCGGTGGCCGGGGCGCTTCCGAGATAGCCGAAAGGTGGCTGCATCCGGCGAGATACGCCATGCATGCCAGCAGCAACATCCGCACGCATCGCCCCATGGCCCCCTCCGCCAAAAGATAACGCCGGACCCGTCGCCAGGCCCGGCGTTCAAAACCACACCCTGAAGGGCGGCGCCGATCAGAATGGCAGCTTCATGCCCGGCGGCAACTTCAGGCCGCCCATGAGCTTGTTGGTCTCTTCGGCGATGTGCGCCTCGACCTTGCTCTTGGCGTCGTTGAAGGCGGCGACCAGCAGGTCCTCCAGCACCTCGATATCCTCGGGATCGACCACGGACTTGTCGAGCTTCACCTTCTTCAGCTCGCCTTTGCCGTTGACCACGACGCGGACCATGCCGGCGCCCGATTGGCCGTCGGCCTCGATCTCGCCCAGCTTGCCCTGCATCTCCTGCATCTTGGCCTGCATCTGCTGGGCCTGCTTCATCATCTGGCCGATGTTCTTCATGGCCTAAAAATCTCCTTCCCAGTCGCCATCACCCATGTCGGGCGGCGCGTCGAAATAGGGGTTGTCCGGGGCATCCATACCGCCATCCTCGTAAGAAGGGAAGGCGGGGGCGCGTGCGGCCTCTTCCGCGGCGGCCTTTGCGGCGGCCGCGGCCACCTGGTCCAGGTCGCGCACCGCCGTCATCCTGGCACCGGGGAAGGCGGCCATCAGGGCCTGCACCAGGGGACTAGCGGCCGCCTGGTCGCGGGTGCGGTTCTCCGCCGCCTTGTCCTGGTCGCTGAGCGTGGGTTCGCCGGGCGCGCCGGAAACGGTGACGATCCAGCGCCGGCCGGTCCACTCGGTAAGCAGCTGGCCCACGCGGCCGGCCAGGTTGGGCACGGCCATGGCGGTGGGGCGCAGCTCGATCAGCCCGGGTTCGAACTTGACCAGGTGGACCATGCTCAAGAGGTTGCCTTGCAGCATGCCCTCGCGCCGGGCGCCGAACAGCTCCGCCACCTCGCGGAAGGATTTTGGATCGGCCGGGGGCAGCTCCGGCACGGGCTCCGCCACCGGCGCCGGGGCCGCCACGGGCGCCGCCTTCACCGCGCCGGCCAGGCCGCCGCGCAGCACAGCCATCGGGGCGCCGCCGCCGTTCGACGTGCCGCTGGATAGGGCCATGCCCCGCGCCATGGCGCCGCCGCCCATCGGCGCGCCGCCACCGTTACCACCGCCGCCGCCCGTGGGGGCACCGGCGGGCACGCCACCCTCCATCACCTTGCGCACCAGGTCGCCAGGCGTGGGCAGGTCGGCGGCGTAGGCCAGGCGGATCAGCACCATTTCCAGGGCCTGCATGGGCACCGGCGCCTGCTGCACCTCGCCCAGGCCCTTCAGCAGGATCTGCCAGGCGCGGGCCAGCGCGGGCATGCCCAACTTGGATGCCAGCTCGCCACCACGCACCCGCTCCATCTCCGGAATGCCCTGGTCCTGGGCCGTGCCCGGCACCACGCGGGCGCGGGTCAGGAAATGGGTGAAGTCCAGCAGATCCTGCGCGATCACCACGGGGTCGGCGCCGCGCTTGTGCAGATCATCCAGCACGGCCAGCGCGTCCGCCGGCTTGCCCGACAGGGTCGATTCGAACAGGTCTACCACCAGGGTGCGATCAGCCAGGCCCAGCATGTCGCGGACCTGAAGGCCGGTCACGGCACCACCACCCAGGGCGATGGCCTGGTCCAGCAGCGACAGGCCGTCACGCACCGACCCGTCGGCCGCACGGGCGATGAGGCTCAACGCCTCCGCCTCCACCGGCACCGATTCCTGCCCGGCGATGCGGCCGAAATGGGCCTGCAAGGTGCCCTGGTCCACGCGGCGCAGGTCGAAGCGCTGGCAGCGCGACAGCACCGTCACCGGCACCTTGCGGATCTCGGTGGTGGCGAAGACGAACTTCACATGGGGCGGCGGCTCCTCCAGCGTCTTCAGCAGCGCGTTGAACGCGTTGCGCGACAGCATGTGGACCTCGTCGATCACATAGACCTTGTAGCGGGCGCCGGCGGGGGCGTAGCGCACGCCCTCGATGATCTCGCGGATGTTGTCGACCGAGGTGTTGCTGGCGGCGTCCATCTCGATGACGTCGACGTTACGGTCCTGGGAGATGGACACGCACTGCTCACACACGCCGCAGGGGCTGACGGTGGGGCCGCCCTGGCCATCGGGGCCGACACAGTTCAGGGCGCGGGCAATGATGCGGGCGGTGGTGGTCTTGCCCACGCCGCGCACGCCGGTCAGCATGTAGGCCTGATGGATACGTCCCGACTGGATGGCGTTGCGCAGGGTGCGCACCAGGGCGTCCTGGCCGATCAGCTCATCGAAATTGCGCGGGCGGTACTTGCGGGCCAGGACGCGGTAGACGGCATCACCGGCAGGGGACTTGGCATCGGGGGACTTGACGGCGGGGGAAAGCGGGCTCTGATCGGTCACGGGATCGCTCAACCCTTCCGGCGCTGGCAGGCCGCCGGCCGACGGGGCCGGATACCGTGATCGGTCACGGGACGGCTTTCTGATGTTTGAGGTGGGAGGCTGGACATGCGACCCGCGCCGAAACTCGTTACGGCTGCTTCCTTCCGGACCTGACCGGGTTGGCGAGGGACACGTCCGCCGCCAACCTCCCGCCGCCATATATCGGCATGCGACCACCCCATAGCAAGTGAAAAGGCGGCAGGGCCGATCCACCCGTCCCGATGGGCCGTCCGAAAGGGGGGGCCCTTGCCGGCCCGGGGGCTTCATGAGACCAATGGTGATCATGACGAACCGGTCCCAGAAAAACTTCTACACCGGCGCCGGCCTGGACCGCGCCACCGTCGCCCGCAAGCAGGCCGACTGGCTGGCCCAGCGCCTGGCGGCACCCGAAAGCCGTTTCCTGGCCGTCTGGCGCGGCCAGTTCCTGGTGGCGCCGTCCCCAGACGGGACGGAAGCCGCCACGCGGCCGGCCTACCTGGACCCCAGCGCGCCCTGGTGGCGCGAGGCCGCCACCCTGGCCCCCGCCTTCCTAGGCGTGGAGGGCGACATCGCCCATTTCGCCGTCGACCTGTCGGGCCTGGAGGAAGGCCACCCGGAGCTGCTGGGCCTGGGCGCGCCGACGGAGTTGCGCACCCTGGCCCACCAGGTGGACCGGCCCACGGCCAGCCTGCTGGCCTATGTCCGCGGCCTGCTGGGCTGGCACCAGCGCCACCGCTTCTGCGGCGTCTGCGGCACGGTGACCGAGGTGATCGAGGGCGGGCATGTCCGCCGCTGCACCAACCCCGACTGCAAGACCCTGCACTTCCCCCGCACCGACCCCGCCGTGATCATGCTGGTGCATGACGGCGACCGCTGCGTGTTGGGCCGGCAAGCCCGGTTCGGCCTGGGCATGTATTCCACGCTGGCCGGATTCGTCGAGCCGGGCGAAAGCCTGGAGGAGGCGGTGGCGCGCGAGGTGATGGAGGAGGCGGGCATCCAGGTGACGGACGTGCGCTATCAGTCATCCCAGCCCTGGCCCTTCCCCTCCTCCCTCATGCTGGGCTTCCACGCCCGCGCCGTGACCACCGAGCTGAAGGTGGATCTGGAGGAACTGGAGGACGCGCGCTGGTTCAGCCGCGACGAGGTGTACCAGGCCAGCCTGCGGCGCGGGCCGCCGGACGGATCCTTGCGCCTGCCCGGCGCCGACAGCATCGCCCGCCGCCTGATCGAGGATTGGCTGGCCAGCGACGTGTGAACGGAACGATTCGGGGGGAAGTCATCATGTCGGGCGAGACGCAAACCAGCACATGGCCGCTGCCCAAGGTCTATTTCTCGGTCCAGCTGGGCGGCGGCGTCACGGCCCGCGTCCAGGAAGTGACCGGGCTGGACACCGAAGCCCAGCCGGCCGAGTCCCCGCGCGGCGGTGAGCCCCTCCCCCGCGCCGCCGATGCGCCGGGCCGACCCAATGCCGGAAACGTCACCCTGCGCAGGGGCGTCTTCGCGAACGACCCCGCCCTCTGGGACTGGTTCAACCAGATCAAGCTGAACGCCACCGCGCGCCGGACGGTGGTGATCGGCCTGCTGGACCAAGCCGGGGCGCCCAAGAGGGTCTGGACGCTGAACAACGCCTTGCCAACCAAGATCACGGGCATGGACCTAAAGTCGGAAGGCAACGAGGTGGCCGTGGAGTCGGTCGAGATCGCCTACGAGACGCTGGTGATCTCCGCCCCGTGATAGGGGCGGCGCGACTCAGGCCCTTACCCACCCATGATGGCCAAGGCCTCGGCATGGGCCCGCGCATCGCCGGAGGCGACGACCTCGCCCACCGCACCCAGCACCAAGTCACGGCCCTGCCAGTCGGTCATGCGGCCGCCGGCCCCTTCCACCACCGGCACCAGGGCGGCCCAGTCCCAGGGCGCCAGGTCACGCTCCACCGAGATGTCCAGCCAGCCGTTGGCTACCTGGGCATAGCCGTAGCAGTCGCTGCCATAGACGACGTAGCGCGACGCGGCCTTCAGGGTGGCGAAGCGTTCCGCCTCCGCACCCTTGAACATGTCGGGACTGGTGGTGGTCACGGTCGCCTCGGCCAAGCTGGCGCAGGCGCGGGTGCGGACGGGCGTGCCGTTGAAGCGGGTGGGGTGGCCGGCGCCGCCAATCCAGCGTTCGCCCAGGATGGGCTGGTCGATGACGCCCAGCACCGGGCGGCCATGGCGCAGCAGGCCGATCAGGGTGCCGAAGATGGGCCGGCCGGTCATGAAGCTCTTCGTGCCGTCGATGGGGTCCAGCACCCAGACATACTCCCGGTCCAGGCCGTGGGTCCCCAGTTCCTCGCCCAGGATGCCGTCATCGGGACGCTCGACGGCCAGGATGGCGCGCAGGGCCTCCTCCGCCTGGCGATCGGCGATGGTGACCGGCGTCAGGTTGGACTTGGCATCGATCTCGACATCCGCCCGGAAATAGCGGCGGATGACGGCGCCCGCCGACTCGGCCATGCGATGCACGAGGGCGACGAATTCATCGGGTACCGGCGTCGTCATGGGGGCGCTTCCTGATAGGGGTCGGGGCACGATTGGACACGCCCGGATTGGACATGAAAAGAGGGGCGGCCCCGGCTGGGACCGCCCCCGCTTTTATACCGGAGTGGCCGCCGCCTCAAACCCAAGGCGGCGGTCTATCGCTTACGCGCCCGGTCAGGGCAGCGGGGCCGGGGTGTCGGCCTGGCTGCGCAGGTAGGCGATGACGTCGGCGCGGTCCTTCACGGACTTGAAGCCGGCGAAGGTCATCTTGGTGCCCGGGGCGTAGGTCTTGGGGCTGGCCAGGAACTCGTTCAGCTTTTCATAGTCCCAGGTGCCGCCCAGCTTTTTGATGGCATCGGAATAGGCGAAGCCCTCCATATGGCCCTGCTTGTTGCCGATGATGCTCCACAGGTTGGGACCTACCTTCGCGGCGCCTCCCTTGTCGAAGGTATGGCAGGCCTGGCAGACCTTGGTCAGCTTGGCACCGTTCTCCGCGCTGGCGGCTGCCAGCAGGGGGCTGACCGGATCGGGCTTGGCCGGTGCCGCCGGTTCGCCACCGGCGGCGGGCGCGGCCTCCACCCCTTCGATCTTGTAGACGTTCTCAGCCAACATCGTCGGGTGCACGGCCTTCTTGGCGATGAATCCCGCCAGCAGGGCGACCAGCGCCCCCAGGAGAATGGCCATGGAAATCTTGTTGAAGAAGCTACCCGCCATCAGATCAAGCCCTCATGTCCACGCTGCTTGCGGTTCGCGTGCTGGTTATGGTCCCTGCGCGTCCAGGTTAACGCCAGGTGGTGACGCTTGTCGATGCCCGGGGCCGCCCCAGCAATGCAGAGGGGGTCCGGCCATCTTCTCCCAAATTCCGGGCGACGATAAGCGGCCTGTTCAACCAGGGCAAGATAGTTCGGCGCCCCGCTTGTAAACCGGCTTGACCATGGGAGGTAAATGTCGCACGCCTGCCCCAGCCATGAGCCAAATCAATTCGTAGGCTTAGCCCCCATGTCTTCAAGCCCCGCCGCCTCCTCCCTGGGCGCCCCGAAAGCCCCCATCGTCATCATCCCGGCGCGGATGGCATCCACCCGGCTGCCCAACAAGCCGCTGGCCGACATCGGCGGCGTGCCCATGATCGTGCAGGTGTGGCGCCGGGCGGCGGAGGCCGACATCGGCCCCGTGCTGGTGGCGGCGGCGGAGCGGGAGATCGTGGAGGCGGTGCGCGATGCCGGCGGCCAGGCGGTGCTGACCGACCCCAACCATCCCTCGGGCTCCGACCGCATTTACGAGGCGCTGCGCCAGGTGGACCCGGACGGGCGGCACGACGCCGTGGTCAACGTCCAGGGCGATCTGCCGACGGTGGAGCCAGCCACCATCCGCGCCGCCTTCGGCCCGCTGGCCAATCCGGAGGTCGACATCGCCACTCTGGCCGTGGAGATCACGGTGGAGGAGGAGCGGCATAACCCCAACGTGGTCAAGGCGGTGATCGAGCTGGCGCCGGGATCCCGGGTGGGCCGTGCCCTTTATTTCACCCGTACAACCACCCCCTGGGGGGCGGCCCCGCACTATCACCACATCGGCCTGTACGCCTATCGCCGCGCGGCGCTGGCCCGTTTCGTCGCCCTGCCGCCCGCCGCACTGGAGCAGCGGGAGAAGCTGGAACAGCTGCGGGCGCTGGCCAACGGCATGCGCATCGAAGTGGCGGTGGTGGACGCCGTGCCCCTGGGCGTGGACACGCCGGAGGACCTGGAGCGCGCCCGCGCCCTCATCGGCCGCATAGGCGCCCCCTAATTCCAGCGGCATGAGCACCGCCTCATGCCGTTGTAGGATGCGCCCCCGATATGCGGGGAAGGGCCGCCGCAGCTTTTTGGGGAGCGAGGCGGACTGAAAAGCGAGGAAGCCAGGCCGACGGATGTCGGCGCCCGGCGTTTGAGGGGAAAAGACCATGTCCAGCACTGCTGACAACACCATCGCCTATCAGGGGGCGCCGGGCGCCAATTCCGATATGGCGTGCCGCCAGGTGTTCCCGGACATGGTTCCCCTGCCCTGCCACTCGTTCGAGGACGCCTTCGCCGCCGTGACGGAGGGCCGCGCCCGCCTGGCCATGATCCCCATCGAGAATTCGGTGGCCGGCCGCGTCGCCGACATGCACCACCTGCTGCCCCAGGGCGGCCTGCACATCATCGGCGAACATTTCCAGCGTGTGATCCACTGCCTGGTGGCGCCCAAGGGGGCGACCATCGCCGGCCTGCGCCAAGTGCATTCCCACATCCAGGCGCTGTCGCAGTGCCGGGGTTATCTGCGCACCCATGGCCTGGCGCCCGTCACCCACGCCGATACGGCGGGGGCGGCGGCCGACGTGGCCAAATGGGGCGACCCGACCCAGGGCGCCATCGCCTCGGAACTGGCGGCCCAGATCTATGGGCTGGAGGTGCTGGCCCGCGGCATCGAGGATGCGGAACACAACACCACCCGTTTCCTGATCCTGGCGCGGCAGCCCAAGGTGGCACCGCGTGGGGCGGGCCCCGTCATCACCAGTTTCGTCTTCCGGGTGCGCAGCGTGCCGGCGGCCCTGTACAAGGCCATGGGCGGCTTCGCCACCAACGGCATCAATATGACCAAGCTGGAAAGCTACATGGTGGGCGGCCGGTTCTCCGCCGCCCAGTTCTACGCCGACGTGGAAGGCCATCCCGAGGACCGCCCCCTGCGGCTGGCGCTGGAGGAACTGGATTTCTTCGCCCGCGAACTGAAGATCCTGGGCGTCTACCCCGCCCACCCCTTCCGCTCGGAAAGCAGCCAGCAGGACGACGGGCAGGATTAAGGAGTCCTCTCATGGCCCTGCTGTTCGTCTCCGCCCACGACCATGCCCCCGACTGGGTGGCGGAGCTGACGGCCCAGTTGCCGGGAATCGAAGTCCGCGTGTGGCCGTCTGGCCACAGGGACGTCCGGGTGTGGCCGGAGGGCCTGGGCGATCCGGCGGAAATCGACACCGCCCTGGTGTGGAAGCCGCCGGCCGGCCTGCTGGCCAGCCTGCCCAACCTCAAGGTCATCTTCTCGCTGGGCGCCGGCGTCGACGCCCTGCTGGCCGACCCCACCCTGCCCGGCCTGCCGCTGGTGCGCATGGTGGAGCCGGGACTGACCGAGGGCATGACCGAATATGTCTGCCTGCACGTCCTGCGCTGGCACCGCGACGCCCCGCTGTTCGAGGCGCGGCAGCGCGCCGGCGTCTGGCGGCAGTTGACCCACCAGCACCTGGCGCGGGAACGCCGGGTGGGCATCCTGGGCCTGGGCGCCCTGGGCGGCGACGCGGCCTTGGCACTGAAGGCCCTGCGCTTCGATGTGGCGGGGTGGAGCCGATCCCCCAAGCATCTGGAGGGTATCGCCACATATCATGGCGCCGAGGGCCTGGGGCCCTTCCTGGCACGCACCGACATCCTGGTCTGCCTGCTGCCCCTGACGCCCGAGACCGAGGACATCCTGGATGCCGGCCTGTTCGCCCAGCTTCCCCGGGGCGCCGTCGTCATCAACGCCGCCCGGGGCCGGCACCTGGTGGAGGAGGATCTGCTGGCCGCGCTGGACAGCGGGCAGCTGGCGGGCGCCACCCTGGACGTCTTCCGCACCGAACCGCTACCGGCCAGCCATCCCTTCTGGAGCCATCCCAAGGTGACGGTGACGCCCCACGTGGCCGCCATCACCCAGGCGCGCACGGCGGTGGAACAGGTGGTGGACGGGCTGAAGCGCCTGGCCGCCGGCCGGCCGCTGGTCAACCTGGTGGACCGGGCGCGGGGCTACTGAGCCTGGGCGCGTTCAGCAGCCTTCCGACAGATCGGTCAGGGCGGCGATGTCCAGCAACTCCACCATCTGGTCGGGCAGCAGGCGGATGTGGCGGCTGGTCTTGAGCTTGGTGAAGGCGCGGGACACGGTTTCCATGGTCAGCCCCAGAAAATCCGCGATGTCCGTGCGGGTCATGGGCAAGGAGATGCGGCAGTGGTCCTCGGGCTCCGGCGTCAGGCGGCGGGCTTGGCGCAGCAGGAAGCTGGCCAGCCGTTCGGTCGCGGTCTTGCGGCCCAGCAGCAGCATCTGATCCTGCGCCACCTGAAGCTCCGTGGCGGTGGCCGCCAACAGGCGTCGGCGCAGGTCGGGGTCCCGGTCCAGCAGCGCGTCGAACTGGAAGCGGGACAGACGCCGCAGGGTCACCGGCGTCACCGCCTCGGCGGAGTAGAGATAGCTGCCGGTCAGCGCCAGGCCCAACATGTCGCCCGGCTGCAGGAAGCCCACGATCTGGCGGCGACCGTCGGGCATCATCCGCAGGATGCGGACCATGCCCGACGTGACGATGCGGACGCTGGTGGCCGGGTCGCCCTCGGAAAAGATCACCTGGTCACGGTCGCAGGCGCACGCGTCATCCCCCCAGAGGGCAGGGGGAGCGACCGGCACGGGCCGTGCGGCCGACGGGACCATGGCGGCGAAAACGGCGGGGCTGCGGGCGGCGGCTGGGCCGGTGGCGAGCGATGGCGTCATCTGGGGCTCCCGTGTTCTTCCGGGCCCTCACGCGGCCCGTCGTCATTCCGTGCCGTGACGTTAGCGCCCAGCCGCCCGCCTGGTCAGTTCGGTCTTCTACGTAGGTAAAACCCCGTATTCCGGCGTCGGTGCCAGGCGCTACGGACGGCTGGCGGGGGCGGCCAGCCGGCTCAGCTCATCCACCAGGCGGGTGGTGTCGACCGGCTTTTCCAGAAAGGCCACCACACCCGCCCTGAGGGCGCGTTCCCGGGTCTCCGCCTCCAGGTTGGCGGACATCATCAGGATGGGCAGGCCACCCAGCCTACCGCCATGGCGTTCCACGAAATCGACGCCGGTCATCTCCGGCATGTGCTGGTCGAGCAGCAGGCACCCCGGCGTGCCGTCGAACGCCGCCGCGAAGTCCTGGCACGAGGCGTAGAGGTCAACCTCGAAGCCATAGAGCCGCAACAGGAACTTGAGTGAATCCCGGACGGATTCGTCATCGTCGACGATATAGATCCGTCCTGGCGCCGCCTCTGCCAAACCAAGCCTCCCGGGGGCGGGAAAGTCACACTAGGGTAGTGCCGCCCCTGTCATGGGCCTAAATTTAGAAGGACAAGGTTCCGGCGGTAATACGGGTTTCCCCGTATACGGCCCGCGTTTGACAAGGATCAGTCCGCCTTGGGACGAATGCCGGCGGCCAGCGCCAGGCGCACCAGGTGGGACAGGCTGCCGGCGCGCATCTTCTCCATCACCCGGGCACGATGGATTTCCACCGTGCGGGGACTGATGGACAGATCGAAGGCGATGATCTTGTTGGGCTTGCCGTCGATCAGGCCGCGCAGCACCTCCATCTCCCGCGGGGTCAACGCCTCCAGGCAGGCCAGCACCTCGGCCGGGGGCGCTTCGGCCACGGGCTCCGCCGGACCGGACGGCGCGGGTTCGGCGGCGGCACGCGGACGCGCCAGGGCCGCCTGGATGGAGGCCAGCAGCGTCTCCTCCTCGAACGGCTTCTCGATGAAGTCCACGGCCCCCGCCTTCATCGCCGCCACCGCCAGGGGCACGTCGCCATGGCCGGTCATGATGATCACCGGCAGGCCGTATCCAGCCGCCACCAACCTTTCCTGGACCTCCAGCCCCGTCAGTTCCGGCATGCGCACGTCCGCCACCAGACAGGCGCACCGCGTGGGCGCGTCGGACTCCAGAAAGGCCAGCGGGGACGGGAAGACCATCGCCTGGTACCCCGACGCCAGCAGCAGGAACCGCAGGGAATCCCGCACGGCGGCGTCATCATCCAGGATGGCGATGATGGGATCAGCGGCCATGGTTTTCCCCGGTCTCCGACATCAGGGGCAGGGTGAAGCGGAACGTGGCCCCGCCCCGGTCGTTACGCTCCGGCCACAGCCGGCCGCCGTGGGCCTCGATGATGGAGCGGCTGATCGACAGGCCCACGCCCATGCCCCGCTCCTTGCCGGAGACGAAGGGCTGGAACAGGCGGGCCATGACCGCTTCGTCCAGGCCATGGCCTGTGTCGGCCACGGCGACCTCCATGAACCCCGCGCCGTCGGGCGCCGCGGTGATGGACAAGGTCCGCTCGGGCCGGCCGCTCATCGCCTCCACGGCGTTGCGGATCAGATTCAGCAGCACCTGCTGGATTTGAATCTTGTCGATCAAGGCGCGATGCTCCTGGCGTCGCAGGTGCATTTCAACCCGGACCCCGGACTCCCGCGCCCCCACCAGCGCCAGGGCGACCGCTTCCTCGACGATACCATCCAGGCTTTCCACGCGCCGGTCGGTGCTGCCCTTGGCGATGAAATCCCGCAGCCGCCGGATGATCTGCCCGGCGCGCAACGCCTGTTCGGACGCCTTTTCCATGGCCTCCCGCGCCAGGGGCAGGTCGGCGTCCTCCGCCCGCTCCAGCAGCCGCATGGACGCCTTGACGTAGTTGACCACGGCGGTCAGCGGCTGGTTCAGCTCATGCGCCAGTGCCGACGCCAACTGGCCCATGACGCTGACCCGGCTGACATGCAGCAGTTCGGCCTGAAGCTGCTGCAGGCGCCGTTCCACCGCCTGGTGTTCCGTCAGGTCGTGGACGAAACCAGTGAACAGCCGCTCGCCCTCCAGGTCCACGGCGCCCACCGCCAGCTCCATGGGAAAGACGGAACCGTCGCGGCGCTGGCCGGAAACGATGCGGCCGACACCGATGATCCGCTTCTCCCCGGTGGCGAGATAGCGGGCGATATACTGGTCGTGCTGTTCCCGATAGGGCGAGGGCATGAGCATGCTGATGTTCCGGCCCAGCACCTCCGCCTCCTCGTAGCCGAAAAGGCGCCGCGCCGCCGGGCTGAAGGACCGGATCAACCCCTTGTCGTCGATGACGATCAGGGCGTCGGGGATGGTCTCGATGATGGAGGCCAGGCGCGCCTCGCGCTCGCGCAGGGCCTGCTCCGCCGCCCGCCGGTCGGTGATGTCACGGATGATGCCGATATAGGCGGGCGGTCCATCCGGCAGCGCCTCGCCCACCGACAGTTCCATGGGGAAGGTGCTGCCGTCGCGGCGCAGGCCCGTGACCTCACGGCCGATGCCGATGATGCGCCGCTCCCCCGTGGCACGGTAATGCGCCAGGTACTGGTCATGTTCCGCCTGATACGGCTCGGGCATCAGCATCTTGACGTTGCGGCCGATGACCTCCGCCGCCGTCCAGCCGAAAAGCCGTTCGCAAGCGGGGTTGAAGGATTGGACCGTGCCCTGGCCGTCGATGACGATGACGCCGTCCGGCACGGTATCCATCAGGGCGCGGAAATGGGGCGACAGCATCCGATCCTCCGTCGCGATCGGCACGGATCGCCATCGAAACGGTTGGCAGACTGAACCAATTCACCGCCATTTCATAGGATTGAAATTCCCCGGCGCATGCACGTGAAAGCCCCAATCCTGGCCGCGCCGCCACGGGCGCGGCGGCCTTCACCCCAGCCGCTTCACCGCGGTAACGCCCTTGCCGGCGGCGGCGCGGGCCAGCACGTCGGCCAAGGGTTCGCATACCGTCGCCATGTGGTGGGCGTTGGCATGCACCAGGTGTGTGTCGTCGGCCATGATGCCGACATGGCCGGGGAAAAACACCAGGTCGCCCCGGGTGTAGGCATGGCCCTGGCCATCGGCGGAGACCTGCGTGCCCAAGGCGGCCTGCTGCTGGTCGCTGTCGCGCGGGCAGGGCAGGCCGGCGGCGTCCAGCGCCACCTGGATGAGACCGGAGCAGTCGATGCCCACGCTGGTGCGGCCACCCCAGAGGTAGGGGGTGCCTAGCAGGCGCAGGGCCGTGTCCACCGGGTCGGCCTTCAGGCCGCCAATCTCCGCCACATGGACCAGGGGGACCCAGCCGCCGCCGGCGACGCCGGCGAAGCCGTTCTCCACCGCCACCACGCTCAGGGGGGCGCCCAGGCTGATCATGTCCAAGGGCGGGGTCTTCAGGTCGGGTTCGGGGTGGAAGAAGCTGCGCAGCGCCGTCAGCTTGTGCGTCGGCTCCGCCAGCTCGTCATCCAGCGCCTCCAGCTGCAGGTAGCCGACGTAGCCGTCGGTGGCGTTCTGGCCCCAGACCCAGCCGTCCTTCTCCTCGAACACCGTGAACACCTCGCCGAACAGCAGCTGGCTGGACTGGCGGGCGGTGGCCGACGGTTCCTCCTTCAGGCTGACGTAGCCGGCGCGCACCTGGCAGGGCACGCCGTCCACATAGCGCTCTGCCGTCACCTTGCCATACAGGTGGGCGGAGGCGAGGTCGGAACGGTAGGGGTTCACGCGCGGGTCCAAACGCGGATCCGGGACCGGCGTGGTCTTGGACTTGGGGGGCATTCACATCATACCGGCGCGGAAACCGGCTCCGAAGCTGAAGGGGCGGGGCCTGGCGCGGGCGCCGCCGGGGACACGGCGGCGGGCCGCAGGCGTGAGGCGTCCAATGCGCCCTGCACGGCCCCGGCGTCAATCACCATCTGCCCGAACTCATGCAGGAAGACGGAGCCCTTGACCGTGCGCTGGACCAGGACGTTGCGCCGGTCCTCGGCGTCGCGCTTGCGCTTGGTGAAGCCCAGGCGTCCCAGCCGGTCCAGCGCACGGGTGATCGCCGGCTTGGACACGTTCAGCGTCGCCGCCAGCCCGCGCACGGTGTGGGGTGGCGGGGTCATGTACACGGTCAGCAGCAAGGCCAGCTGGCGGGCCGATAGGTCCGGGCTGGCGGCCCGCACGCTGGCCACCAGCGCGCCGCGCCAGAGTTCCAGGGCTTCGAGATTACGCGACATCCTGCCCCCCGCATCCGGAAACGGTCATCCGGTTGAACTGTTGTTCCGGCCCCACCGTCGTTCCGGCAGCGTATCGGGCAGGTCGCAACTGTCCGGGAGTGTGCCGAAAGTCCCGCGCAGCGGCAAGGGCCTGCCACCCCATTGGGAGTGGCAGGCGCGCTGAATTCTCGCGTTTTTTTGCCGCCGTGAGGATCAGACCGGCTGTGGGCAGAGGAAACTGGCGGTGAGGTTGCTGAGCGGGCCGGGCCAAGTGCCGAACTGGATGGCGCCGCTGTAGAAGTAGAGCGGGGGGGCCGGGAAGGCCAAGGTCATGTCGAACTTCAGGTGCTCATCCACGCTCTGCGCGATCAGCGTCAGCGGAAAGCCAATCGCCGGCGCGTTGTCGTAAATGAACATGACCCCGGTGAACGGCGAGATCACCGGTGCCGCCGGGTTGGGAAAGGACAGGGTGCCGGTGACCGGTACCACGTCGCACCGGGCGGCCGACGCCTCCGTATGCCGCCCCTTCACCGCCGACTTCAGATCCGGCACAACGACGGTCAGGTCATATTCGAATCCCACCTGTTGGGCGGAGTCCACCACGATGGCGGGCTGATAGACGGTCAGTTTCAGGGCAAGAGTCTCAGGCATCGATTCCTCCTCAGTCCGTTTGGTTCAGTCGGTTTGGGGCAGAGATCGAGCGGCGCCGCGTCATTCCCTTATGGTGGTGTATTTTATGTGCACTGCACCTAAATGGCGAGTCTTTTCGCGCCCAGACTTCAGCGATATTTCATATGCGATGCACAACCCGCCCTGGTTGCGCACATCGATATTAAATGACCCGGCGCCATGGGCGCCGGGTCTGTGGCGGAGCGGGCGGGCAGGCTTACGCCGTCGCGGGATAGCGGCGGCTGAGCATGGCGAAGGCGGCGCGCAGGCCCATGGCCTCGCCCCCCTCAGGCCGGCCCGGCCGTGTGGCGGTGTTCCAGGCCATCAGGTCGATATGGGCCCAGGGCGTGCCCTTGGTGACGAAGCGTTCCAGGTAGAGTGCTGCCGTGATGGCACCGCCATAGCCGCCGCCCGGCGCGTTGTTGAGGTCGGCGATCTTGCTGTCCAGTTGCTTGGCGTAGCCCTGCCACAGCGGCAGGCGCCACAGCGGGTCACCCGTCTCTTTCGCCGCCGCCAGGATGTCGTCGGCCAGTTGGTCGTCATTGGCGAACAGGGCCGGCAGGTCGGTGCCCAGGGCGATGCGGGCCGCCCCCGTCAGGGTGGCGAAGTCCAGGATCAGGGCGGGCTTGGCGCTGTCGGCCTCCGCCAGGGCGTCGCACAGGATCAAGCGGCCCTCGGCGTCGGTGTTGCCGATCTCCACCGTCAGGCCCTTGCGGGTGGTGATGATATCCATGGGGCGGAAGGCGTTGCCGGAAATGGCGTTCTCCACCGCCGGCACCAGCACGCGCAACCGCACCGGCAGCCTGGCCGCCATGACCAGGCGGGCGAGGCCCAGCACGTGGGCGGCACCGCCCATGTCCTTCTTCATCAGCAGCATGCCGCCGGCGGGCTTGATGTCCAGGCCGCCGCTGTCGAAGCATACGCCCTTACCCACCAGGCAGACCAGCGGGTGGGAGGTGTCACCCCAGGTTAGCTCGATCAGGCAGGGCGCCTTGGCCGCCGCCCGGCCCACGGCGTGGACGGTGGGATAGTTCCGCGCCAGCAGGTCGTCACCGACGATGACGGAGACGGCGGCGCCGAATTCCGCCCCCAGGTCCCGCGCCGCCTTGGCCAAATCGGCCGGCCCCATGTCCTCTGCCGGGGTGTTGATCAGGTCGCGCACCAGGGTGACGGCGCGGGCCATGCTGTCCACCGCGTCGGCATCCGCCCCCGTCGGCAGCACCAGGCGCGGCAGGTCCTTCGTGGCCTTGCGGTAGCGGGTGAAGCGGTAGCTGGCCAGCGCCCAGCCGGTGGCGGCGGCCGTCGCCTGCTCTGGCGTCAGGCTGTCGTCCAGGGCGTAGCTGGCTTCCCCTTTCCCCGCTGGCAGCGTCGTCGGCAACCCGGCGAAGCTCCACAGGTCCAGGGTTTCGCCCACGCCCACCAGCACCCGGTCCAGCTGCCCGTCCGCCGACGGCAGCAGGGCGGTGGTGCCCGGCTCAGCGGCGAAGCCGGTGCTGCGCACCCAGGCGGCCGTCGCGGCCGGGGCCGTTTCCAGCCAGGCGTCCAGCCCCTCCTTGCGCACGGGGATCAGAGTGACGGTGTCGGCGGCCTTCTGGGCCAGGAAGCAGGGCAGCACGGGGGAAAACCTTTCGGCTTCGGAAAGTCAGGCCGGCAGGGTTCCACATCCGGCGGGATGTTTCAAACATGGCGGTGTCACACCTGTTGGCAACACCGGGGGCGCCCGTTAACCTTCCGCTCCCCGCCCCACCCTCGCCTTGCCAAGGGAAGCCCCCATGTCCGCCGACCTGACCCTGATCCTGGGCAGCAAGACCTATTCCTCCTGGTCGCTCCGCCCCTATCTGGCGCTGCGCCACGCCGGGCTGGCGTTCGAGGAGGTGGTGATCCCCCTGCGTCAGGCGGACAGCAAGGCGCGCATGCTGGCCCACAGCCCGGCGGGCAAGGTGCCGGCCCTGATCCACCGCGCCGACGGCGGCGACGTCACCGTGTGGGACAGCCTGGCCATCTGCGAATACGCGGCCGAGCTGGCGCCCGATGCCCAGCTGTGGCCGCGGGAGCGCGCCGCCCGGGCACACGCGCGCTCGGTCAGCGCCGAGATGCACTCCGGCTTCATGGACCTGCGCCGCAACCTGTTCATGGACCTGGGGCGCACCATCGACCGGCCGGAGCGCCTGGCCAAGGCCGCCGGCGATATCGCCCGGATCGAGGTGCTGTGGGCCGATTGCCTGAACCGCCATGGTGGCCCCTTCCTGTTCGGCGCCTTCACCATCGCCGACGCCATGTACGCGCCGGTGGTCACCCGCTTCCAGACCTGGAAGGTGCCGCTGACCGAGGCCAGCCAAGCCTACGTCACCGCCATCGAGGGCCTGCCCGCCATGAAGGACTGGCGCGCGGCGGCGGCGCAGGAGACCCTCGTTCTCGACATGCTCCTGGACTGAGGACTCAGCCCGACATGGCCAGGGTCACGTCGAAGCCCTGCTCCCGGTAATAGCGCGCCGCTCCCGGGTGCAGGGGCACGGCCAGGCCGGTCAGGGCCGCCTCTTTCCGGATGCTGTCGCCGCGCGGGTGGCCAGCCACCAGCAGGCGGTGGGTGTTGGGGTGCCACAGCGCCTTGACGATGCCATAGGCCAGATCGTCCGGCAGGGCGGTGGTGGCCAGCCACTGGGCGCCCACGCCCAGGGTCTTGGTTTCCGGCACGCCGACATAGGCGCCGTCGCCGCCGATCATGGTTTCGGTGAACAGCGGCAGGCCGGGGCTGAGGCGCGGCAGGCGGGAATCGATGATGGAGATCAGGCGCACCGGCAGGCGGGCCGCCACGTCCGCCACCGCCGGCAGGGGATAGCCGCCAATGATGAAGAAGGCGTCCAGCTGGCCCGAAGCCAGGCGGTCCCCCGCCGTGCCGGGGTTCAGGTAGAAGGGCTGCACCGTCTTTTCCGACAGGTCGTGCGCCTGCAGGATCAGCAGCGCCGTGGGCAGGGTGCCGGAGCCCTTTTCGCCCAGGGCCACGCGCCGGCCCTTCAGGTCGTTCACCGTCTTGATGGGGCTGTCGCCGCGCACCACCAGGTGCACCGTCTCGCTGTACAGGTTGGCCAGGGCCCGCAACTCAGTGAAGGGCGGCTTGCCGGCGTAAGGTCCCTTGGCCTTGTAGGCCAGGAAGCCGATGTCGGCCTGCACCAGCCCCGTCTCGAACCGGCCGGCGCGCAGCGCCTCCACATTCTCCACCGCGCCGGAGGTGGTCTGCGCCACGGCGATGACGCCCGGCACCCCGCAGCTGCCGCCCCGGTCACACCCAGGGCTGCCCGGCGGATTGCTGACGGCGTTTGCCAGGATGCCGCCGATGGGGAAATAGGTGCCGCCGGTGGTGCCGGTACCGATGGTCAGGAAGCGGATGGACTCAGCCCGAGGCGCGCGCCCGCCGCCGCCCCATGCCAGGCCAGCCGCCGCCAGCGCGCCCAGCGACCCGGTGAGCACCCGCCGGCGCGATGGCGATGGGAAACCCGGCGTAGGGGCATCCGCGCGGTCCTTCCCTGACGACGGGAAAGGGCTCCGGCTGTCGGGGGCCTCGGACACGGGGAAACATCCTTCAACGGACGGCGCGGCGGCCCCGGGAAACGGGGGGCGCTCGGGTAATTATTATCGCGCCGACGGTGCGGCCGGCGCAATGTTTGAATGCCGCACGCGCACACTTCCTACCCCACTGTGGCCTTATTACCCTCGGCCACCGGCCACGGGGGGATGCGTCAAGGCGCCACCAGGCGCAACTCGCGGCGGAGCAGCCGGGCACGGTCCTGGAACACCCGCAGGCGCACCTTGAACTGCTCCGGCGTCGGCTGGTAGTGCATGACGATGGCCAGCCGGTCCAGGCTGCCGTCCGTCCCGCGGAACGGCAGGCCGATGCGGGGCACGTTGTACATCACACCGTCATCCGTGCCGATCTGGTCCTGGCCGTAGATGGGCTGGGCGTCGCGCGCGATGGCCGACTGGAAGCCCAACGCCGCCTCCAGCATGTCGGGCGGATAGAACTCATCGAAATACTGGCCGGTGGGGTCGGTGCCGGCGGCCAGCGCCGAAAGGGACCCACAGAACACCACCCGCACCCGCCCATCGGCGCGGAAGGCGGTGGTCACGGCCAGATAAGGCAGGAAGCTGTCGGGCACCGCCGCCAGGTCCAGCGCGGCGGACGGGGGCGGCACGGCCCCGCCGCCCAGCCCCCGCCACCATGCGTAGGCATGGGCGATGGGGCCGTCGGGCAGGTCATCGGCATGGATGACGCCCGCGATATCCGGCAATGGTTGGGCCGCGTTCAATGGCATAATGCATCGACCATAGCGTCAGGACCGACCGACCGCCAGCCGCAAGACCGGCATGCCTGTACACCTTTACGGTCAGAGGAGAAGGCCCATGAAACTCTACGGTGCCGCCCTGTCCCCTTATAGCGCCCGCGTGATGCTGGCGATCCGCGCCAAGGGATTGGAAATTCCCCTGGTGGACCCGCCCGGCGGCCAGAAATCGGCCGCGTTCCTGGCCCTCAATCCCATGGGGAAGACCCCGGTGCTGGACGCCGATGGCGCCGTGGTCATCGAGTCCGCCGTCATTTGTGAATTTTTGGAGGACGCCTTCCCCGACCCCGCCCTGCTGCCGGCGCAGCCAGCGGCGCGGGCGGCCCAGCGCACGGTGGCGCGGCTGCTGGACCTCTACGTCCTGCCGCCACTGCTGTCGCTCATGGCCCAGACCGGCGACTCCACCATCAACGCCGCGCGCCTGGACAAGCTGACCCGGGGATTGGACGCGCTGGAAGCGGTGGTGAGCCGCACCCCCTTGCCCGCGCCGGCACCGACGACCCTCAGCCTGGCGGATTGCGCGCTGGCGCCCACACTGCTTTTCCTGGAACGGTTCCTGCCGCGTTACAGCCAGGAAGACCTGCTGGCCAAGCGTCCGGCGCTGGCGGCCCTGTGGACCGCCTATGCCAGCCACCCCCTGGTGACGCCCGTGGCCCGGGAGATGGAACGGGCGCTGGAGGCGTTCGGCCAGCGGCGGGGCTGACGCCCCGCCGCACCTCGACAGCCCCAGCCTCTCCAGGAACTTACTTCGCGTTCATCCTGACCGCGCCGTCCAGGCGGATGGTTTCGGCGTTCAGCATGACGTTGCGGCAGATGGCCAAGGCCAGGTCGGCGTACTCCTCCGGCTTGCCCAGGCGCTTGGGGAAGGGGATGGAGGCCGCGAGGCTGTCCTGCACCTCCTGCGTGAAGCCCGCGACCATGGGGGTCCAGAAGATGCCGGGGGCGATGGTCATGACGCGCACGCCCACCCGGGCCAGCTCGCGGGCGATGGGCAAGGCCATGGCGTGCACGCCGCCCTTGGACGCGGCATAGGCCGCCTGGCCCAGTTGGCCATCGAAGGCGGCGACGGAGGCGGTGTTGATGATCACGCCGCGCTCGTTGTCCTCCAGCGGGTCCAGCGTGCTCATGTCGGCGGCGGCCAGGCGCAGGATGTTGAAGGTGCCGATCAGGTTGATCTCGATGACCTTGCGGAAGGCGTTCAGATCCAGCGGGCCCTCACGGCCCAGAACGCGGCCGGCGGTGGCGACGCCGGCGCAATTGACGGCGATCCGGGCCGCACCATGCGCCTCACGGGCGGCGGCGATGGCCGCGGTGGCGCTGTCGGCGCTGGTCACATCGCAGCTGAGCGCCAGCCCGCCGATCTCGGCGGCCACGGCCTGGGCCGCGGCCACGTTGACGTCCAGCAGGGCGACCTTGGCGCCCTCCGCCGCCAGGCGGCGGGCGGTGGCGGCGCCCAGACCCGAACCACCGCCGGTGATGATGGCGGCAACACCTTGAACCTGCATGCTTCTCCCCTTTTTTTCCCGAAGTTGGCTGGTGAACGACCGGACACGAGCGCCGGCTCTTTGCCGCCTTTCTGGCAAGGATGGGCGCCCAAGTCCAGGGCACACCCGGTTTGCCGCCCCGTATGTCACAGGAAAGGGCGGGGTGTCACAGCGCCCCTCCCTTGACGGCCGCACGCCACGACAATTGGATATTTTCGCGCTTAACGTGTATTTTGCGGGTAAGTCGCCTGGCCAGGGCGGGGGGATAGGGGGGATCACGTCATGCGCGGGACCATGGTGCGGCGGGCGACCCCGATCGCCCTCGCGGGGGCGGCCGTCCTGGGTGTCAGCGTCCTTTCGCTGGCTGGACCGGGCCGGGCCGAAACACCGGCGGCACCCGCCGTGGTGCGCCTGCTGGACCAGAACTGGCCGCAATCGGTGCGCCAGGGCTTCTACACCACCAGCCAGGGCTCGCAGCTGATGCCGTACAACTGGTTCAAGGCGCTGGAGCGGCCGGGCTCGACCCAGCTGTTCCTGGCCGACCGGCTGGCCCGTTTCGGCTATCTACCCAACGAGGTCTCGGCGCAGAACCCGGAGCGGCTGCCCGTGGGTTTCGCGCTGGACCGGGGCACCGGCCCCACCTACATCGGCATGACCTGCGCCGCCTGCCATACCGGGCAGATCACCTACCAGGGCACGGCGCTGCGGGTGGACGGCGGGCCGGCCGACGCCGACTTCCAGGGCATGCTGGTGGAACTGTCGGCGGCGCTGGCCGAAACGGTGTCCGACCCGGCCAAGTTCAACCGTTTCGCCGCCCGGGTCGGCGGCGACAGGGCGGCGCTGAAGACCAGCCTGGCGGCCTTCGCCGCCGCCTGGGGCCAGTTCTTCGGCGCGGCGCTGGATGGCCAGGCCTGGGGGCCGGCGCGGCTGGACGCCTTCAGCATGATTTTCAACCGACTGACCGGCCTGGACTTCAAGGTGCCGTCCAACGTGGCGCCGGCCCATGCCCCGGTCAGCTACCCCTTCCTGTGGAACGCCCACCGGCAGGACGCGGTGCAGTGGAACATGTCCGCCCCCAACGGCAACTACATCAAGGCCCTGACCCGCAACACGGGGGAGGTGCTGGGCGTGTTCGGCGCGCTGAACGTCTGCGTCGCCGGCAAGGACATCGCCGGCAACGCCTGCCCCGGCGACCGGCGGCGCTTCGCCTCCAAGCTGTTCCCCCACATCCCCTTCTACGACACCTCGATCAGCGTGCCGGGCCTGATGAAGCTGGAATGGGCCATCACCGTGCTGGCGCCCCCCGCCTGGCCCTCCACCGTCTTCGGGCCGGTGAACGCCGGCCGGGCGGAGGATGGGCGCCAGCTGTTCAACGAGGTCTGCGCCGACTGCCACCACATGACCAAGGCGGCGCTGAGCCAGGAGGTGTGGCCGGTGCTGGACCAACGCCCGACCGACACCGACCCCACCATGTACCGCAACGCCCTGCGCTGGGTGAAATCCGGCCCGCTGGACGGCACCCGCGCCTTGCTGTTCGGCGATGACGGCGCCGTCACGGTGGGCGACATGCCGGCGGAGGCGCCGGCTGTCAGCGTCCTGACCAACGGTGTCATCGGCGGCATCGTCGACGGCCTGCTGAACCAGAAGGGCGGGAAGCTGAACCACGACGACTATTCCAACCTGGGGCTGACGCCGCTGAAGCTGATCAAATTGGCCATCGACCAGAAGACGGGCACCGTCAACGCGGTGGAGGAAGCCGCCGGCCCTGCCTTCAAGACCGTGCGGCCGGCCGGCCCACCGGCGCACAAGACCTCCTGCGTCACCAGCGACGGGGCGGCGGGTGACCAGACGCCGCCGGTCTATGAGGCGCGGCCGCTGTTCGGCATCTGGGCCACCGGCCCCTACCTGCACAATGGTTCCGTTCCCACCCTGTGGGGCGTGCTGAAGTCATCCGCCCGGCCGGCCGCCTTCGCCGTGGGATGGCGCGAGTTCGACCCGGTGCAGGTGGGCCATGTCAGCGCCGTGGGGACGCCGGGCACCTGGACGTACGACACCCGCCTGCCCGGCAACTGCAACCGCGGCCATGACGACTATCGCCGCGCCGACGGCAGCGAACTCACCGATGACCAGCTGTGGGCCATCCTGGAATTCCTGAAGATGCTGACCACACCCGACCAGTTATGGCGGAGTGTGTATTAGCTTTTGGACGCCCTCAAACGCCGGGCGCCCCCATCCGGGGGCTTGGCTTCCTCGGTTTCCGGTCTTCCCCGGAAACCTGCGGCGGACTAGGTGAGCGTCCTGGTCGCTACGCTCCATTGAGCCAAGGCCCTGAGGTCATGCCTCAGCTCGGATCCTCGATGAACGCGATCAGCGGGGCCCAGTCCTGGCGCAGGTCGGCCAGGCGCTTGGCCTTCTGGTCGAACAGGCTGAGGCCGGCGGCGGCCGCGTCGGGATAGGCCTGGCTGTCGCGCAGGCGGGTCACCACGCGGTGGCCCACCGTGCCCAGGAAGGTGTCCAGCCGGTCGGCGGCGCGGGTACGGGCGCGGACGCGGTTGCCCACCACCGCGACGGCCTTGCGGCTTTTGCGGATGGGCTTCAGCTCATCCAGCTTCTTCAGGAAGCGTTCTGTCGCCTGCTCATCGAAGGCGCCGGGCAGCAGGGGCAGCACCACCACGTCGGCCTCGGCCACCAACTGCTCCACCTCCTTCGCCTTCAGGGCGGCGGGGGCGTCGATGACCAGCACGTCGGCGCCCTTGGGCACGCCGCCGATCTCCTTCGTCCAGTCCAGCGCGGCGATCACCGGGGCCGTCACCGGCCGGCGGGCCAGCCAGCCCAGGGAGGACTTCTGCCGGTCGACGTCGGCCAGCACGGTCTGCCGGCCGTCGGCGGCGAAGGCGGCGGCCAGGTGGGTGGCGACCGTGGTCTTGCCGACGCCGCCCTTGATGTTGGCCACGAGGATGGAAAGCATGAGGTACCGGTTCCTTAAACGTGCGGCATGGAATTGCGGTTAGGGGGGACTGCGGTTAGGGGTCAGGAGGGCGGGTGCGGCCAGTGGTCGACCGGCGCCCAGAAGGGATCGGCGTCCAGGAAGTCCTCCACCGCGCGGCAGAGCGCCTCCTCCCCCACCGCCATGTGGGCGGCGTGCCAGCCCAGCACCAGGCCAGCGCCCATGTCCCAGCCGGCGGGGGTTGTGTCCTTGGCTCCCACGAGATCGGCGCGCAGGTCGCGGATCAGGCCATCCATGGTGGCGACGTCGTTCAGGTGGCCCAGCCCGTCCTGCAAGGCGGACAGCCGGTCGAGATAGCGGCGCACGCCCTTTTGCGGATAAAGGCAGCGGAAGAAGTCCACACCATAGCGCAGCTTCTTCAGCGCGATGCGCAGGCCGTGGCGGGCGGGGGCGTCCAGGCGGGCGAAGTGGCGGCCGCGCTTGGCGGCGCGGTGGCGCAGGCGGGTCAGCACCGCGTCGGCGAAGGGAGGCAGCGGCTGGCCCAGCCAGGCCAGGCGATCGGCCGGCGCGTCGTCACGCCAGCAGCGCCCGTCCACCCAGCGCCCCAGGGTCAGCAGCAGCTCGGTATAGCCGGGGCCGGACACGGTGGCGCGGGCGACGGCATGGCCCCGCCCCCGGGCGCCCTGGGCGGCCACGGCCAGCGCGCCCAGGCTTTCCTGCTCCGGCATCGCCGCCGACACCGGCGTCAGCAGCTCTTCCAGGAACACGTCCCAGGCGCGGGCGGGGCCGACGGCATCGGCCAGCCCCTTCAGCGCCACCTTCAGACCGGCGCTCTGCGCCGGCGGCAGGATGGCCTTGAACAGGGTGAGGGCGGAGCGCAGGCGCCGCACCGCCACGCGCAGCTGGTGGACGCCGGACGGGTCACCCGCCAGCACCGCGGCCTCGTTGGCGGCCATGTGGTGGACGCAGGCGCGGACCACGCCGGCCAGCGCCGCTTCCACCGTGTCGTTGGCGCCGAACTCCAGGGGGCCGGCCTTCACCGCCTTGGGCTCCGCCACCTCCCCCTTGGCCAGGGCATAGCCCCGGTCCGCCTTGGTGCGCATTTCCAGGCGCAGGGGCACGGCGCGATGCACCGCCAGCGCCAGGTCGTAAAGCACGCGGCGGTCCTGGCCGGCGGCCAGTTCCAGCTCCAGCTCCGCGATCGGTTCCTCCCGCCCGTCGGCGCTGCGGGTGACTCCCTGGTCAACCGCCACCTCCACCGCCAGGCCGGCCGCCAAGGGCACGGTGCGGGTCCAGCGCTTGACCTCATTGCTGAACACGGGCGCCAGCCGGCGCAGGTCCACCCCCGCCAGCAGGGCCTGGGCCTCGTCGGTGAAGGCCTGGGGCACCAAATGGCCGTCGGGGGCCGGGATTTCCCATTCCGACCGGGACAGGGCCATGCCGCGCGCCGTGGACGGCCCCTTCAACGTCTGCAGCAGCTTGGCGCCCGACTGGCGCAGGCGCAGGCTGACGCCCCGCGCGGCCAGTTCCCCTTCGGGCGTGTCGAAGTAGGTGTTGATCAGCGTCTTGGTGGCGGCGCGCGGGCCGGCCAGCACCGGTGCCGCCTTCAGGCGCGCCAGGTGCTTCGGATCCGCCGCCAACTTAAGCTCAATCTCCTGTGGGGCTTCCACCGGGGACGGGACGGGCGTTCCCTCCGCCGGGGCGGCGGAAGGTGCAGGAGGCGGCGACGGATGGTCAGGCATCAAGGCGGGGGTCCGGCTTTGACAGGGGCGCGGGGCCGGCGGCCGGGCACGCCCATGAGCCCAACGCTATAGGACCCCCCGGGCGGCGACAATATGGTGAATGGTTAAACTTTGGCGGGGCCGGCCAATTGTTCGGCTGGTCAAAGGTGGCCGCCGTCACAAATGGCCGTGGCGCACGATCGCCAGGTTTATGGCCAAGTGCGTCACCACCATCAGCGTGAACCACAGCGCGCGGGCGGCGGGATACGTCGCCCGCACCGCCCACAACTGGCCGAACGACAGGGCCACGTGCAGCAGGCTGGGGACGGAGCGCGCCACCAACACCGTGCCCAGGGCCAGCAGCGGCGGGAACCCCAGGCTGAGGCAGTGGGCGTCGCCGGCGGCGCACAGCGGCAGCATGCCGCGCGCCAGCGCCCACACGGCCACGCCCAGTTCCCAGGCAGCCCAGGCATAGCCGGCACTGACCGCCGCCCGGGTATCGCGCCGGCTCAAGGACAGCAGCAGGTAGCGCCCCGCCTCCTCCACGCCGGCGCCCAGGATCAGCAGCAGGGTGACGGGGCCGACATGACCGCCGGACAGGCCCAGGGCGCCCAGGTCGCGGGCGGCCCAGTCCTCCATGGCCGTCACGCCGGGCAGGACCAGCAGGCCGGCGGCCAGCACCCGCCCTTCCAGCACGCCGCGCCGCGCGAACACGAGCGTGAGCAGCGCCAGGACGATCAGGAAAGCGATGTAGTAGATCACGGAAATGCACCCCCATCCGGCCCCGCATCCGCCTTTCGGCCAGAGAGGTGTAGCGGGCCGCCTTGTGCGGTTGCAACAGGGTCCCGCCTATGCTTCCTTGGCCCCGTCCTTCGCATTCCACGATGATATGGGCCGGGAACCGACGCCATGACTTTCAAGACCCTAGACGATATCGCCCCCGCCAACCGCACCGTGCTGGTCCGCGCCGACCTCAACGTCCCCGTCCAGGACGGCAAGGTGACGGACGCCACCCGCCTGGTCCGTCTGGTCCCCACCTTGAAGGAACTGGCGTCCCAGGGCGCCAAGGTCGTCGTGCTGTCGCATTTCGGCCGGCCCAAGAACGGCCCGGATGAGAAGAACTCCCTGCGCCAGGTGGTGCCGGCCCTGTCGGACGCCCTGGGCGCGCCGGTGGCCTTCGCCAGCGACTGCATCGGCAAGCCGGCGCAGGACGCCATCCGCGCCCTGGAAAAGGGCCACGTGCTGGTGCTGGAGAACCTGCGCTTCCACGCCGGTGAGGAAAAGAACGACGCCGCCTTCGCCGCCGAGCTGGCCAAGCTGGGCGACCTTTACGTCAACGACGCCTTCTCCGCCGCCCACCGCGCCCATGCCTCGACCGAGGCGCTGGCCCGCCTGTTGCCGGCGGCGGCCGGCCGCCTAATGCAGGCGGAACTGGTGGCCCTGTCCAAGGCCCTGGGCCAGCCGCAGCGGCCGGTGGCCGCCGTGGTCGGCGGCGCCAAGATCAGCACCAAGCTGGACCTGCTGCTGAACCTGGTGGGCAAGGTCGACATCCTGGCGCTGGGCGGCGGCATGGCCAACACCTTCCTCTACGCCCAGGGCGTGGACGTCGGCGCCTCGCTGGCGGAGAAGGACATGGCCGACCAGGCGCGCGCCATCCTGGCCAAGGCCGAAGCCGGCGGCTGCCAGATCCTGCTGCCCAAGGACGGGGCCGTGGCCAAGGAATTCAAGGCCCATGCCGCCAACCGCATCGCCGCCCCCGGCGACATCGCGGCGGATGAGATGATCCTGGACGCAGGCCCCGCCACCGTCGCCTACTACGGTGAGAAACTCGCCACCGCCAAGACGGTGGTGTGGAACGGCCCCATGGGCGCCTTCGAGATCGAGCCGTTCGACACCGCCACCAACGCCGTGGCCAAGATCGTGGCCGACCTGACCAAGGCCGGCAGCGTCCTGTCCGTGGCCGGCGGCGGCGACACCGTCGCGGCCCTGGAGCACGCCGGCGTGGCCGATGCCTTCAGCTACATCTCCACCGCCGGCGGCGCCTTCCTGGAATGGCTGGAAGGCAAGGAGCTGCCGGGCGTGAAGGCGCTGGAAGCGTAAGCTTCAATCGCGGGGCGGCCCCCTTTCATGTGAACGAGGGGTCGCGTGCGACAGCGGCATGAGGCAATCCCATGCCGCTGGTTGCGGCCCTGCGGCGACCTTGAGCACTTAGAGTATCCGTTATGTGCAAGCCGCTTTTTCCT
>NZ_BACU01000032.1 GCF_000333275.1 Azospirillum sp. B4 | reverse complement strand
CGCCTTAGAGCGGGATGAAATAAGGCTGATTCAGGATTGGATTCCCAACGAGCTTGGAATGTGATTCAAGGTTACCGGTTTGATTTATATGGGGCCGGGAACGATGGGTCGTCCGTACTCGATGGATCTTCGTCAGCGCGTTGTTGACGCGGTTAAGCTTGATGGCCTGTCACGCCATCAGGCCGCGAAGCGGTTTGGCGTTGCGGTGAGCACGGCGATCAAATGGCTGGAGCGCGAGGCGGTAACCGGCAGCGTGGCTCCTGGTCAGATGGGAGGGCATAAGCCGAAGGCGATCTCCGGGGAGCACCGGGACTGGCTGCTGACGCGCTGTGCCAGCGGCCCGTTCACCTTACGTGGTCTTGTCCGTGAGCTGGCGGACCGGAATTTGAAGGTGGACTACCGCTCGGTCTGGGAGTTCGTGCATGCTGAGAAACTGAGTTATAAAAAAAGACTTTGGTCGCCACGGAAAGAAGCCGGCCGGACATCGCCCGCCACCGGGAGCGATGGCTGAGACTGCGACCGGGGATCGACCCGTCTCGATTGGTGTTCATCGACGAGACGTGGACCAAGACTAACATGGCGCCGTTGCGAGGCTGGGCCCCGCGTGGGCAACGGTTACCTGGTCCGGCCCCCTTCGGCCATTGGAATACCATGACCTTCATCGCCGCCCTGCGCCAAGATCGCGTGGATGCGCCGTGGCTGATCAAGGGGCCGATCAACGGCGAGCGCTTCAGGATCTATACCGAGCAGGTCCTTGTCCCGACATTGAAGCCCAACGACATCGTCATCATGGACAATCTCGGCTCACATAAAGGCAAGGCCGTCCGGGACGCCATACGGGCGGCCGGGGCCAGGGTGATCTTCCTTCCAAAATACTCACCCGACCTGAACCCCATCGAGCAGTTCTTCGCCAAACTCAAGCATCATCTGCGTCAAGCTCAAGAGCGATCTGCCGATGGCCTCTGTGCCGCCATCGGCAAAACTCTCCAAACCGTCACTCCCGCAGAGTGTTCAAACTACCTCGCCCATGCAGGGTATGTGCGAACCTAAAATCATCACGCTCTAAACCGACCTAATCGTCCTTATGGCAGGACGCCTTGATGGTCCCACCGGCCTCGCACAGCATGCCGGTTGAGGACTTGAAGTTGCCGCCGGCCACGCGGCGCAGGCTGACGCCGTTGCTGAACTGCACCCAGCTGCCAGCACCCCAATGGGCGGTGATGCCGTTGGAGAAGGACAGGCCACCATCCGGCAGGCGGGTCACCACCACGCCGTTGTCGTAGCGGATGACGCCCTTCTCCTCCGTCGCCGACAGGCCGTTGGTGCATTCCACCGCCTGGTCCTTCTGTTCGCAGAAGAAGGGGGTCTTGCCCCCGGTCAGCACCAGGGCATAGACGGCGACCTCAAGGACGGTCATGGGGTCTCCCACCAAGGAACAAGGATCGGGGTTCCATTGTCCGCAACCGCCCCGCCCCCGTCAATTTACCGCGTGGCGACGATGAACAGCCGGCGGAAGGGGAACAGGGTGCGGCCATCGGCCCGCCGGGGGTAGGCCGCCGCCAGGGCGGCGCGGTAGCGTTCCATGAAATCCGCCAGCGTCGGCCCCGTCAGGGTTTCCAGCACCGGCAGCATGGCGGTCGCCTTGGTCCATTCCAGCACCGGGTCGGCGCCGTCCAGCACGTGCAGGTATTCCGTTTCCCAGATGTCCACACGGCGGGCGCCGGGGCTCAACCAGTCATAATACTGGGCCGGATCGTGCACGGGCGCCTCGCGCAGCTTCCCTTCCAGTAGGGCGGCCCAGGGGCCCTCCGCCGCCACCTGGCGCAACAGGGTGTGGGAGGGGGAGGCGAAGTTGCGCGGCATCTGCACCGCCATCACGCCGCCGGGCGCCACGCGGGTCAGCAGGTGCGGGAACAAGGTCTCGTGCCCTTCCACCCACTGCAGGGCGGCGTTGGAGAACAGCAGGTCCACCGGCGCCTGGGGCCGCCAGTTGCGGATGTCCCCCAGTTCCCAGGCCACGCGGGCATCCAGCAGCGCGGCGCGCCCCAGCATGGCCGAGGAGCTGTCGATGCCCGCCACCTCCGCCGCCGACCAGCGGTTGGCCAGCGCCATGGTCAGCTTGCCGGCGCCGCAGCCCAGATCCACTACGGTGGCCGGCTTGAGCGGCGGCAGCGCCGCCATCAGATCGTGCCCCGGGCGGGCGCGTGCCGCCTCGAACAGGTCATACTGCGCGGGATCCCAAGCCATGGCGCGGCCTCCTTCCATATCCTCACCTTATATATGGGGCGAATCGGGCGGAGCGCGACTCAGGCGCCGCGGCGGCGCCAATATCGCAGCATGACGGGCGCCAGGGCCAACAGCACCAGCAGGGCCAAGGGGCCCGCCACCGCCGGCCGCGACAGCATGCCCAGGCCCGGCCGCTCCCCCGCCGCCAGCAGGGCGGGCAAACGCGCCCCCAACAGGGCGTAGAGGAACTGCGGCGGATAGGCACCCAGCGCCGTGCCGGCCACGAAGATGTGCAAGGGCATGCGAATCGCGGCCGCCAGCACGGTTATGGCGGAGAAGGGCATGACCGGCAGCAGGCGCAGCACCAGGATGACGGCCCAGGGCTGGTCCGCCACCGGTTTCAACCAGCCCGGCAACCGTGCCGCCAGCCCGCCGACACCGGCACGGCGCAACGCCAGGAAGGCCACAGCACCGCCCAGCGTGCTGCCCGCGACCGAAAGCCCCGCCCCGACAGGCGCGCCAAAGGCGTAACCGGCGCCCAGGCTGACCACCGTCGCCGCCGGTAGGGAAAAGGCGGCAACACCCGTGGCCACGGCCAGGACGGCCGCCGCCGCCCACAGCGGATGCGCCGCCACCAGGTCGGTCAGCGCCTGCAACTGGCCCACCAGGACGTCAAGCGTCAACCAGTGGTATCCGCCGGACGCCAGCACCACAAGAAGCCCAACGAGGAGAAGACCAAGCGGCGCCAGGCGCCGTATCCACCCGGCCAAGGATGGCGGTAGACGGCCGGCCACGGCGCTTTCATAATTCACGAACCCATCATCTGAAGGCAAGGCGGCCATCCTTGTGTGTCAGAACAGGCGCATTGACTCCGCGCCGGGTCGCCACTATACAACGCCCTTCCATTTTCCAGTTTTTTATCCGGAGTATCAGTCGTGAAGCGTACGTTCCAGCCGAGCAAGCTCGTGCGTGCCCGCCGCCATGGCTTCCGCGCCCGCATGGCCACCCCCGGCGGTCGCAAGGTTCTGGCCCGCCGTCGCGCCCAGGGCCGCAAGCGCCTGTCGGCCTAAATCCCAATGGCGCCCCGGCGCATAGCCGTGGTGGGGCGCCTGCTGAAACGGTCGGAATTTCTGGCCGTCGCCGGGGCGCGCCGCAAATGGGCAACCCCCGGCCTGATTCTGCAAGCCCGTGCCCACGACGATCGCCAGCGGCCCGCCGCCGGCGACGTTTTGGTGCGCGTGGGCTTCACCGCCAGCAAGAAGGTCGGCAACGCCGTCAAGCGCAACCGCGCGCGGCGCCGTTTGCGCGCGGCCGTTCGTGCCGTGCTGGCCCTTCATGGCAAGCCCAACACCGATTTCGTCGTCATCGCCCGTAGCGAAACCGTGACACGGCGTTACGGCGACCTGCTGGCCGACCTGACCCTGGCCATGAAAAAGCTGGGCGCCTGGACCGAGGGCGCGCAGGCCGTTGCCATGCCAGCACCGCCACAAGGCACGGCGGCTGAAAGCCCGCCGGCGTCATGAGCCCACTGGCCCACCTTCTGCGCCTGCCCATCCACGTCTACCGGCTGCTGCTGGCGCCGCTGCTGGGCCCCCGCTGCCGCTTCGAACCCAGCTGTTCCGCCTATGCGCTGGAGGCCCTGGCCGTGCATGGCGGGCTGAAAGGCGGATGGCTGGCCCTGCGGCGCATCGCCCGATGCCACCCCTGGACGGCCGGAGGGCTGGATCCGGTGCCGCCGGCGGCCCCTATGCCGCCCGAATCGGACCTTTTCCGCCGTCATTCGCCTGACATCCATTGCTGCCATATGGACGGGGGCCGCGCGGCCCGTTAGGGTCCAGCCGCCATTTGTTGTTGAGACCGCCGTCGTTGCCGGCCGGGGCCACGGGACTGGGCCACGGCACTGGGGCCAAGGGAGCGGGGTTGTGTGGGAAGTGACTACATGAGCGATCAGAAGAACCTGTTCATCACCATCGGCCTGTCGGCCGCCATCCTCCTGGGCTTCCACTTCTTCTATGAGGCGCCGCGCCAGCGCGCCCTACAGGAAGCGAAGGCCAGGCAGGAAGCGGCGCAGGCGCTGGCCGCCCCCCCGGCGCCCGGCGCCGCGCCCGCTGGCGCGCCCGGTGCCGTGGCCGCCGGCGGCGTCGCCGACGCGCTGCGCGACCGCGCCACGGTGGTGGGCGAGGGACAGCGCATCACCATCCGCACCCCCCGCCTGGCCGGCACCCTGAACCTGCGCGGCGGCCGGTTCGACGATTTGAGCCTGCAGGACTATCGCGAGACGGTGGACAAGCAGAGCCCGGCCGTCACCCTGCTGTCGCCCAGCGGCGCCCCCGGCGCCTTCTTCGCCGAATACGGCTGGACCGCCAACGGCGCCGCCGTGCCGGGCCCCACCACCGAATGGCAGGCGGCCGACACCGCCGACCTGACGCCGGACCATCCGGTCACACTGCGCTGGGACAACGGCCAGGGCCTGACGTTCGAGCGCACGGTGGCGGTGGACCGGAACTTCATGTTCACCATCAGCCAGAAGGTGACCAACGGCGGTGCCACCGCCGTCACCCTCTACCCCTATGCCCGCATCGCCCGTGCCAGCCACCCCACGCTGGTGGGGTCCTACATGCTGCACGAGGGGCCGATCGGCCTGCTGGACGGCTCGCTGAAGGAGATCAGCTACAAGGACGTGTCGGGTGAGACCTCCAAGTCCTTCGACACCAGGGGCGGCTGGCTGGGCATCACCGACAAGTACTGGCTGGTCAGCCTGGTGCCCGACCAGACGCAGAGCCTGACGGCCCACGTCACCCACCAGGAAAAGGGCGACCTGTACCAGACCGACTACGCGCAAGCCGCGGTGACGCTGGAAGCGGGCCAGAGCACGGAGAGCACCCAGCGCCTGTTTGCCGGCGCCAAGGAGATGAAGCTGCTGGACAGCTACCAGGACGACCTGGGCATCCCGCTGTTCAACCGCGCCATCGACTTCGGCCACCTGTGGTTCCTGACCATGCCGTTCTCACTGGCGCTGGACTTCTTCGGCCGCCTGCTGGGCAACTTCGGCCTGGGCATCATGCTGTTCACCATCTGCCTGCGCACGCTGATGTTCCCGCTGGCGCAGAAGCAGTTCCGTAGCGCCGCCAAGATGAAGAAGCTGCAGCCGCAGGTGGAGGCGAT
>NZ_BACU01000033.1 GCF_000333275.1 Azospirillum sp. B4 | reverse complement strand
GCCCGCCTGGTGGCGGCCCCTGAGGCCAAGGTGGCCAGCGTCGATGACCTTAAGGGCAAGAAGGTCGGTGTCACGCGCGGTGGCATCCAGGAGGTGCTGCTGGCGGCTGAACTGGCCAAGCACAATCTCACCTGGTCCGACCAGGGGGGCAAGGACGTCCAGATCGTCTACCTGAACTATCCGGACCTGAACCAGGCCCTGATGCTGAAGCAGCTGGACGCCATCATGCAGACGGAACCGCAGGGCTCGCAGGCAGTCAACGGCGGCTTCGGTATTGAGGTGCTGAAGCCCTATGACACCGCCATCGGCAGCCCGGTGCGCACCCTGGTGATGTCGGAGGAGTTCCACGACAAGCATAAGGCCGTGGCCGAGAAATTCATGCGCTGCTTCGTGAAGGCCACCAAGACCTTCATCGACAAACCCGAGGTCGCGTCCAAGTACGTGCGCGAAACGCTGTTCAAGAAGCAGCTGACCGAGGCCGACTTCAACAGCGCCATGGGCAATGCCCAGTACAGCTATGACATCGACCCGGCCCAGATCCAGATCACGGCCGAGACCATGGCCAAGTATGGCGTGTCCAAGATGGCCAAGGTGCCGACGGCCACCGACTATGTGAAGCTGGACCTGCTGGCCGACGCCAAGAAGGAACTGGGCATCCAGTAAGGCCCCAGGGCCCGTCGTTCCAGGAAACGACGGGCCCGTTTTTCGATCCGCTTCTTTCGCGCTTTCATGGGGAGTACCCGAATGCGGCGTAACACTTGGTTGGCGGCCCTGCAGGGGGCCGTCGTGCCGCTCGTGCTGCTTGTCATCTGGCAGGCGGCGTCCAGTTCCGGCCTGGTCAACGCGAAGATCCTGCCCTCGCCCGTGGCGGTGGCCGTGCGCTGGTGGGCCTATCTCATGCCCGCCGATCCGTATGATCCGGCAAACGGCGGCTATATCGCCTGGATATTCTCGGGCGAACTGATCACCGACGCCATCGGCAGCCTGTACCGCGTGGTCATGGGCTTCCTGGTGGGCGCCGTCCTGGCCCTGCCCCTGGGCCTGGCCATGGGTGCCAGCCGGGCCGCCTTTCGCTGGCTGAACCCGCTGGTGGAGGTGTTGCGTCCCATCCCGCCCATCGCCTACATCCCCCTGTCCATCCTGTGGTTCGGCCTGGGCAACCCGCCGGCCATCTTCCTGATTTCGCTGGGCGCCTTCTTCCCCGTGCTGGTCAACACCATCGCCGGCGTGCGCCAGGTGGACGGCATCTATCTGCGCGCCGCCCGCAACCTGGGCGCGGGGCCCATCACCATCTTCCGCCGCGTCATGCTGCCGGCCGCCACCCCCTACATCCTGTCGGGTGTGCGCATCGGCATCGGCACCGCCTTCATCGTCGTCATCGTGTCGGAGATGATCGCCGTCAACAACGGCCTGGGCTTCCGCATCCTGGAGGCGCGGGAGTATTTCTGGTCCGACAAGATCATCGCCGGGATGCTGACCATCGGCCTGTTGGGCCTGGCCATCGACAGCGGTGTCACCCGCATCAACAACCACCTGCTGCGCTGGCACCGCGGGCTGGAGCACTGAACCATGTCCGACATCCTGATCAACCACGTCTACAAGCGCTTCGCCGTCCCGGGAAACGAGGTGGTGGCGTTGAAGGACATCAACCTGGAGATCGCGTCGGGGGAGTTCGTCTGCCTGCTGGGCCCGTCCGGCTGCGGCAAGTCCACCCTGCTGAACGCCATCGCCGGCTTCTCCCACCCCACGGAGGGCGCCATCACCGTGGCTGGCAAGCCGGTGGTGGACCCCGGTCCCGACCGGGGCATGGTTTTCCAGGAATACGCCCTGTTCCCCTGGATGACGGTGGCCAAGAACATCCGCTTCGGGCTGGAGGTCAAGGGCATGGCCAAGGACGCGGCGGACGCCCGGGTGCGCGAGCTGCTGGACATGCTGGGCCTGTCGGAGTTCGGGGAGCGGTTCCCCAAGGACCTGTCCGGCGGCATGCGCCAGCGCGTGGCCATCGCCCGCGTCCTGGCGCTGGACAGCCCCGTTCTGCTGATGGATGAGCCGTTCGGCGCCCTGGACGCCCTGACCCGCCGGTCGCTGCAGGATGAGTTGCTCAAGATCTGGGCGCGCCTGGGCAAGACCGTCGTCTTCGTCACCCACTCCATCGAGGAGGCTATATACCTGGCGGACCGCATCGTCGTCCTGACCTATCGGCCGGGCACGGTGAAGCGCGACATCCGGGTGGAGATGCCGCGCCCGCGCGACGCCGCCTCGCCGGAGTTCAACACCCTGAAGCGGGAACTGTCCCGTCTGGTGGCGGAGGAACAGCAGCGGCATGAGGCGGCGGAGCGGGCCGGCCTCACCACCGATTGACACCCGTGGCCACCGCCCCCTCCTTCGCCAACCGCTTGCGCGCCGCCAGCCCCGGCGGCGTCCTGGCGCTGCTGTTGGCGGCGGCGGGGGCGGCGGGACTGTGGGTGCTGGCCGTCGGCCATGCCGAGCAGCGGGCGGTGACANGGCGGCG